>JAKEIB010000018.1 GCA_022614705.1 Planctomycetota bacterium | reverse complement strand
AGTTTTTACGGCGGCGCTTCGGCGCGCGCGACGTTGAGTCAGTTTCCGCGTCGCGTGGCGGCTCAGCCCAATGCGCCGCGACCGACTCGCCGGCAGTCGAAACCGTTTCAGAATATCGAAAGCGAGCCGACGCTCAGTCCGTACTTGAACCTTGATCGGGATGATAACGACCCGCAGAACGTGCCGAACTATTTCACGCTGGTGCGTCCGCAGATCGAGCAACTTTACACGAACCGCGTTCAACAGCGTGAAATCCAGCAGCTGCGCGGACAGATTCAAAGCATGACGAGCGTGGGGGCGGCGCCACAATATGAGGCCAGCCGGGCCGCCGGCATGGGCTCGCCAGCCCGCTACATGGACACGGCCCAGTTCTACGGCAACATGCGTTAGGCGGGTCATTTTGAACAGGAGGAAACTGAGGGAACAGAGATTTCTGATTCTCAGTTTTCTCTGTTCACTCCTGTTCAAAATCCTTCGACTTTCGATCAGCACATCGCTAGATGTCTGAATTCTTGCGAATTCAGCTACTCCCTGCGGCGGCGAATCGGACACGATAAACTATCGGGGTCAACCGGCCCCTGCTGTTTGTACGGAGGAGTTTCACGATGTTGCGCCATTCGATCCGCTGCGCTGGTGTTGTCGTTGTCGGAGTCATTTTGCTTCATGGTGGTCGCGCAGGCGCGGAGCGGCCGCGCCGGCCAGCCGCTGTATCAACGCCGAAGGCGGCCGATCCGTCGCCGCGGCAGGCGGAGCTGGAGGCGGCGTTCAGCAAGATGCTGAGCAATGCGACGCTCGAGGGCAGCTTCACCAGCACGGGCGAAGGTGTGGACCCGACCAAGCTGTCGCGCGAAAAATACACGCTCGGCGACGTGAAAAAAATCGAGGGCAATTTCTGGCTCATCCCGGCCCGCATCCAGTACGGCGAGCACGACGTCACGATTCCTCTGCTGCTGCCGGTCCGCTGGGCGGGCGATACGCCGGTGATCGTGGTCGATGACGTGGGGCTGCCGGGTTTCGGCACCGTTTCGGCGCGGGTGATGTTCTTCGCCGATCATTATGCCGGCTACTGGAAACATGGCAAGCACGGCGGCCATTTGTTCGGCGTCATTCGCCGCGACGAGAAGGCGGCGGAGGCGAACAATGCGGAGAAAAAGCAGTCTCCGTCCTCAGGAAATTCGTCCGGTGGCAAGCAGGAAAAGAAGCAGCCCGGCGAGCAGTAGTCGGTACACGATGAAGACGAGCGTGGTCCGCTTTCGCAGGAATCCTAGCAGCCAAGGGATCGTGGCGTAACCGACGATGGCCGTCACGACTAGCGCGACGCAGAGCTTCAACGCATTGTCGCCGCTGGCCAGAAGTTGGCTGCGGGCGTCGAACAATTGAAACACGCCGGCGGCCAGGATGGCGGGGATCGAGAGCAGAAACGAGAACCGGGCGGCCGCTTCTCGCGTGAGGCCCGAGCACAGGCCGCCGAGGATTGTGGCCCCGGAGCGCGACGTGCCCGGCACCAAGGCAGCGGCCTGGGCGAAGCCGACGACAATCGCATCGCGCCAGAGAGCTCGATCGATTTCGCGTCCCGTGAATCCGGTTTCCTGCCGGCGGGCCATCACCCATTCAGCGATTGCCAGCAGCACGGCCACACCGGCCAAGGCCGTGCTCATGACGTAGAGCGATCTCAGTGTCGTTTCGATGTGGTCTTCGAACAACAGGCCGCAAACAACGATCGGCACCGTGCCGACGACAATCATCCAACCGAGTCGTGCGTCCTGCGTTGTGGCCAACTTTCCACGCACGAGATCCGCGCACATCGCCCTGAAGATGCGTACGATGTCGCGCCAGAAGTACCACAACACGGCGAGGAGCGTGCCGATTTGCAGCACGGCCGAGAACGCGGCGCCCGGATCCTGCCAGCCGAATAAGGCGGGCACGATACGTAGATGAGCCGTGCTGCTGATCGGAATGAATTCGGTCAATCCTTGCACGATGGCAAGGACGATTACTTCGATCCACGACGGCATAAGCGGCTCCGGGCGTTCCAGGCGGTTGGGCCTGTGATAGTATAGGATTCTCGCGTTCGAGCAAAGCCAGAGTTCATACGGGAAACGATTTCGGATTTCGGATTGCGGATTGTTTCGATTCAATCCGCAATCCGAAATCCGCAATTGACATGATGTTTCACTACAATGCCGGACTATTCCTGACCCTGGCACAGTTAGGGGTCGACGTGCGCCGTCGCCAGCCGCGGTGTTTTGTGTCGCACGCGCACGCGGACCACATCGCGCGGCATGAGTTGGCCTTTGCGACGATGGCGACCGCGCGGTTGTATCGGCATCGCTTGGGCCCCCACAACCGCGTGCGCGAGATGGCATATCGCACGCCGCTGGAATTTGGCGGGCTGCGGCTGACAGCGCTCCCCGCCGGCCATTGTCTGGGCTCGGCCATGTTGTTCGCGGAGGATGGTGAGCGATCGCTCCTCTACACGGGCGATTTCAAGCTGGGCCCGTCGGCCACGGCCGAGGCGGCCGAGCCGCCACATGCGGACACGCTCATCATGGAGTGCACGTTCGGGCAGCCGCACTATCGATTGCCGCCGCGCGAGGAAGTGATCGCCGGGCTGTTAGAGATCGTGTTCGGGGCGTTGGACGATGGCCGGACGCCGGTGATTCACGCATACCCGCTGGGCAAATCGCAGGAAGTAACGAAGCTGCTCACGAGGCAGGGCGTGAGCGTGTTGCAGCATCCGGAGATTTATGCGATTAGCCGCGTGTATGAAGAATGCGGAGTGAATCTGGGCGACGTGAGTTTGTTCGACGGTCGACCGCTGGACGGTCATGCGGTGGTGACGTTGCCGCGCGGATCGCGCAACTTTCGCTTGCCGGGCCTCGGCAGGACGGTGTCGATCGCGGTGACGGGTTGGGCAGCCGATTCGAGCGCGAAGTATCGCTTGGGCGTCGATCATGCGCTGCCGCTATCCGATCATGCGGACTATGACCAGCTTATCGCGACGGTTCGCCGCGTTCAGCCTCGTGAGATTTATTGCACGCACGGGCCGGTGGAATTTGCGGACCATCTCTGCGACTTGGGGTTCAATGCGTATCCGCTGCAGGCGCCGGCACAGCGAAGGCTGTTTTGATCTTTGGCTTGCCCTAGCGGGGAGCGGAAGAGTGGCACGCCCAGACTCTACGGCCGCTTACGCGGAGTGGGGGCAAGCCCCTCCGTTAATTTGCGGCGATGGGCGTGGTGAATTTGGGCCCAACCACGCCCTTCGCGGACCCAGACCGTGCCACCCCCGGAGCTAGATAGGCGTGGGTAAGATTTGCGGGCGGCAGCGGTTCTTTCGAGGCGTCGGGTCGGCCTGTATCGGCTATGCCGGCTGGTCGTGACGTTCGGCGTCCGGTGGGCGCGATTTTGCTGGTTGTCGGCCTTCCTGGAGGTCGAATTCTGATTTTACGGATCGTTCGCAAGGCGACGGTGGTGACGGTACGCCTCCCCCGATTCGGAAACCGCGTTGAACCTCGATGATTGACCAATGACTCGAATGTGGTGTTCCATCGCGACCAGTCTTGCGGCCGCCCTTTTGGCATTTGGCGTGGACGCGGCGCCTCCAGCGGCCGAAAGCTCAGCCGGAATGGGAGAGGTGGTCGATGCCGACCTGCCAGCGACCTACCGCCTGCCGCCGGTAGCGGCCGAATCAACGCCGGTGCCGGCACCTGAAACGACCGTGAACGACGCCCAGCGGCTGTTTTTGCCGCCGTTGGCGTCGGTCGACGAGACGACACCCGTAGCGACTCAAACACAAACGCCATCCGCAGCTATCCCGGCCGGCTCCCCCCCGGACGGCGGCCTGGGGCAAGCGAGCGACGCGACGGACGTTGTGCATGCTCCGACTACTAGCGCTGCAATTGTGCGCGCTAGGCCGCGAGCGGCGGAGGCGGCCGATGCGACCGCAAAAAAGCTGGTTGACATCACTCCCTGCGCGGCAACGGCGGTGGAATCGACGGCGCAGCTCTTGCCGGCGGTGCAGCGCGGCTTTGGGTTGGCCCAGCGTGGCGCGCTGTATGCGGCGCGGACGGAGTTCGTGCAGGTTCTGCGGCGCGTGGCACAGGCGCGGGACGTGGCCGCCGACTCGGCCGAGCATTCGCGCGCATTGGCGGCGGGCCTGCGGGCGCTCGATGAAGCGGAAGATTTCGTGCCGCACGGCGTGCAGTTGGAAGCAGAACTCGACGTGAGGGCAGTCGCATCGTCGCATCGCACGAGCGTGCTGCCGGACGGTGAAACGGAAGACGTGTCGCCGTTCGAGGCGGTCGCCATGTATCACAGCTACGCGCAAGAGCAACTCAAGGCGGCCGTGGCGGGCGATCAAGCAGGTTCGATGGCGCTGTACGGACTGGGAACAATCTACGCGCGACTTTCCGAGCGTGGCGACGACGATGTGCAACTGACTCGCCGCGCGATGACCATGCATGCGGCGGCGTTGGCCGCATGTCCGAACAATCATATGGCGGCGAACGAGTTAGGCGTGCTGGTGTGCCGAGCGGGGCGAGCGGAGGAAGCCGCCCGACTTTTCAAACAGACGATCAATTTCGCACCGAGCGCGGTGGCGTACCACAATCTTGCGGTCGCCCAGCAGCGGTTGGGAATGCACGCACATGCGGCCGCCAATGAAGTCGAGTCGCAACGCCTGGCCGCGATGGAGCGGGAGCGGGGCGACGTGTCGCGTCGGGCTGGAATTCGATGGGTCACGCCGGCCGAGATGGCTCGCGCCGCCCAGCCGAATGTTGGCATGCCGGCCACGGCGAACCGACCTGTGAGCCAGCCGCCGGCCAAGTCGGCTTGGCAGCGGGTGGTGGAATCGACCAAATCGCTGCCGCTGCCGGGTGGACGAGCGAAGGAGAACGTGGGGCCGATGCAGGATCCGCGCGTGGCGGGACGGAAGGGTGCGACGGGGCCAAAACAGTTGCAGTGGCGGTGAGAGCGTTGACGGCAAGGGCGGGGCCGGGGACGGCCCGGCTCGCTGAATGGGGAAACACGGTACGTGTCGAACGCAACGAAGAGACTTACGCGTTGGTTTGCGGTTGCCGCGAGCGGCGTCGCTGCGTGTATCGTCGGCGCGTCCGTGTCGAGCGGCGATGCGCCGGCGGTGCGAGTCGTCGGCGATGACATCCGGTTGTGTCAGGCTCTGGGTCCGGCGGCGCCCCATCCAATTTGGGGTGTCGATAGCGCCGCCGGCGGGGCGTGTGCCGAGGTTGGCTGGGACGCGCGCGGGATGATTCCGTGGCAGGAGTTCGCTCAGGGCGAATACGTTGGCCATGCTCGTGCGCCGCACGTGCCCGAGTATCGGCTTCGCGAGGGCGACGTGGTGGCGGTGTACTACCGGCGGACGCGCGAGGAGCTTTCGCGGCCGTACGAATTGGAAGTGGGCGATCGTATCCGCGTGGAGTCGCTCACGGCTGGCAGTAACGCGGCGGCGCCGGGGGAGGGCGACCTGGCGCCGGCCGACGACGACATTAGCCGTGAGCTCGTTGTGCAGCCCGATGGCACGATTACGTTGCCGCTGTTGGGCCAGGTGCGGGCCACGCGTCGTACGATTGCTTCGTTGCGCGACGAGTTGGAAGAGCAGTACAAGAAGTACTTCCGAGTGCCGGCGATCACGGTGACGCCCATCGAAGTGAGCACGAAGCTCGAAGACCTGCTTAACACGGTCGATAGCCGGGCCGGCACGCTGGGCGGTTTGCAGATTTCCGTGACCGTGACACCGGCGGGCGAAATCCAGTTGCCGGGCATTCACAGCGTGTACGTGCAAGGCCTCTCATTGTCTGAGGCGCGGCAAGAAATCGACGCGCGGTATGACGCAGCGATTCCCGGCGTGCAGATTACGCTCGTGCTCGTGGAACGCGCGCAGCGGTTTATCTACGTGCTCGGCGAAGTGGGCCAGTCAGGGCGGTATGAGTTAGAAGGCCCGACGACGGCGATGCAAGCGATCGCGCTCGCCGGCGGTTGGAACCCCGGATCGAATCTGCGGCAGGTGGTTGTGTTCCGCCGCGGCGACGATTGGCGGCTGATGGCCACGATGCTCGACCTGCGCGGCGCGCTCTATGCCCGTCGGCCTGTGCCCGCCGACGATATTTGGCTCAACGATTCGGACATTATTCTCGTGCCGAAGACACCGATCGAGCAGGCGGATGAGCTGATCGAGCAGGTGTTCACGCGCGGCGTGTATGGATTGATTCCGCGTGAAGTTATTTGGGACTTCAATACGGGGACGGCGCTGTAGCTTCGTCAGGCCACTTTATCTCGGACGCGTTCGTACAGATCGGCAAGGCGCGCGAGGTAGGCGGGCCAGGCGAAACGGTCGAGCGCTTGTTCGCGGCCAAGGCGACCCATGGCGGCGGCTTGCGCGCGGTTATCCAAAAGGGTAAAGATCGCGTCGGCCAGCGGCGTGACGTTCTCCGGCGGTGGCGGGATGAGCAGGCCCGTTTCACCGTGTGAGATAATCTCTGGCGCGCCGCCCGCGTCACAGGCGATGACCGGCTTCTCGGCCAGCGCGGCTTCGACGTACACCAAGCCGAACGGTTCGCGGTGCGACGGCAGGCACATCACTTCGATCGCCCGCATGAGATCGGGCACGTCGCGGCGAAAGCCCCAAAGTTTGAAGCGGTCGGCGATGCCCAGCTCGCGGGCCGTTTGCTCCAGCTCGGGACGCAGCGGGCCGTCGCCGAAGCACCAAAACTGGGCCTTCGGCAGCGTTTGCAGCACGAGGTAGGCGGCTTGAATCAGCTCGCGGTAGCCTTTCTTCAGCGACAGGTGCGCGAACGTGCCGACGACGGGCGCATCGATGCCCACGCCGAATTTGGCGCGCACGTCGGCGGGCGAACGTGATGGGCGCTGGTCATTCGGGTCGACCGGGTAGTGCATAACCGTGATTCCGTCGCCGGCGATGCCCTTTTCGATGAGGTCTTTCTTCACCGCCGCGGAACAGGCGATGAGGTGGCTTTGGCGACGGTGCCAAATGGCCGAGGTGAAGCCGTGGACGTGGCCGACGGACGGCGGGCCGCCAAGTTTTTCGAGCCAGCCACACCACCAGCTCGCGCTGGACAAGTGCGAATGCAGGATGTCGGCGCTGAAGCGGCGGGCGGCGCAGCCGAGTCGGTGCACGGCCAGCAGGTTTCCTTTGCCGCCGATGCCGATACGATCGAACGGCATGTTGGCAGCCAGCATTTCGCCATTGGCGCGGCTGCGGCTCGAGACGCAATGGTTGACGACCTGGTCGGGCAATGACCGTCGTAGCAGTCGCGAAAGAAACGTTTCGGCGCCGGCCATGCGCGAAGGCGTGATCGCGTGAAGCACGCGCGGGGCGCGACTCCGACTTTGCGTGATTAGCGGCACTGCTTTCGCTAAATCTGGCAATGCGTGGGTCGATGCGATCGCGGACGCGATTTCCGGGGCTGACTGTTGTAAGGAGGACATTTTGGGTGGCGTTTTTGGGGTTAAGCGGCGGGACGATTGGACGTTCGGCACGTGTCGCCGTGCTCGTCGAGCACGCGTTCGTAAACGGTTTCGAGGGTTTCGACAAAGCGATTCCAGCCAAATAGCGTGCGGGCGCGGTCGTAGCCGGCCTGGCCCATTTGGGCGGCGCGGTCGCGATTGGTGAGTAGCGTAAGGATTGCCGCAGCGATGGCGGCGCTGTCGCGAACGGGAACCAGGAGGCCTGTTTCACCGTCGGCGATCGATTCGGGCGCGCCGCCCGCACGGCAGCCGATGATCGGCTTTCGCGCAAGGGCCGCTTCGACATACACGAGCGCACACGGCTCGCGGTGGGAGGGCAGGGCCATGACGTCGATGGCGTGCATCAGGTCGGCCACGTCGCGGCGAAAGCCAAGGAAGCGGACGCTGGCAGTCACGCCGTTAAGCCGGGCCGCGGCTTCGAGGTCGTCGAGAAGCTTGCCCTGGCCGACAATCCAAAACTGTGTGGCCGGCAGCGTGCGGAGCACCGTCGGCATGGCGTCGAACAACTCGCGATGGCCCTTCTTTTCGGAGAGGTGCGCGAATGTGCCGACGATGGGCGTGTCCGCATCGGCGCCGAATTCGGCTCGCACGGGGATGGGGTCGCGCGAGGGGCGAAAATCGTCCGGCGAAAGTGCGTTGTACAGGATGGTGATGCGTTCAGGCTCGATGCCTTCGTTCACGAGGTGGTCTTTGACGGCGTTGGAAACGGCCAAAAGGTGCGTTTGCCGGCGGTGCCAGGTGGCGGACGTAAATCCTTGCACGTGGCCAATCGTGGGCGGGCCGCCGAAGAAATCGACCCAGCCGCACCACCAACTGGCGGTGGAAAGCGTAGATTGAATCAAGTCGGCGCCAAAGCGGGCGGCGCGGCGGGCGATAATTGCCAGCGCGGCGATATTGGCCTTGCCGTTGATGAGCATCGGCTCGGCCGCCAGGCCGAGGCGGTGCAATTCGGGGATCGCCGGGCTGCCGCGCTTGACGATCGTGTCCAGCGTGTGGCCGCGGTCTTGCATGCGGCGCGTAAGGCGCACGAGCTGCATTTCGGCGCCGCTCATGCGCGACGGGCTGATTACCTGTAGGATGCGTCGCGGGCGGATTGGCGGGACGGGCTTTGTCATCGAAGAGCGCTAAGCCGCAAGCGGCGGGATTGGTCAACCGGCGATACGTTGCGAGCGGTAGAGGTGCGGGTTGAGCGTTGGGTCGTTGTACATTTTCATTTGGCGGTAGACTTTGAGCACTTTTCGGCCGCTCCAGATGTCGTCCAAAAGTTCTGCGAGCGCTTGCGACAGGTCGGCGTGTTGGAGCCGGCAGCGGTCGAGGCGTTCTTGCACTTTCGCCCGGTGAGCTTCGCCCGCGCCTTCGCGCTCGAACTGTTCCACGAAGTGGTAGATGCGTAACGCCATGATTGAGAGTCGATCGGTCGCGCTGCCGGGCGTTTCGGTGTTCAGTCGGGCCGCTTCGCGGGGCAGAATACCTTCTGCTGCCAAGAGGTCGATTAGCGATTCGTCGAACTTTTCGATCCAGTCGTTGCGCTGCTGGTTGTAGCGGTCGATCGAGCGCTTGACGGCGGCGATGCGGCGGTCGGAGACGTCTGGGCTGCGCGCGATGTCCTCTTCGTGCCACAAGAGGTAGTTGAATTGATGCTGCTGGCACACGACGCCGAGTAGGCCGTTGTACCTGTTGTCGGGCGGATTGGTGTGCCAATGGACAACCGTTTCGCCATGCAGGGCGGTGATTTGTCGGACGAGGTCTTGGGGCGCTGGCAGCATAAGGGCAATCCGTGGATGAACGAGAGGAGGAGCGGGATTCTAGGAATCCGGCACAAACGCAGCAAGATAGGCTATGAATCGCTGGAATCCCCGGATTGGCCAGCGTTTTACGGTCGCCGGAACGCAGTTTCCAGCCGTAGAATGACAGCATGAAACTCTTCACGACGGATCGCTGGATGCTGGTTAGGTTCGCGGCATTTTCGTTCGTCATGGTTTGGAGCTCGGCCGCGTGCTTCGGCCAGCCGCCGAAAAACCCGCTCGATGGCATGCGTGCGTTTCGTTATCTGGAACAACTTTGTGCCCTTGGACCGCGGCCGAGCGGGTCGGCGGCCATGCAGAAGCAGCAGGAGCTTTTGCGCGAGCACTTTGAAAAGCTGGGCGGCAAAGTGACGATGCAGAAGTTTCGCGCGGCCAATCCGCTCGGCGGCGAGCGAGTGCCGATGGCGAACATGATCGTCGAGTGGCATCCGGATCGTAAGGAGCGAATACTGCTGTGCGCCCATTATGACACGCGGCCGCTTCCCGATCGCGATCCGAATCCCGTGCAACAGCGTTTCGGCAAATTTATCGGCGCGAACGACGGGGGGAGCGGCACCGCGCTCTTGATGGAGCTCGCCCACCTCATGCCGAAGCTCGAGGGTCCGGTCGGTGTCGATTTTTTGCTTGTGGACGGTGAAGAGCTGGTATACGAGGAAAAACGCGATCCGTACCTTCTCGGCAGCACGTGGTTCGCCGAGCAGTATATTCGCCAGCCGCCGGAGCACAAGTATCGCTGGGGTGTGGTGCTCGACATGGTGGGCGACGAAAGTCTGCAACTCTATCAAGAGCGGAACAGCGTTACTTGGCGAGACACGCGGCCGCTGGTGAAAGAGATCTGGGCGACGGCGGCCCGGCTGGGCGTGGACGAGTTCATTCCGCGGGCACGGTACGAAGTGAAGGACGACCACCTTCCGTTGCGCAACACGGCCAAGATTCCGACCTGCGACATCATCGATTTTGACTACCCGGCCTGGCACACGACGATGGATACGCCGCAGCGCTGTTCGCCAACGTCGCTGGCGAAAGTGGGATGGGTGGTTTATGAGTGGTTGAAGGGGCAGCAGGCGGAGGGCGCTAAGCCGCAAGCGGCTGGGGGGGGTTGATGGTCACGGTCTACGCAACTTCGCTTGTGCTGATTGGGCTTTCGGGCCTAATGCTGGACATGCATCGGCGGAGTTGGCGGGGGGCCCAGCAGGATCCGTCGTTGAGTGATCGCGATCGGCGGTTTGCGCAGGCTCAATATCGACGGCGGACGCAGGCTAGTGCGATCATCGGCGCGCTCGGGCTGGCGATTGGTATGGGACCCTTAGTGCCGCTGCGGCCCTGGCCGATGGTACTGTATGTGGCGTCGCTTGCCGGGGCGTGTGGGTGCATCTTGCTGCTGGCGGCGATCGATGTTTGGGCGACGCGGCAGAATTATGCGCGGCTTCGCAGCGAGCAGTTGGCCGCTCAAATGAAACTGGCCCGGGAATTGAGTCGCGATGACCGTTGACCCATTTCGGCTGGCGATCGCCTTGGTGCCGGTCGCGGCGTACGTGCTGCTGTTGGGAATCGTCAATGCGCGGCGACGGCCATTCATCACGTCCGGCGGCAGCGATCTTACGGCGCTCGGCATCGCGCTCTCCGGGTTGGTGTTTGTTGGGCCGCTGGAGTTGTTTCGGCCGATGGCGGCAACGCGCGAGCTCGGCGATTACATTTGGCTAGTGCTGCTGTTGTTCTATTGGTTGTTGCTATTGCTCGTGGTGTTGTTATCGCGCCCGCGGCTCGTGGTTTACAACGTCAGCATGGAAGAATTGCATCCGGTGTTAGCGGAGACGGCGAGCCGGCTCGATCCAGACGCGCGGTGGGCCGGGAATCACTTGATTTTGCCCGAGCTTGGAGTTCAGCTTCATCTCGATAGCTTCGACGTGATGCGGCACGTGTCGCTCATCGCCAGCGGCAGCCGACAAAACATCGACGGCTGGCGGCGTCTTGCGCGCGAGCTGCGGCGGGCGCTCGCGCCGGTGCGCGTGAAGTCGAACCCGCGGGCGATTGGGCTGTTGGTTGTGTCGCTGGCGCTATTGGCGCTGAGCGTCACGCAGATGCTGATGCATCGGGGGGAGTTGATGCAGGCGATGAATGAGGTGTTTGCGTATTGATGTGGCGGCGATTCGCTAAGCCGCAAGCGGAAGTCGCGCAGCCCCAACGAACGCGCCGCATCCGCTTGCGGTTTAGCTTTCCGCCGCGCGCTTGAACACGATGCGAAACGCCTTGTACCCCTGTGCGAGTTTTTCACCGTAGATCGTGCGAAGCTCGGTCTGCAGGGCGACGGCCGTGGGAAAGCCGTCGGGGATGGCGTCGGCGTCGGTGAGCGCGTCGATGTCGACCGGTTCGACGGAGGTGATGCGGATGCGTCCGATGCCGGGGATGTAGCTTTGCTGGCCAGACCGCATGTGGCGGAATTTCCACAACCGGATCGTTTGCGTTTTCTCGCCGGAGCGGATGGCGGGCAGAAATTTTTTCTTGAAGAGCAGCATTGTCGACGTGGGAACGAGGCTTGTAGGACTACCCGCTGCGTGCCGCCCTTGCAAGCCGCCCGGTGACGTTTATAATTCGGTTCTGGCGCCCGACGCGCCTGGCGGCTGTTTTTTGCCCGCCAAACGCGGGTGTAGCTCAGTTGGTAGAGCACAACGTTGCCAACGTTGTTGTCGTCGGTTCGAATCCGATCACCCGCTCTTGTATGTTCGGCTTTCCAGCCTGACACGATACCATACAGTCAGGCTGGAAAGCCAAACATACGCGGGCCCGCGCTTTTGGGGATTCAAAGGGCGCGGGCCGCTTCGCTTTGGGGACAAGTTGTAGCAGGCCTCTGTGAGGCCGGTTGCGTTTGCGGCCGGGGGTCACAGACCCCAGCTACAGTATCGCCAGGGTCACAGACCCCAGCTACAGAAGGGATCGCTTGCAATGACCGCCGATCGAAATGATGACGACAAGCTGGGCGATGACAAGGATTCGGCGGGCGTGGCCGTCGAGTCGGGCGACGATGCGCCGGCCGAGCGTTTGGAACTCGACGTTCAGGTCACAAGCCCCGGCGCGTGCGAGCGTCACGTGACGGTGACAATTTCTCGCGCCGATATCGATCGCTATTTCGACGATGCGTTTGGCGAAATGATGCCGACGGCGGCGGTTCCCGGTTTTCGGATTGGCCGCGCGCCGCGGAAGGTCGTCGAGAATCGTTATCGCGATGAGGTCTCCGACCAGGTGAAGAGCTCGCTGTTGCTGGACAGCTTGGAGCAGATCAGCGAGGACCAGCGGTTCACGGCGATCAGCGAGCCGGACTTTGATCTCGAAGCGGTGGAAGTGCCCAAAGACGGGCCGATGACGTTCGAGTTCACGATCGAAGTGCGGCCCGAGTTCGATTTGCCCAAGTGGCGCGGGCTGTCGCTCAAGCGGCCCGTGCGGGCATTCACCGACGCCGACATCGACGAGCAGCTTGAGCAGATGCTGTCGCGCTACGGCCAGCTCGTGCCGCACGACGGGCCGGCCGAAGAGAGCGATTACGTTTCGGCCAACATCACGGCAACCGCCGACGGAAAGCAGGTCGCGAGCGAGCCGGAAGCCGTGATTCGCATACGTCCCACGCTGAGCTTCCGCGACGCGCGGCTGGATGGCTTCGCAAAGCTCATGAAGGGGGCCAAAGAGGGCGACAAGCGTGCGGCCGAGGTGACGCTCAGCAAGGATGCGCCGAACACCGATCTGCGCGGCAAGAAAGTGCGGCTGGAATTCGAGGTGCTGGACGTCAAGAAGTTGAAACTGCCCGAACTGACTGAGGAGTTTTTGCAGGAGATTGGCGGCTTCGAAACCGAGGCGGAGCTGCGCGACGCGATCCGCATGAATCTCAATCGTCAACTTGACTATCAACAACAAAAAATCGCGCGGAGCCAGATCTCGGCGCTCTTGGTCAAGAGCGCCGATTGGGAGCTGCCATCGGGTCTCCTCGAACGGCAGAGTGCCCGCGAATTGGAACGGGCCGTGATGGAACTCAGGCGCAGCGGATTCAGTGAGGCGGAGATTCGTGCCCGCGAGAATCAGTTGCGACAAAATAGCACGGCCGGCACGGCCACGGCTCTCAAGGAGCACTTCATTCTGGAGCGAATCGCAGAAGACGAGAAGCTCGACGTCGACGAGGGCGATTACGATAAGGAGATTTTCTTGATTGCCGCGCAAAGTGGCGAGTCGCCGCGACGCGTGCGGGCGCAACTCGAAAAGCGTGGCCTGATGGACGTGCTGCGCAACCAGATTATCGAACGTAAAGTGCTGGAGCTCGTGCAGTCGGAAGCCAAATTCAAAGACGAGCCCTACGAGCCACAGAAAACCGACACGGAGGCGATTGCGATCGCGGCTGGTGGCGGCGCCGGCGGT
This sequence comes from Planctomycetota bacterium, assembly GCA_022614705.1. Lineage (GTDB taxonomy): Bacteria > Planctomycetota > Planctomycetia > Pirellulales > Lacipirellulaceae > JABDGM01. The sequence goes on along the minus strand of JAKEIB010000018.1, from coordinate 21,529 downwards.
GCGATCCCGGTCATTACTGAAGCCAAGGAAGAAACCAAGGAGAAGTGAGCCGTATTGGCCTTGTTCCCACGTCGAAGACGTGGGAACACAATACTTCGCCGCTCCGCGGCGCTTAGTCGCTATCCGCGGCAGCGGGTGAATACGACGTCAGTGACGCGGAGCGTCCGGTCATTGCGTACCCACGCGGAGCCCGCCACGGCGGATCTTCGACGTGGGTATGAGATTGCTTTCGTTGCCGCCTCTTGACGTTTGCCACTCCCGACGAAGGATTCCCGTATGAGCAGACTTTCCGAATTCGAACGCGGCCACCTGCCGACCGAGCTGGCCGCCCAGGCGATGCGCGATTATCAGCGCCAGCGGCAGATGACGCTGGGCGACCTGTTGCTGGAAAACCGCGTGATTTTCCTGCAGGGCGAGATTTACGACGGCAACGCCAACGAGCTGGTGATGAAGCTCTTGTATCTGCAGAGCGAAAATCGCCGCAAGGATATCCACTTCTACATCAATTCGCCGGGCGGCAGCGTGACCGCCACGCTTGCGATTTACGACACGATGCAGATGATCTCCTGCCCGGTGGCCACGTATTGCGTGGGCCTCGCGGCCAGCGGCGGAGCCGTCCTTTTGGCCGGCGGTGAGAAGAGCAAGCGTTTCGCTTTGCAGCATGCCAAGATCATGATCCACCAGCCGCACGGCGGTGTCGGGGGCCAGGTTTCCGATATCGAGATTCAGGCGAACGAAATCCTGCGCACGCGCTCGGCCCTCAACGAAATCATGGCCAAGCACACGGGCAAAACGATCGAGGAAATCGCCAAAGCTTCCGATCGCGACTTCTACATGACGGCTGACGAGGCCAAGGCGTTCGGCATCGTCGACGACATCCTGCTTAAGCAGCCTGGCGGCGAGGAAGACGAGGAGTAGTTCGATTTCGGATTTCGGATTGCGGATTGAAGCATGAAACTCAATCCGCAATCCGAAATAGTCGCACCGAACACCTCATCAATTCAAAAACACACACAGCGAACACGCCATGAACCTCATCCCTTACGTCATCGAAAAGAGTGGCCGCGAAGAGCGGGCGATGGATATTTACAGCCGCCTGCTGAAGGACCGCATCGTGCTTCTCGGTTCGGCGGTAAACGACGACGTCGCCAACAGCCTGGTCGCGCAGCTGTTGTTCCTGCAATCGGACGACCCGAAGGCGGACATTCACCTGTACATCAATTCGCCGGGCGGCAGCGTGACGGCCGGGATGGCGATTTACGACACGATGCAGTTTGTGTCGTGCGACGTGGCGACTTATTGTCTTGGCCAATGTGCGTCGATGGGCGCCGTGCTGCTGGCCGCCGGCGCCGAGGGGAAGCGGCATGCCTTGCCCAACAGCCGGATCATGATCCATCAACCGTCGGCCGGCATGGAAGGATCGGCTGAGGACATTATCATCCACGCGGCCGAATACAAGCGAACCAAGGAGCGGCTCAACCGCATCCTATTCAATCACACGGGCCGCTCGCTGGAGATGATCGAGAAGGACACCGACCGCGACAAATTCATGTCGGCCGAGGAAGCGCTCGAATATCGATTGATCGATAAGGTGATCACCAGCTTGGCGCCGAATAAGGCGATAGCGTAGCTGGCACGCTTTTGAATCGAGCGCAGTTTGACTGGTCGCTAAAGCGACCAGTCCGTCGGGCTTGAATTCATCGATCGTCGCTATCATCACTTCCGCTTGACGGTCGCCGGGCGATTTCGTATTGATTGGCCCGGAAACCGGCGCCGCCCGGACCGCGCTTATCTCTCGGCGTCGGCACAATCGCTTTTCTTTCGGATCCCCGTCGTGGCTTATCGTTCGCAATCAAAGCGACTCGCGTGGACGTCGTCCACTGTTTGGGCGTGCGCGATCTTGTTGCCAATGTTGGTCGCAGGCTGCCAAACCGGCGGGCAATACGACCAGGTGGCGCGCGAGCTGCGGATGCAGGAAGATGAGCTGTACGCCCTCGAGGATTATCTGGAGCAGTACCAACAGCTCGTGTGCAAATACCGGACGGAGAACGCGGCGCTCAAGCGTCAATTGGCGGAAAACGGCGGCGCGCCGCGCACGATCCATGGAACGCGGCCAGCGCCAGCCGGGCCGAATATTGAGGTGACGCCGCCGAGCGACGGTACAGTCCCGCAGCCGGATTTGCAAACCCCGGACGTCCCTCCGCTGGAGGAAACCACGTCCGACGAATCCAGTTCGAATTCGCCCCACGACGGCTCTCGCCACCGAGTCACATTGGCGAGCGCGCAAGGCACCGATGACGAGTCGAACGCTGCCCGAGCAGTCGCGTTTGAGCCAGCCGACGAAGCGCTCGTCGCAAGCGATGTCTGGCTGCACGGCGAAGTCGTTGCGAACGAAGCTGGCGGCGGACCGCGAATGGTTGTTGAAGTACAACCGCTCAATGCGGACGGCGACGCTGTGGAATTCGCTGGCGCTTTGTCGCTAATGCTAATGGCGCCGAACGGCGATGGCGGCAAGGATAGTGTTGCACGGTGGGACTATCGGCCGCGGGATGTGCAAGCGTCCGCCGATTCGAGCGGCGAAAGCAAGACCATACGCTTTCATCTGGAATTGCCGTCGGATTCGCCCGCGATCGACGCATCCGAATTGTGGGTGCGGCTGATTTCGCGTCACGGCGGCAAGCTACTGGCTCACGCGGCAATCGATTTGCAAAGCGCGAGCCTATTCTCGTCGAAAAGCAAAATGCCGCCGCAGCAAATGGATTCCGAAGAGCCGCCGATAGTCGCGGCCGTTTATGACGACGCTGGTCCCGACCATTTTTTGGCGGACGAGCCAATCGAGGAATCGTTGGAAGGCGATATACCACCGGTGGAGACAGAGATTTTCGACGGTGGCTGGACGATTGCCCGGCCGGGCCAGCCGGGCGGATTGCCTGAAGAAAATGACGAAGCGAAAAGCTCGTGGCGCGCGTCGCTCGAGCCGCCGCCTACCGTGTCGGCCAACAGTGAGGCGGCCCGACCGAAGCCTCGCGTGAGTCGGCCGCGGGAGACGACGGAAACGCGTGAGGCGGCGGCGTCGCCAACTCCCAAGCGGACGGCGTGGTCGCCGGAGCGGCGAGCATTGTCGGCGGAGTCTGCGCGAATGGCAAAGGCGCGGCCAAGTTGGTCGGCGACGCGGTGAACGCATTCGTACGTACCGTCGGCCCGCCGGTAATTCTTTTGCAGGCGGGCCGCCTGCCGCCACGGGCCGAGCGTTGTCACGCCCTTCTGCCTGACCTAAACTCGTGGTCATGGCCCTTGTTTCGAATGCGACGATTTGTGCGCCCGATCTGCGACTGAATGTGGCCGATCGGCTTGCCGAAGTGGCAGCCCACATGCCGGACGCCATCGCGGTAGCGTGCCCACAACGAGCTTCGCCCGGCTATGCAGGAAAGCGGCGGGGCGATTCCGGCGCAGATTACGCGACGACCACGTTCGCCGAGTTAGACGCCGACGCGACCCGCGTGGCGCGTGGCCTGGCGGCATGGGGCGTTCCCCAGGGCACGCGTCTTGCCCTGCTTGTGCGGCCCGGCATTGAATTCGTCACATTGGTGTTCGCGCTGCTGCGTGCCGGTATGGTGATCGTGCTCGTCGACCCTGGACTTGGACGGCGCAATTTGATTCGTTGCTTACAGGAAGCGCAACCGGAAGGGTTTGTGGCGATCAGCATGGCGCAAGCCATGCGCGTGCTGTTGCGACACAAGTTTCCGCGCGCGCGGTGGAATGTCACGGTAGGCAGGCGATGGTTTTGGGGCAGGCTCACGCTCGACGAGTTGCGAATGCTGGATGCTGGATATCTAGCATCCAGCATCCAGCATCCAGCATCCAGCATCAACGATCCCGCGGCAATCATTTTCACGTCCGGCAGCACGGGCCCCCCCAAGGGCGTGCTGTACACGCACCGGATGTTCGACGCGCAGGTCGCCGAAATTCAATCGGCGTACGGCATCGAACCGGGCGGCGTCGATCTGGCCTGCTTTCCGTTGTTCGCGCTATTCAATTCGGCGATGGGAGTCACCACGGTATTCCCGGAGATGGATTTCTCGCGTCCCGCCTCAGCCGATCCTCGGAAGTTGCTGGCCGCGGCCAACGATTGGCAGGTGACGCAGGCGTTTGCCTCGCCGGCCGTGTGGCGGATGATAAGTGAGCATTGTGCGAAGGAGGGTGAGCGAATTCCTTCATTGCGGCAGGTGTTATCGTGCGGCGCACCCGTATCGGCAAGCTTGCTGCGAAAAACGCTCGCCTGCGTTGCCGACGACGCCAAAATGCACACGCCGTACGGCGCCACTGAATGCCTGCCGGTGGCCACGATCGAAGCGGCCGAGGTCTTGAACGAAACGGCGGCGCAGACTGACGAAGGCGCGGGCGTGTGCGTCGGCCGCAAATTCGATTCGATCGAATGGCGCGTGATCCGCATCACCGACGAACCCATCGCGACGATCGACGAAACGGAAGAACTGCCGCCGGGCGAAATCGGCGAGCTGATTGTCCGCGGTCCGCAAGCATCGCCCCTTTACATCACGCGCACAGAATGCAATGCGGACGCCAAGATTGCCGACGAGCGAGCCGGGTCGTCCCCGACCCCGGCTGGGGGCGAGGACGCCCCGGCTCGCGTAGAATCGGAGTGCGGTGCGCGCCCGTGGCACCGCATGGGCGATGTCGGCTATCTCGACCAGCAGGGCCGGTTCTGGTATTGCGGCCGGAAATCCCAACGAGTGGAGACCAAAGACGGACCGTTGTTCACTGAGTGTATTGAAGCGGTGTTTAACCGCCATCCTGCGGTACAGAAATCCGCCTTAGTGGGTCTTGGAGACGTTGGCAAACAGGCGGCCGTCATCTGCATCCTGCTTTCAAGCGATACGAAGCGCGAATGGGGGCGCAATCCAACCGCTGAGAAGGCCCAGCTGGCCGAGAACCATCACGTGACAAAACGGATTCACGCGTTGGTGTACTTTCCGGTTTTTCCGGTGGATATCCGCCACAATTCAAAGATCGTACGTGAATTACTGCGAGACTGCGCGAGTGGAATGATTCGACGGGAGCCAATGCAATACAGCGACTTCGTCTATTCTTCTGCCGAATCACCGGCTAATAATTGGAAGAACCGATCACCATTTGCATCGACGCGCAAGAAGTGACGGCATCGAAGAGCCCACATAGCCGACCAACTATCCCATGCACGCACTTGTCACCGGCGGCGGCGGGTTTTTGGGCGCGTACATCGTCGAAGCGATTCTGGCTCGCGGTGGCCGGGTTCGCAGTTTCGGACGTGGCGACTATCCGCGGCTGCAGGCTCAGGGCGCGGAGGTAGTGCGCGGCGATATCCGCGATCGCGACGCCGTGGCGGCCGCGTGTCGGGATGTGGAGTGCGTTTATCACGTCGCGGCGATGCCCGGGATCAGCATGCGGGCACGAGGCTACGATGAGGTGAATCGCGTCGGTACAGATAACGTACTCGCGGCGTGTCGTGCGGCAGGAGTGACACGGTTGATTTACACGAGTAGTCCGAGTGTTGTGTTTGCGGGGCACGATCAACGCGGCGTCGATGAATCGGAGCCGTATGGATTCGAATGGCTGGAGGCGAATCGGGCGTACTACTCGTTATCGAAAGCGCGGGCGGAACAGGCCGTTTTGGCAGCGAACGGCGAGACGTTGAAAACGTGTGCCCTGCGGCCGCATCTTATTTGGGGGCCGGGCGATACGCATCTCATTCCGCGGCTGATTGCCCGAGCCAGTGCCGGTCGGCTGCGGCGAGTGGGTGACGGCACGAACCTTGTGGACATCACATATGTCGAGAATGCTGCGGACGCGCATTTGCGGGCGGCGGACGCCCTGGCAACAGCGGCCTCGCCGGTGGCTGGGCGGGCGTACTTCGTCAGCCAGGGCGAGCCGGTGAATTGCTGGCGATGGATCGATGAGATTCTGGCGCTGGTCGAATTGCCGGCGGTTTCGAAGTCAGTGTCACTCGAAACGGCGTTGCGAGTCGGCGCCGTGTGCGAGGCGGTGTATCGACTACTGGGCCTCACGAGTGAGCCGCCGATGACGCGGTTTTTGGCGGCGCAGTTGGCCATCTCTCATTGGTTCGATATGTCGGCGGCGCGGCGCGATTTTGGATATCAGCCGCGTGTTTCCACCGCCCAGGGAATGCGGCGGTTGGGTGAGTGGCTGCGGCGCGAGCTAAACCGCAAGCGGTAAAACCGGGTAGTGGGGTCTTCTGGAAAATAGATTTGCACTGATTGGCACGCGGTTATCGGCGCGCCAATTCTCTTTTGCTATTCTAGCGACCATCGGGCTTGCGGCTGATCCCCGCATAGATCGGCCGGCTGATTTGGTACGCATCTACACCACGTCAGCCGGTCGGTCGGCTCGGTGGAAAGTAGATGCATTCGTGACTGCGTGGCATCTCATTGAAGGCCGTTATCTTGAAAGGCATTGGAGCGAAACTCTCGTTCCTGTCGGCGTGGTCGATGGCAAAAGACGCGCTGAGGTCATTACGCAAAAGCTTAGGTGGGCATTCCAACACTCTGACTTTTTTCTGCGGCCAATCGACGACATTGAGCGCCTCGCCGCTGCCGATGACATCGCCAAAGTGCGCCGTGGTAGGAACCCAGGTCGCTTCGCCGCTATCACACTTGTCGCTGAATGGGATGGCAAGCTACCGAAGGATGAAAGTTCGTCTGCGACCGAACCAACAACTGCAACCCGGCCGAGCGATGCTCAAGTCATCAAGGATGTCGCACTAGATGATGCCACGATGGCGGCGGCTAAGGGAATGCGCGACCATCTGCAATCACTGGCCTCGGCAAATACCGCAATTCAATCATGGACGATTTGGCCACCGAGCGAGCAGATATCGCGATTAGCCGAAACGGTCCCGGTGAAACCCGATTTGCCAGAGGTTGTCTTGCAGCCGAATAGCACTGAGTCAACTGACAACAAGAAAAATATTTCGCAGCCGCAGCCGGACAATGTTGATGTCCGCGATCTATGCTACAAGCTCAGTAAAAACCGTAGCGCTATAGCCTCAAAGAAGAAATACCCCATTGACGTAGCGCGGGAACATACTGGCGAATCCAAAGGGAACGACTCCAAGGCGCAAAGCCTGATGCGGCAAGCGCGGCGATACCGCCATCTTTGGGAGTAGCAGCTTCTAACTTGTCCGCCCGGACACTTGCAACTAAGCGACTGTTTGTCCGCCCGGACAATGCCTCGAAACGCCGTTGTTTAGCGTCTTTTCGCGCATAGGATGAGTGCAGTTTGGAAGGCTGGAGCACTCATACCTAGTCGGTCTAGAAGACCGACGCAGCAGAAAGGAGGCGTGCAGTGCGTTGGCTACCACTCGCTCCGATACGCTGATCGTCGCCACGGATGGCGACGGGGCCGCCAGGTTCGGGCGTAGAGGATTTATACCCTCAGCGACCGGGTTCAACTCCCGGCGGCTCCACTTTCGATTCTACCGCTTGGCCGACCGCAAGAGAATGGCTCTTGCCCATTCTGCCACTGAGAGCCCTGAGCGGTCCGCAGCGGCCCGAATTAGCTCCCATTGGTCATCCGGCCAGCGGCCAATCTGGCGGACGGGATTGATTTCCTTGACCTTTTTAGGGGGCCTGCCCACTGGCTTAGGTTTTTTGCTCATGCCGCCAGTATAAGGCCGGCTTATTTTGTGTCAATACAAGAAATTTTGGCCAATCCGCTATTTCGTGTATTGACACGAAATATAAACCTGTTAGAATGAAAGCGTGAAAAGAAAAACCCTCGGAAGCGTTGGCACGCGACCGAGGGGCAGTACAACCGAGCTTTCGCCAGATTGTCCTAAGCAATTCAATTCTAGCGAAAGCTCCCAACGATGGGAAGCTTTCAAATGGCAAACGCACTCACGGCCGACAAGCAACGCATGGTTCTACATCTCTTGGCCGAAGGCAATTCGCTTCGCTCGGTTGAGCGGTTAACCAACGTCCAGAAAAAGACGGCAACTCGGCTCTTGGTCCGGTTCGGCCATGCCTGCCGCCAGTTTCTCGATGAGGAAATGCGCGGCCTGAAATTAGAGCACCTAGAGGTTGATGAGGTCTGGACCTTCGTCGGCAAGAAACAGGCCCGCGTTCACGTTGACGATACCCTGACCAGTCCGCACGGCGACACCTACCTTTGGGTCGCTCTGGATCAGGAAACGAAGCTCGTGCCCACGTTCATAGTCGGCAAGCGTTCGGCCGATATGGCCCGTCGCCTGATGGTGGACCTGTCGAGCCGTCTTGTGTTCCTGCGTCCGCAGAACTGGTACAGCGAAGTTTTCGAGCATGTAACGCAAATCAGCACCGATGGCTTCAAGGCGTACCCGGAAGCGGTGGATCTGGCCTTTGGCCCGCACGTCAAGTACGGCACGATCATAAAGGACTATCGCAACGCGGATCGTCGGCCTGGCAACTACTCGCCCGCGAAGATAATCGGCACGACGCGGCAAACGCGCTATGGCATGGATGAGGATGAGCTTTGGTCCATATGCACGTCGCACGTTGAACGCAACAACTTGACGACGCGGACCTTTATGCGGCGTTTTGCGCGGCTGTCGCTCGGCTTCTCGAAAAAGCTGGAAAACCTTGCTGCCGCGACCGCTCTCCACTTCGCCAATTACAATTTCTGCTGGCGTCCCCGGCACTCCGACGACAGCGGCAAGAGCGGCCAGCTTCGCGTGACCCCGGCAATGGCCGCTGGCGTCACAAGTCGGCTGTGGAAGTTCGATGACCTGTTTTCCGAGGTAAAGGCCCGCTACCTTTAATGGTGAGGAGTGCCATGATGGTTAATACATTCTCGCCAGCCCTACTCAGCGCGATTCTGCTAGTGGCTACGATAGACCACGGCTATAAGGTGTTCTACTTTCCGTCTGCCATAAACACAGCCCTGGCGACTCTGTATTTGGTCGGCTTCGCCGCAGCGATTCGGCTTTGGTGGAAGAGCGGGCGGGAACCGAAAATCAAATGACCCCACTACCTAAAACCGGGCGCACTAGCTCATTTGCGCTCGCCCTATTACAATCGCCGGATTACCGATTATTGCGAGGAAATCAGTGCTTCGAACTCATACGTGCGGCGAGCTGGGCCGCGCACAAGTTGGCAAGGAAGTCACGCTTTGTGGCTGGGTCGACAGCTACCGCGATCACGGCGGCGGGCTGTTCGTCGACCTGCGCGATCGCTACGGCATGACGCAGGTTGTGTTCAACCCGCCCGATACGCCGGCCGACATCATCGATGAGAGCAAACAGCTGCGCGCGGAATACGTGATCCAGGTGACCGGCAAGGTGAGCGAACGGCCGGCCGGCATGGCGAACCCGAAACTGTCGACGGGAGAAATCGAGCTGCGAGTCACCAAATTCAAGCTACTGAACAAGAGTCTCACGCCGCCCGTGTCGCCGAATGCCAACGCACAGGACATGCCGAACGAGGAGCTGCGGCTCGAGCACCGTTACCTCGACCTGCGCCGTCCCGCGATGCAGCGCACGCTGTTGTTGCGAGATCGCATCGTGAAGGGCATGCGCGATTACTTTGCCGAACAGGGATTTATCGACGTCGAAACGCCCGTTCTGGGCCGCAGCACGCCGGAGGGCGCTCGCGATTATCTGGTGCCAAGCCGCGTGAGCCAAGGTTCATTCTATGCGCTGCCGCAGTCGCCGCAGTTGTACAAGCAGATTCTGATGATGGCAGGCTATGATCGCTACGTGCAGGTGGCCCGCTGCTTTCGCGATGAAGACCTGCGGGCCGATCGGCAGCCGGAGTTCACGCAGCTTGACCTCGAAATGTCGTTCGTCGAGGCGGATGACGTGATCGGCGTCATCGACGGCCTGGTGAAAGAAATCGCGAACGACGTGCTTGACCTCGACGTCAAATTGCCATTGCCGCGTATGACGTACGACGAGGCCATGGAGCGATACGGTCACGACGCGCCCGACCTGCGCTATGGGCTGGAACTGGTCGACTGCACCGACCTGGCGGCGAAGAGCGACTTCCGAGTGTTTTCCAGCGTGGCGGCGAGCGGCGGCCGCGTCCGAGCCATCAACGCCAAGAAGGGCGCCGAACACTATTCGCGCCGCGGTATCGACGCGCTCACCGAGTACGTGGCCGGGTTCGGCGCGAAGGGCCTGGCGTGGTTTCGTGTGGAAGCGGACGGCACGCTCACCTCCATGATCGCCAAGAACTTTTCTCCCGAGCTGCTCAAGGAGTTTGGCGCGCGACTCAAGGCCGAGCCGGGCGACTTGCTTCTCTTCGTGGCCGACGAATGGAAAATCACGTGCAAGGCGCTGTACGCGCTGCGCACGAAGATCGGCGCGGAGATGAAGCTCTTCGATCCGCGGGCAATGCACTTCTCGTGGGTCGTAGAGTTCCCGATGTTCGATTTCGACGACGAGGAGAAACGCTGGGTGGCGATGCACCATCCGTTCACGTCGCCGCGCGATCAAGATTTCGCGATTCTCGACTCCAACCCGGGCAAGGCCCGCGCCAAGGCGTACGACCTCGTGATCAACGGCAGCGAAGCGGGCGGCGGCACGATCCGGATTCATGACCCAGGCGTGCAGCAGCAAGTGTTTTCGCTATTGGGAATCGACGAGAAGTCGGCTGAAGAGCGGTTCGGTTTTTTGCTTCGAGCGTTGAAATACGGGGCGCCGCCGCACGGCGGCATCGCGCTGGGCATCGATCGCTGGATCATGCTCTTCGGCGGGTTGGATAACATCCGCGACTGCATTGCGTTCCCAAAAACGCAACGCGCATCGGACCTCATGACGGGAGCGCCCGGCGCCGTGGAACCCAAGCAATTGAAGGAATTGGGCATCAAGCTCAACGTGTAGTCCGCCGAATGCGAGCGAATTAGGATGACGCCATGGTGCGAGTAACGAAGTCATTGATCGGTTGGGTGATCGCGATCGGTTTGGTGCTTGCCGGCCGCGCGCCGGAGACCGATTTGCAGGCGGCGGAAAACGTGGCCAAGAGGGAGAATTCGTCGCCGGCAACGATCCCAGCCGTCACGCTGTCGAAGGCCCATGAAGCGTTGTGTAAGGTGAAAGTTGGCGGCGCGATGCCGGATGTCGCGCTGCCACGGTTGGGCGGCGATGCGGCGGCCAAGCTTTCGTCGTTACTAGGAAAAAAGGCCACGGTGATCGTGTTTTGGAAGGGCGATCGACGGATGGCGCGCGAGCAACTTGCGGACATGGGGCCCGATGTCGTCGATCCGTTTGGCAAAATGGGCGTGGCGATCGTTGGCATTGCAGTCGGCCAGTCGGGAGACGACGCTCAATCCGCCCTCAAAGCGGCCGAGGCAAATTTTCCAAACTTGCTCGACGCCGACGGCAAGGCGTTCGCGGAAGTAGGCAGTGAGAAATTGCCGCGGACCTATCTTCTCGATCCGCAGGGCAAGATTCTTTGGTTCGACATTGAGTACTCGCTAAGCACGCGACGCGAGCTGAATCAGGCATTGAGAGCGGTCGCGGGCAACACGAAGTAAATTGTAGCTGGCCTCTGTGAGGCCGGCCTTTACGGCAACCGTGGTCACAGACCCCGGCTACAGCATGGCGATGGAAAAAACCAAGGTCGCGATCATCGGGTTGGGCACCGTGGGGCAAGGCGTGGCGAAGCTACTGCTGGATCACGGCGATCGCACCGCGCGCCATGCGGGCCGCACGCTCTGGCTCGAAAAGGCGGTCGTTCGTGACTTGAAGAAAGCCCGCGACTGCGATCTGCCGGCCGGCGTGATCACCGATGACGTGAACGAGGTGATCAACAACCGCGACATCAAAGTCGTCGCGCAGCTCATTGGCGGGTTGGAGCCAGAGCGGACGATCATGCTGAAGCTGCTGGAAAGCGGCAAGGACGTCGTCACTGCCAATAAGGCGCTCTTGGCCGAGCATGGGCCTGAGCTGTTTGATCGTGCCCGCGAGCTGGGCCGCTCGATCGCGTTCGAGGCATCAGTCGCCGGCGGGATCCCGATCATCGCCAACATTAGCCAGTGCCTCTCGGCTAACCAGATTGTTTCGCTCGACGGCATTCTCAACGGCACGACGAATTTCATTCTTAGCAAAATGCACGAAGAGGGCGTGGCGTACGCCGACGCGCTTAAGGAGGCCCAGCGGCTGGGCTACGCCGAGGCCGATCCAACGCTCGACGTCGACGGCAGCGACGCGGCCCAAAAGCTGGCGATCCTGGCCCACCTGGCGTTCGGAGCCCGGGTCGATTGGAAAGACATTCCGCGGATGGGTATTGATCGGCTGGACGCGAGCGATGTCCGCTTCGCGCAGGAGATCGGCTATCGCATCAAGCTCCTCGCCGTTGCCGAACTCGACGGCGACACGCTCGAGCTGCACGTATCTCCAACGCTGCTAAAGCGCGGAAAACCGCTGTCCGACGTCAGCGGCCCGTTCAACGCGATTCGAGTCGTGGGTGATGCGGTGGGCGAGGTGATGTTCTATGGCCAAGGCGCCGGGCAAATGCCGACCGCGTCCGCCGTGGTCGCCGACATGATCGATACGGCGGTGGGCCGCACGGCGATCACATTCCGCACGCTCGAGTTGTGGTCGAACCGCAAGGCCCGCGTCACGCCGCGCGAACATGCCAAGGCCGACGGACGGTTTTATTTGCGGGTGAACGCGGAAGATCATCCGGGCGTTCTCGCCCAAGTGGCGAACGTGCTGGGTCAGCACAACATTTCGATTTCCAGCGTGCTGCAACAGGAAGTCGTGAAAGAAAACAACATCGTGCCCCTGGTAATCATGACGCACACAGCAACGGAGGGGGCGACGCGAAAGGCGTGCGCGGAGATCAACAAACTTTCGTGCGTGCGGGGGAAAACTGTGCGGATGTGGGTGAGGGACTAGCAATTGCGGATTTCGGATTGCGGATTAATCGGTCCCAATCCGCAATCCGAAATCCGCAATCCGAAATCATGAAGTACGCAATCGTGATTCCCGATGGCGCGGCCGATGAGCCGCAGGAGGCGTTTGGCGGCAAGACGCCGCTCGAGGCTGCGCAGACGCCGAACATGGACCGCGTGGCGTCGATGGGCGTCGTCGCGCGCGCCGTGCACACGCCAAACGCTCTGCCGGCCGGGTCGGAGATCGGGAATCTCAGCTTGCTGGGTTACAACCCATTCGAGAATTTCACGGGCCGCGCTCCGATGGAGGCGGCGGCGCAGGGAATTAAGCTTGGGCCAGCGGATTGGGCCGTGCGGTGCAACCTGGTCACGGTTGAAGACCAGGTGATGCGAGACTTCACGGCCGACCACATCAGCACCGAGGAAGCGACGAAGCTGCTTGCCAGTGCGCAGGAACAAATCGCAACCGACGCCAAGTATCGCGGCGCGATGGAGTTCGTGCCGGGTGTGAGCTACCGCAACCTGTTGATCTGGCGCGGCGAAAAGCGGCCGGCTCCATTCACGAACGAAACGCGGACCCGCGCGCCGCACGACATCACGGACCAATCCGTGCTCGAAGACCATCCGCGTGGCCCAGGCAGCGACGTGTTGTGCGACATCATGGCCGCTAGCATCGACGTGTTCCGCGACCACCCGGTGAACGCGGCTCGGCGAAAATCCGGCCACCGTCCCGCGACCAACGTGTGGCTGTGGGGCCTGGGCCAAGCGCCGCGGCTGCGGGCGTTTGTCGACGAGTATGGCGTGCGCGGCGCGATGATCACGGCCGTCGACCTGCTGCGGGGCATTGCCGCACTGGTCGGATGGGACCGCATCGAAGTGCCCGGCGCAACGGGTTATCTCGACACGGATTACGCGGCCAAGGGCCGGGCTGCGGTCGAGGCCCTCAAAAAGTACGATATCGTGTGCGTCCATGTCGAGGCGTCCGATGAGGCGTCCCACGAAGGCCGCGGCGACGAGAAAGTGAAGGCGATCGAGCAGATCGACCGGCACATCGTTGGTCCGCTGCTCGACGCCTTGGCATCGCACGGCGATTGGCGGATCATGATCTCGCCCGACCACCCCACGTTCCTGCGGACCAAAGTCCACACGCACGGCAACGTCCCCGTGGCGATGGCCGGCACAGGCATTGCGCCCGACGAATTCACAAGCTACGGCGACACCAACGCCGCCCGCTCACGCCTTGCGTTCGATGAAGGTTGGCATGTCATGCCTTGGTTTATTGGAAAGAAATGATTTAACCACAAAGGCACGGAGGGCACGAAGAAAAACTGATGTCGCAATGGCTGGAAAGCTAACTCGCATTATGTATATCGAGCTGAAGTCCGGTTACGGCGACGATGGTCCTGCGCGCATTGGACGGGTTTCATTCTCGAAGAGTGGGCTGAGCCTCTATTACAGCGGGAAGATGTTTAAGCGGTTGTCGGGGACTGGGGTCGAAGGAGGAAACTACTTCGACGCCGAGACTCGTGAAGAGTATTGGATTTCTGAACCAAAGAAAGGCGGTCTCGATCGGCACTGGGCAGGAGGTGGACCAGTGTATGTGGATAGTGATGTCGTTGATGAATATTGGCGAGACATTCGCAAATGTATACCGAAGGATCCCGTAAATGCCGCGGGTTCCGTCGCAATTTGAAGTTGCTTTTCTTCGTGTCCTTCGTGCCTTCGTGGTTAATATTCGATTGAAGCAATAGTTGGATTCTATGGGTATCATCGTTCAAAAATTCGGCGGCACGAGTGTCGCTAATGCGGAAAAGATTCGTGTGGCTGCGCGGCGGGCGATTCGCGCCCAGCAGGACGGCAAGCAGGTCGTGATGGTCGTCAGCGCGATGGGTCATCAGACCGACGTGCTCGTGGACCTCGCGAAGCAAATCACCGACGACCCATCGGCCCGCGAGATGGACATGCTGCTCTCCACGGGCGAACAGGTGAGCGTTGCGCTGATGGCAATGGCAATCCACTCGCTGGGGGCCGAAGCGGTGAGTCTCACGGGTGGGCAAATCGGCATTCGCACCGATAGCTCGCACGGCAAGGCCCGCATCAAGAGCATCTCGACCGAGCGGATGAAGGCGCTGCTGGATGACGGCAAGATCGTCATCGCGGCCGGCTTCCAAGGCATCGACGAGGACTACAACATCACCACGCTTGGCCGCGGCGGCAGCGATACGACGGCCGTCGCACTGGCGGCCGTGCTCAATGCGGACGCGTGTGAGATTTACACCGACGTCGACGGCGTGTTCACGACCGACCCGCGCCTCGTGGCCGAGGCCCGCAAGATGAGCCGCGTCAGCCACGACGAGATTTTGGAGCTGGCCAGCCTGGGGGCCGGTGTGATGCACAGCCGATCGATCGAGTTCGGCAAGAAGTTCAACGTGCCGATCCACGTCTGCAATAGCGCGAGCTTCAGCGATGAGCCGGGCACAGTCATCGGTTCGGAGTCGGAGTCCGCGGACCGGGCAGTCACCGGCGCCGCGCTCACCAAGAACGAGGCCCAAATCACGGTGGCGGGCGTGCCCGATCAGCCGGGCACGAGCCTGGCGATCTTCTCGAAGCTGGCCGGCGTGAACGTGGCGGTCGACATGATCGTGCAGAACCCGGGCGCTGATGGTTCCGCCGACATTTCATTCACCGTACTCGAAGACGATCTGCCCAAATCGCTTGCGGCCGTGAAAAAGGCGGCCGACGAGCTGGGGGCGGAAGCCGTGCTGCACGACGCCAGCCTATCGAAGGTGTCGATTGTGGGCCTCGGCATGGCCACGCAAACGGGCGTCGCCGATCGCATGTTCCGCGTGCTGGCCGATGCGAATATCAACATCGAGGCGATCGCCACGAGCGAAATCAAAGTTTCGGTCCTTGTGAAGCGCGAGCAGGCGCTGGCCGCGCTGCGGGCGGTACACGACGAGTTCGAGCTCGACCGGCCGCCGCGCGACCGCGTGAAGTTTGGCGAAACGGCCGCCGCCAGTCGAAAGGCCGACGCGGTGGACATCGTCGCCCGCTTGCAACGCATGGAAGACCTCACAATTGAGAGCGTCTCGCTCGACGAAACGCAGGCGCAGATGACCTTGTTCGACGTGCCAGATCGGCCCGGCGTGTCGGCTCGCATCTTCGAGGCGATCGCCTCCGAGAACATCCTCGTGGACATGATCGTGCAGAGCATTGGCCGCGACGGCCACGCGGACATCAGCTTCACCGTACCGCGCAGCGAGCTAGAGCATGCCCGGCGCGTGCTTAAGAGCCTCTCGGCCGAGCTGGGCGGCGAGACGAAAGACGAGGCGGCCGTGGCGATTCTTACCGTGAAGGGCATCGGAATCCGCAGTCACACGGGCGTGGGCCTCCGGATGTTCAAGGCGCTCAATGACGCCGGCATCAACGTGGAGATGGTCAGCACCAGCGAGGTGCGCGTGAACGTGGTCGTCGCGGCGAATAAAGGCGAAGCGGGGCTGACGGCGCTGAAGACCGCGTTCGCCGATGTGTTGGGGTAGGATGTAGGATGCGGGATGCTGGGGGCAGGGGAAAGCAATTAATGCCTTGTCCCTCCCCCCCCAGCATCCCGCATCCTCAATCCTCAACTCTGCTCTCCCATTACATCATTCAGTACGTCCTCCGACACGTAAATCGGAAGCGGCGGGTCGCACGTAACGGCCACCGCGATGGCGTCGCTTGGCCGGGAGTCGATTTCCACGAGCTCGCCGTCGTGCCGTACACGGAGCTTGGCGAAGTACGTGTGCTCGCGAAGCTCGCTAATGACGACATCTTGAAACTCGCCGCCGAGCGATTCAACGGCTCCGACAAGCAGGTCGTGCGTCAATGGCCGGGGCGCCTCAAACCCTTTCACGCGCCGGTCGATGCTCGTGGCCTCGAAAATGCCGATGAGGATCGGAAACGTGCGCGGCCCATCGATCTCTTTGAGATAAATCACTTGCTGCTCGTTGATCTCGCTGATGATGATCCGAGACAATTCCATCGCAACGGGCATGGCGGCGATCCTTTTTTAACCAATGCAGGCAGTCGTTCACCTACATTATAACGTGCGGTCGTCGAGAGAAGGAACGGGCGAAGAGCACGACGGAGAAGTGTAGATAGGCTATTTTTCAAGCTTAGCGAGAGCCGCTACGACAGATGCCTGTTGATTCCGCAGCTCGGCCAGCTTATCGCGCTGTTGCTGGACGACTTCGGCGGGCGCTTTGTCGACGAAGTTCTTGTTGGCTAGCTTGGCGTCGATCGAGGCGATTTGCTTGGCGAGGTTGTCGCGCTCTTTCTCGCGCTGCTTACGCTCCGCGACGACGTCGATGAAGCGGCTCCGGTCGACGTAGACTTCGATCGGGCCGTGTTGGCCGGAAATAACGCGGTCGGGTGTTGCGTCGGCTGAAAATCCGTCCGGTCCCCAGGCCGCGGGCATGGCCCGCGCCATTTGCGTGAAGTACGGCTGCATGGGCTGCAAGAGGGCGGCGGTACGCTCGTCGCACCGAACCGCGAATGTGATTTCTTCCCGCGGCGGAATGTTCTGCGACTGACGGATTTCACGCACAGCCCCAAGCACCGCTTGGAAATCGGCGAATTGCTGCTCGATTTTGGCGTCTTGCCGCGAAGTATCGGCGGTGGGCCATGGGGCAATGCATACACTTTCGGCAGCAGCGAGCCGGGGCGTCCTCGCCCCCGTGCGGGGCGCGACCATCCGCGACGGATGGTACCCGCCGCCCGGCGCGTTCAGACTACGAGTTGGCGCCACTTGTGAAAGCAATTGCCAAACCTCTTCTGTCAAAAACGGCATCATCGGGTGCAGCAACCTCAACAGCACGTCGAGCGCATGCGCCAACACGCGCTGCGCCGTCTGTCGCTGCTCGGGCACCGCGAAGCGGGCCTTCGTCATTTCCACGTAGAAGCTGCAGAACTCGTTCCAGGCGAAGTCGTATAGCGTGCGGGCCGCGTCGGCGTAGCGATACTCTTCCAGCAGGTCGGTGACTTGCTGCGTGACGGTTGCGAGCCGAGAAAGCAGCCAGCGGTCTTCGAGCAAGAGGTCCTTGTCATCGACCGGGCCCGGCGTGAATCCTTCGAGATTGATCAGCGAAAACCGAGACGCGTTCCACAGCTTGTTCGCGAAGTTGCGGCCCAGCTCGAAACGCTCGCTGACTACGGCCCCGCGCGGAAGCGCCTTGTCTTCCGGCTTGTCGGCCCATTGCGTGCTGAAAGGCTGGCCGCACTTCTCGCATTCGATCCGCGGCAACTGGCGGTTCTTCTTCGTCTGCGGAAAGACGGTCTGGCAGAGCGGACATTCGAACTCGACGGATAGCTTCACGTCCTGCGTATCGGTCGTGAGATACGCCAGTCCGAACCGCAGCGCGTCGGCACCGAACTTTTCGATCACGTCCAGCGGATCGACGCCGTTGCCCTTCGACTTTGACATCGTCTCGCCGTAGCCGTCGAGAATCTTGGGCGTGATGTACACCTCGTGAAACGGCACCTCGCTCAGGTTGTACAGACCGGCAAGCACCATCCGCGCGACCCACAGCGTGATGATGTCGCGCGACGTGATGAGGACGCTCGTGGGATAGAACGTCATTAGTTCAGGCGTTTCATCGGGCCAGCCAAGTGTGGATTGTGGCCAGAGGGCGGAGGAGAACCAGGTGTCGAGGACATCTTCTGACTGCTGGAAACCAAGCTTTTCCATCAGTTGGACAATGTCATGCTCGTAAACATCCGGTGCTTCATTCGCTTGATTACGGACGCACACGTAAACGGTGAAGCCACCGCTGTCGGGCGCTTCGTCTTTAAACGACTTCGTCTCATCGTTATCGCGCACAAAGCGAACACAAACGAAGTCGTAAACTTCCTGTCCGCTCCATAGTCTGTCGGATAACTCATCTTGATAGGAGTCTTCGATCGTTTTCAGGTCCGCACCGACATACTCATACCGACTTTCGTAGTGTCGCGACCAGATGGAAATTCGATGTCCCCACCAGAGTTGCCGGCCAATCGGCCAATCGCGCTTTTCAGAAAGCCAATCGAGGTAACCCTTGGCGTATCGTTCTGGCGTGATCTTCACTCTGCCGCTGGTGACAGCGTCCATTGCGGACTGGGCCAGTTCGTCCATCTTCATAAACCACTGGTCGGCAAGGTATGGCTCGATGGGCGTTTTGCTTCGGTCGGAGTGGGCCAGGTCGATTTCGCGGTCTTCGACTTCGACTAACAGGCCCGCAGCTTCCATGTTGGCCACCACGGCATCGCGGGCTTTCTTCACAGTTAGGCCGCGGTATTTTTGCGGCACGTTGTCGTTGAGCGTGCCGTCGGGGTTGAGGATGCTGATTGCGCCAATTTCCTTGTGACGCTGCCACACGTCGTAGTCGTTGGCGTCGTGGGCGGGCGTGATCTTCACACAGCCGGAGCCGAGCTCGGGCTTGGCCCATTCGTCGGTGATGAGCGGGATTTGGCGGCCGGTGAGAGGGAGCTCAAGTTGTACGCCGCGGTTGGCCATCTCGCGAAGTTGGATCAATCCTGGTAGGACCGCCTGGCGGCGGACGCCAAGAGCTTCCATTTGGGCTTCGATGTTTGCCTTTTCTTTCGACGGCGCGCTGTAGAGTTTTTCGCGCAGCTCGGCGCCCGCTTGGTCGAGCGCGGCGGCCGGGTCGGGGTGCACGGCCACCGCCGTGTCGCCGAGCATTGTTTCGGGCCGCGTCGTGGCGATCGTGACGTGCGTCGGCTCGCCCGGCTTGGGGTCTATCACCGGATATTTGAAGTGCCAGAAGTGGCCCTTCACCGGCTCGTGGAACACCTCGTCATCGCTCACGGCCGTTTGCAGGAACGTGTCCCAATTCACGAGCCGCTTGCCGCGATAGATTTTGCCGTCTTTGAATAAGCGGAAAAACCATTCGCGGACAGCCCGGGCGCATTGGTCATCGAGCGTGAACCGCGTGCGCTGCCAATCGCAGCTGCAACCCATCTGCTTGAGCTGCGAGAGAATTCGCGCTTCGTACTGGTCCTTCCACTTCCAAATCCGCTCGACCAATCCCTCCCGGCCCAGTTCGTGCCGCGTAAGCTTCTGCTCCTCGAACAGCCGCCGTTCGACCACCGCTTGCGTGGCGATGCCGGCGTGGTCGGTCCCCGGCATCCACAGCGTGTTGAAGCCCTGCATCCGCTTCATGCGGATGAGGATGTCTTGCAGCGTGTTGTTGAGCGCGTGGCCGAGGTGCAATGCGCCGGTCACATTCGGCGGCGGAATGACGATCGTAAACGCCGGCCGCCGATCGTCCGCTTCGGCGTGAAAGTAGCCGCGCTGTTCCCAAAAGGGATACCACTTCTGCTGCGCGTCGGCGTGGTCGTACTGAGAAGGAAGAGATTTGAAGTCCATTTCGCGATCAATCAGAAGTAAGTGACAAACCCTGGACGTAACTGACGTGCTGGTCACTTGTGTCCAGAATCAGTTGATGTTGAAGACACTGCGCGGCGATCCAAATATCGTTTGTTGGAATTGGCTTACCCCGCCGACGAAGCGAGCGCCAAATATCGGCGTAGTGCGAAGCAGTGTCGGCATCGATGGGTAACACACCTACGCCTTGCAATTGAAGCAGCTCTGTAAGTCGCTGCTCATTTTCCCCGCGGCGGCGACCTTGCGTGAAACCGGCCCGCAACGCGCCGATTGTAATCACGGAAAGCCAAAGCTCCGAGGCCTGCTGCAATCGTTCGCGCGCCTGTCGATCGTTTGCCACGAGATCGGCGAATCGATTTGTATCGACGAGCAATCGCACGCGACTCACTATTGCCAGAGTTCAGGATCGATTCGACGCTGCTCCTGGAGTGCGCGAAGAACTTCCGGTTCAAGCGGCGGTCCCTGCGCGAGGAATGAAAGATCGCGTTTCTGCTTGGTGATTGGCCTTTCAACGCCAAGTCCGCGAGCGAGGGCATCGATTGCAGCAGCGTCGAGCGACTTGTTTTCGGCAGCGGCCCGCTCACGCAACGCGCGATCCACTTCATCCGGTAAGTTTTCGATGGTGATCATCATGCGACTATTGTACAACGCGCGGGAGCTACATCCTAGCGACTCTTATCGGGCATAATTGTGCCCTTCCTTGCACAGTTTGTATTCGATGCTGTCGACCAGCGCGTCCCAGCTGGCTTTGATGACGTTTTCGTTGACGCCGACGGTGCCCCAGGTGGTGCCGTCGGCGTCCTGGCTTTCGATGACGACACGTACGGCGGCGGCGGTGCCGGCGTCGCTGTTGATGACGCGGACCTTATAATCGACCAGCTGCACGCCGCGCAGGTTCGGGAAATGCCCATTAAGCGCTTTTCGCAGGGCGGCGTCCAGGGCGTTCACGGGGCCGTCGCCCTCGGCCACTTCGTGCCGCACTTCGTTGCCGACGCGGAGCTTTACGGTGGCTTCCGTGGTGGTTTCACCATTGCCATCGGTTTCGACGTCTACCCGGTAGTGCAGCAGCTCAAAATGGGGTTGGAATTTGCCGGCCGCCCTTTGGACCAAGAGGTCGAACGACGCCTCGGCCGCCTCGAACTGGTAGCCGCGGTTTTCCATGTCAACAACCTGCTTGAGCACACGCTCCATCAGGGCGCTGTCCTGCTGCAGGTTGGCCTTACT
>JAKEIB010000172.1 GCA_022614705.1 Planctomycetota bacterium | reverse complement strand
GTGAAACTAACGTTTCGTTTCTTTGCACGCCGCGCAAATTTTCAAATGAAATAGACGTAACTCCAAGTAGACAATTTGGTTGCGGCTACGCCGCGCCAAGTCCTCCGTGGTGAATAGTTCAACTTGAAAGCGAATAAGCGATGGCCAACCTGAAGGGTAAAGACTACATCGAGACGCAGGACTTGGCGAACGACGAGCTCGAACTCCTGCTGAATACGGCGACCGAGCTCAAGAACAAGTATCATCGCGGCGAGCCGACGCTGTTGTTGCCGCATCAAACCGCGTTTCTCTTGTTCTTCGATAAGTCGACGCGCACGCGAAATGCGTTCGAAGCCGGCATGACGCAGCTCGGCGGCCACGCGCATTTTCTCGATTCCGACGCCACGCAAATCAGCCACGGCGAGACGCCCGAGGACACTGGCAAGATTCTCGCCGCGATGGGCCACGGCATCTGCATCCGACACGATCTCGTGCTCAACGAAGGCAACACCTACATGCGGAAGATGGCGGCCGCCGCCAACGTGCCAATCATCAACATGCAGTGCGACGCCGATCATCCGACGCAAGCGCTGGCCGACATTATGACGATCCGCGAAAAATTCGGCGCCAACCTGAAAGGCCTCAAGATTGCCGTGAGTTGGGCGTTCGCGCCGTCATACGCCAAGCCGCTCAGCGTGCCGCAGGGGCTCATCACGCTGATGACGCGGTTTGGCATGCAGGTTTTGCTCGCTCACCCGCCCGGGTACAAACTGATCGACCGCACCGTGGAAGCGGCCAAGTCGAACGCGGCCAAGAGCGGCGGCAAGTTCGAGATCGTCGACGACATGGATGCCGCGTTCAAAGACGCCGACATCGTGTATCCCAAGAGCTGGGGCGTTTACGACCTCATGCTGGCCCGCCAGCAGGCGAAAACCAAGGAAGAAGTCGCGGACAACCAGAAAGCGTGCCTCGCGATCAACGCGAAATACAAGAACTGGATTTGCGACGAGAAGCGCATGAAGCTCGCCAAGAAGTCGGCCGTTTACATGCACTGCCTGCCCGCCGACCGCGGCTCGGAAGTGACCGACGCCGTGATCGACGGTCCGCAATCGATCGTTTTCCCCGAAGCCGAGAACCGCTTGCACACCGCCAAGGCGATCATGGCCTGCACGATGCGCGAGCGACCGTTCTGATGTAGCAGGCACGCTCCGCGTGCCGTAGCAGCACCGGCAATCCACGCTGCCTCGCAAATAAGGTTACGGCACACTGACCCGCTGCGGCGGGTGCCCGGCGCCTACTACATTTCCATGCCCGACATCCGCAAACGCCTCGTCGTCGCCCTGGGCGGAAACGCCATCAGTGCCGCGGATAAACAGGGCACGATCGACGAGCAGTTCGCGCAGGTGAGCGAAACGGCCGAGGTCTTGTGCGACGCCATCGAACGCGGCTACCAGCTTATCGTGACGCACGGCAATGGGCCGCAGGTGGGCAACATTCTGCGACGGGTCGAACTGGCCCGCAGCGAGTTGTACCCGATTCCGCTGGAGGTCTGCGTCGCCGACACGCAGGCCGGCATGGGCTACATGATCGCCCAGTGCTTGTCGAACGCCATGAACCGGCGCAATCTAACTTGCGACGTCACGGCGGTCGTCACGACCGTAATGGTCGACGCCGATGATCCGGCGTTTCAGGATGCAAACAAGGCAATTGGACCGGGGCTTACCTCGGCCCAAGCTGAGTCGCACCGCGTAAGAGACGGCTGGCAAGTGCGCGATGAAGGCGGCGGACGGTTTCGCCGCGTCGTGCCGTCGCCGTTACCGCGCAAGATCATCGAGATGCCGGCTATCGAGCGGCTGGTCGACGTCGGGCAGATCGTCGTCTGTTGCGGCGGCGGCGGAATTCCTGTGGCCGTCGATTCGCTGGGCCGAGTGCGAGGCGTTGCCGCGGTGATCGACAAGGACCGCACGACGGGCCTGCTCGCGCGGCACCTTCACGCGCCAGCGCTCGTGATTCTCACAGCCGTGGAATACGCGTGCATCAACTTCGGAAAACCGAACGAGCGGCGGCTGGAACAGATCAGTGCCGATGAAGCTGAAACGCACCTGAAAGCCGGCCAATTCGGCGCCGGCTCGATGCGTCCGAAAATCGAAACGGCCATCGACTTTGTCCGCTGCTCCCCGCACCAAGATGCTGTGGCCATCATCGCCCACGTCAACCGCTTCGCCGACGCCCTTGACGGCAAATGCGGCACGCGGATCGTGCGGGAGTGATTTACCACAGAGTGCACAGGTCGAGTTTCGCACTTTTTCTGAAGCATAAATCGCAACAGTGCAGGAAAACGCGAGTTTTTTGCTCATTCGCACTTCGGCGAACCCTATCAAGACTCGTCGAAATTCCGTGAATGATGAAAAAGCCTCGGAAAACTGGTGCTGTCAAGCCTGAAAAAAGTGCGAAACTAGACCACAGAGAACACGGAGTCGAAAAAGACAAGGAGAGGGCGGAGACAGGGAGATTTGATACATCGTTTCTCCTTGTCTTGATCGCCTCCGTGACCTCTGTGAAACTAATGTTTCGTTTCTTTGCACGCCGCGCAAATTTTCAAATGAAATAGACGTAACTCCAAGTAGACAATTTGGTTGCGGCTACGCCGCGCCAAGTCCTCTGTGGTGAAATATACGCGCATTATTTTCTCGGCACCTCGGCCATTCGTTCATAGAGCGCGCGGGCGACTTCGACGGATCGAGCGCGAATCGCCGGTTCGTCACAGGTGACGACGTGGCCTTTGCGCATTGCCCACCAGCCGCCCACCATCACGTCACGGACGAATTCCGGGCCCATTGTAAACAGAAAATGCCCGGCTAAATTGTCGGCGGTGAGTGGTGTTGCGGGGCGATAGTTCGTCAATACCAGGTCAGCAGCCGCGCCGGTTTCCAGCACACCGAGTCTTACGCCGAGCGCGTTCGAGGCGAAGCGGGCCGATTGGGCCAGCATCTTAAGCGAATGTCCGAACGGGATTGGCAAACCGGCGTCGTGGCTTTTGAACTCGGCAATTCGGGCCTCGCGCCACATGTCGGCGCCGATGCCGTCGGTGCCCAATTGCGGTGGCTTTGTGAGTTTTACGACGGGCGTGTAACCGATGCCATTGTTCATGTTCGAGCTGGGATTGTGGGCGATTGAAACCGTATCGCTCCGTTCATTAACTGCGACAAAATCCCCGTCGGAAAAGTGAGTGCAATGAGCGAGGATGGTCCTCGGCACATCGAGCAGCCCGACGCGCTCGAATCTATCCATCAGCCCGCAGCCGAAACGCTCGCGCGTGATCCGCTCGTCGACTGGATCCTCGGCCGCGTGAATGTGCACACCGAGACCCAACTGCCGGGCGAGATCGACGCAACCGACCAGTGAGTTCTCGTCGAGCGTGAAACTTGCATGCGCGCCGACCGTTGTGGCGAATCGACCATCGGGCCGCTCGGCACATGACTTCGCGTATCGCTCGCCTTCCGCGAGACCTTGGCTGGCTTCGTCGCGTCGGTTGCGGTCGGTGACTTCGTAACACAAGACGCCGCGGCAACCGACTTCGGCGATGCCCGATTCGAGTGCTGATAGACTCCCGTCAATCGCGTTTGGCGACGCGTGGTGATCGATCAGCGTCGTCGTGCCGCAGCGCAGTGCCGCCAGCGCACCAATCAGCCCGCTGACCGCGACACTTTCTAGTGTGTGGGCTCGATCGAGCCGCCACCACACGAATTCCAGAATTTCATGGAAGTTCCGCGGCGCACGCAGCGGCGCCGGCATCCCGGCCGCCAACGCTGAGTAAAGATGCGTGTGGCCGTTCACCAACCCCGGCATGAGCACGGCGCCGCCGCATTCGACATTTTCATCGCCGGGCTCGGTGACGATATTCGGTCCGACGTTGACAATGCGGCCGTCCGCAACTCGCAAATTCCCGGCATCGACCCGCGCTGGATCAAGTTGAACAAGTAACGCGTCGCGAAAGAAAGTAGACATGCGTTTGATTTACCACGGAGGGCACGGAGGGCACAGAGTCGAAAAAGACAAGGAGACAAGGAGATTTGATACATCGTCTCTCCTTGTCACCTTGTCTCCCCTTCTCCTTGTCTTGATTGCCTCCGTGACCTCTGTGAAACTAATGTTTCGTTTCTTTGCACGCCGCACAAATTTTCAAATGAAATAGACGTAACTCCAAGTAGACAATTTGGTTGCGGCTACGCCGCGCCAAGTCTTCTGTGGTGAAAAACAAATCCCGAATCAGATTAAATTGAGTACCCCGGTGCGCTCATTGAACGCCTCGATCTGCTTGTCCCATTCATCGACCTGCGCGAACGTGCGGTCCCAGAATTCCGGTTGCCAAAGTTCGCGCAATTCGTCGGCCGTGCGGCCTTGTTGCTCAACCCACGTGAAGTATTTGAAGTTGTGCAGCGCCTTGCGGTCCTGGTACGTCAGCTCGCGCAGGTGGTCGGTGACGATTCCGTCGAGGTATCGGGCCTGGTCGTACGCGGCGCGCTCCGGCGTGTATCTCCCGTGTTGGGCGGCGAGCTCTTCCAGGCGGCTGGCGTAAAGGCCGGCCGAATCGGTCAGGCAAGTGAAAATCACGTCGCGGCCGTCCATGTCGTAGTATTTTGCCGCTTTAATTGCTGCCACCAAGTTGCAAATACCCGAGATGCCCACGAGCGGCAACTGGTGAATAATGTCATCCGATATGCGGTGATTGAGCAGCGTCTGGCCGGCCGGGTCGTTGAACAGGCGGAACAACGCGAGGCATTGCTCATCATCGATTGCCGCAACCATGTCGGTATTGCGCACGTTGTGAATCCACGGGACGTGCTTGTCCCCGATTCCCTCGATGCGATGACCGCCGAAGCCGAGCTGGTATAGCGTGGGGCATTGCAACGCTTCCGTGGCCACGACGCGAACTTGCGGATGAACGGTTCGCAGATAATCGCCGGCCGCGATGGTGCCTGCGCTACCGGTTGCGGACACGTAGCCGGCTAGTCGCAGCGAAGACCCTCCCCTCACCCCTCCCTGCAAGGGAGGGGAATCGTTGCTCAACTCATTGAAAATTTCCTGAATCGTTTTTCCTGTCACGTGGTAATGCCACGCCGCGTTGCCAAATTCCTCGAATTGGTTGAAGATCACGCAGTCGGGCCGCGTGCGGCGGATTTCCCAGCACTTGTCGTATATCTCTTTCACGTTTGATTCGCATCCGGGCGTCGGAATCACCTCGGCGCCGATCTCCTTGAGCCAGGCGAACCGTTCGCGGCTCATTTCCTCGGGCAGGATGGCGACGGCCGTACAACCCACGAGTGCCGAATCGAACGCTCCGCCGCGGCAGAAGTTGCCCGTGCTGGGCCACACGGCTTTGTGCCGCGTCGGGTCGAATTCACCGCTTACAAGCTTCGGCACGAGGCAGCCAAACGCGGCGCCGACCTTGTGCGCTCCCGTGGGAAAGAACTTACCCAGCAGCCCAATAATCCGGGTATCGACACCCGTAAGCGCCGGCGGAAACTCGATCCAGTTCCCCTGATTGAACAGCCCGCCGCGCTCGACTGGCTGGTTTTTCCAAGTAATGCGAAACAGATTTACCGGATCGACGTCCCACAGACCGACGTTCTTAAGTCGCCGTTTGATCTTCTCCGGCACCGACTGCGGATCGCGCAATTGGGCAAACGTCGGCAACAATATCCGCCGCTCGCGAAACAGCTCGACCAACCTCGACAAAGTTGCTTCGTTGACATTCATCAAATACACTTTCGTCAAGCCACGGAGGGCACGGAGATCCTGGCGCGGCGGAGCCGCAACTAAGTAGCACGGACTTCAGTCCGTCCGTGGCGGACTGACGGACTGAAGTCCGTGTTACGAATGCGCGCGCCGTGCGCAAAAATCTAACGTTTGCAGTACAGAGATCACAGAGAGAATGGAATTAGCTGCGCGTATTGAAAACTTTCGTCGATATGGCCCATCGCAATAAATCTGCAACATTGGCCTGGACAAGTACATAATATCATGGGACAAGGCGCGCGCCATGAGCGTAGGCGC
>JAKEIB010000171.1 GCA_022614705.1 Planctomycetota bacterium | reverse complement strand
CCCTCTCAGCATGGCACGAATTGGCAGAACACCCCTGTTTTTCAAGCGTATAGCGCAAATCGCATGCCAAATCGCTGGGAGTCATCTGGGAAATCCGGGCTTAGGGTTTTTCGATGCCGGTTCCCTCGATCTCAGCCCGCATCTTCGCATTGAGCTGGGAACGCATCAGGCATGGTCCAGGGACCGGCACCCGCGAGAAGCCGTCCGCGGCCGCCACTTCGATGATGCGGTCGATATTGGGCGAGTAAGCAGGCCCGTCGTCATTGGGAGCAGGCGATAACTGCGGCCCTAGCACTGCGGCACGCCACTGGACCAATGACAGATACGGCTTCAAGGCTGACTTTCTGCCGTGTTGCCAATCTTGGATCGCAACTCCGTGACTCGTATCTGCAATTGCTCCGCTCGCTCATTGTCGTCAGCGTGGGGGGATCGACGCAGCATTTCGATGTCGGCCGCCGCTTGATCGATGAGCTTTCTCGCATCGGACAGTTGTAGCAGGGCGATATGGCATTCGGCGGCGTCGAGCATGATGAATTGGCCTCGGTCTGGCGCCCAAGGCCACCTCAGTTCCACCTTTCCGTCTTTCGCTTCAGCGAGCGTTGCCAGGATCTGGTTGAACAAGCTCACTGCTTGGTCGTTTTCGCCGGATCTCTTCAGGGCCCGGGCGAGAAATACCGTTCCGGTCAGCCATTCATTAGTCCTGGGCTCGGCAAAATCCCGGTGAGCCTTCCACGCGTCAATCGTTTCCGGAGAAATTCCCAACTGGTCCAAAGATTGCGCTTTTCGATAAAGCAGCTTAAGCTTCCTTTTTGAATCGGCGGCGGAGGCTTCAATTCGCCGGTCATAGTGCACGATTACTTCTTGCCCCCGCTTTAAGGAGACAAGGCAACGAGCCTCGCTGTCGAGGACCGATTCCCGCGTCAGCTCAGGAATGTCCGGGGAGTTTAACAACTTTCGGGCATTGTTTAGTGCTTGCTCGTGGTCGCCACTTGCTTCGAGAAGCTCTTGTCGTTTCAACTGCAGCCGCCAATACAATTCTTCGTCGGCATTCTCGGGCAGGATCGACTCCAAATAGTCGATCGCACCGTGATAGTCTTTGGCCGCGACAAATTCGAGCACTTTCTTGTCGCGCAATTTTTCTGTCGCCCTGTCCTCACGCCATTTGTCGCGCGCCTTTCGGCGATCAACGTAGAATGACCGAATGTCTTTTGCGGCCTCA
Source organism: Planctomycetota bacterium (assembly GCA_022614705.1). Taxonomy (GTDB): domain Bacteria; phylum Planctomycetota; class Planctomycetia; order Pirellulales; family Lacipirellulaceae; genus JABDGM01. The sequence continues at coordinate 7,649 of JAKEIB010000171.1, read as the reverse complement.
TCCGATGAATCGAGTATCTCGTCAACCTGCTTACCATAGAATTTGAGCACAGCATCATCGCCGTGCTCTTCGAGTGATCCAAACAGCGGGGCGACCGCTTGGATGCCCGCATGGAGCTGCATGATGCGTTCTAGTCGATCGGCGGACGTCTTGGCATTCTGAAACCGACTGTCTCGTTGTTTTTTTGCCGCTTGGGCATTATCGAGTTTCTCTGCCATCTTATCGGGAGTTACATCCGTTGAGTATCCCACGATCGTGGCAAACGGAACTCCACGGCTATCCATTAGCACCATAGTCGGATAGCCGCCAGCAAGGTACTTGTCCTTTAGCTGCCCATACTTTGCTTCGCGAACTTTTTCTTCGGGCGTATCGGCAAACGTGAAATCGAGCTCAACAAAAATGAAGTCCTCGGCAGTGGTGCGCACGAACTTTTGATCTTGAAAGACGTACTGGTCGAGCAGCTCGCACGGCTGACACCACCCGCGGCCCGTGAAAACAACGACCAGGTCCTTTCTAGCAGTTTCAGCCGCTCGTTTCGCCTCATTAAAGTCACGCATCCACGCTAGTTCAGACGCATGTGCCACCGAATCCGAGGTCGATGGAGCGAATGCCAACACAGCGATGACAAATCTAGATATGTAAGTTCGTAATTGCCGATGCCAACACTTCATCGTCGTGCCTCGTGGATAGTCGAACGCTTTCGAATCCTATTTTCATGGCGTGAACGTACAAGATCAACCGCTAACTGTTTCGACCGCCCCCTTGCGGGAGAACACTATTTTTGCGACGCTTGAATCGGCGGGACCAAGTGCGACTAGGGTGCCAATTATCGGAATCATGACCGATAGCTTGAAGAAGGTGTCACGTGGCGGTTCGCGAAGCCCGGCCAAAGCTCCGACAACAGCGGTGTATCCTTGACCCGCCCGGTGCAAAACAAACGGCGTCTAACAAAAGAATCTCGCTGCAACCGCTTAGAGTTGAGTTGTACCATGTATGTGGGTGCGATCATCCGGGAAACAGACCGTTTTCCTTCAAACCTGGACCATCTGCCGCCTGGGCAGGCTCAGTTACCGAAACATATCGACTATCACGAGTGCCAGGGCGAGAAGAGCAAAAATGCCAAAAATCAATTCGTCTGGCTGCCATTTGATCATGTGATACTCCTTTGTGAGACTGAAATCACAGGAACTCGGCTATGCTGACAAAATTCTACTCCTAAGGGCCCTGGCGAGCGACAGCCAATGAATCCGGTAAACAAATAAACGAACGGCGCTACATATTCGAACGAAGATGGATGGCGGGACTCCTTGCCCTTGGCATCTCGACCTTCATAACAACTGGATTAGGTTTTTCAACAGCAGGGCACTTGTTGCGGGAAAGCCAGTTCGGTTTGGCCAGGGACACCATGACTTCGGTAAGTGGCTTTATGGCGAATGCGCAATACTAACCTGAAATGCGATAGCGGATGATACAGCATGCAGCCCAAACGGCATCGCGGAAGCGGATTTTTTTGCCTTGTGAATAGTCTCGACCGTAGTACGAGATCGGCACCTCATAGATTCGGCAGTTTTGCTTCGCCAATTTCGCAGTCAATTCAGGTTCAACGCCGAAGCGATTTTCGCGAACTGTAATTTTGTCGAGGGCACTTCTGCGAAAGGCTTTATACCCAGTCTCCATGTCTGACAGATCAAGATTGAACAATACGTTGGTTAACCAGGTAAGCCATTTGTTGGCGACCCGATGCCAGTACAGATGAATGCGCTGCGCTCTCCCATGGAAACGCGATCCAAACACTGCATCCGCGTGACCATCATGGATCGGTTGGACAAGACTGGGTATGTCGTTTGGATCATATTCCAGATCGGCATCCTGGATAACTACGATATCGCCATTCACGTTTTGAAACGCTGTGCGAAGTGCGGCACCTTTGCCCTGATTCTGTGAGTGCACCACGGCACGAATGCGATCGTGATTGAATTGCTCGACTATCTCAGCGGTGCCGTCTGTCGAACCGTCGTCCACGATGATTACCTCATAGTTGAAGTCGTGAAGTGCCTGCTGTAGCTTTCCAATGAGCAGTTGAAGCGTTTCAGCTTCGTTGAAGGCCGGAATCACGATTGAGAGGTGCGGCGGCACTATTATTCTGTATCACCTGGATGCGATGCAACAGGTGAGCTTTCCGGACATCAACAGTAGCCCGGACAAGCAGGCCGTCGTGCCGCCGATGAAGATGATCCCGATTCCGGGCATTCCGCCGCGTCCGGGTGAGATCGACCCCAAGGACGGCGTCTGTATGGCAGCTCCCCGGCCGGTCCTGTGGATGAAATCGCCCGACGGCACGGCGAAAAACCAGAAGGGCACCGATGAAGGCCCGCTGACGCTGGAGAGGTCGAAGACGATAGATGAAGAAATCTCCGCGAGGGTAGTCGATTTCCTCGATCGCAACGACCCGAAGAAGACGGGCAAGCCGTTCTTCTGCTACTACAACCCGGCGCGCATGCACGTCACGACCGTGCTGTCGCAAAAATATCTGGACATGATCGGCACCAAGGGCGGCAAGGATTGGGGCGCCAACGAAGCCGGCATGAAGCAGATGGACGACAATATCGGCGTCGTGCTAAAGAAGCTCGAAGACATGGGCCAACTCGACAACACGATCGTCGTGTTCACCACTGACAACGGCGCTGAAGTTCAAACCTTCCCCGACGGCGGCGTCACACCGTTCAAAGCCGGGAAGCTGACGACCTGGGAAGGCGGCATGCGCGCCCCCTGTGTCATCCGCTGGCCGGGCGTGATCAAGCCGGGAACGGTCTTTAAGGAAATGTTCTCGTCACTGGACTGGTTGCCCACGTTCGTGGAACTCGCCGGTGGCCCCAAAGGGAATGACCTGAATAAGCAGATCATGGAAGGCAAGTACGAGGGCATCAAGAAGACCAAGCTCGACGGCACCAACCAACTCTCGTACCTTCAGGGTAAGTCGCCCAGCAATCGCGATACCTTCTTCTATTACCAGGGCCAACTCCCCTCGGCCGTACGCTACAAGAACTGGAAGTTCTACTACTCGATGATGGGTTCTACCGGCGTCTCGGCGCTAGGGCCGCCCGTGACGTACCACTGGACTCAGGTCCAGAACATCATGCGCGATCCGTTCGAGAATAACGTCGGGGAAGAGCAGAAGGGCGCGTTCTCGGTCGCCGGTGCACTCGCCTCGCCGAGCACGGCGTATATCTATGACTGGAACCTTTTGCCCATCGGCCAGTTGCTGTGGGAGAAGGAGCTCATGTCCTACATCGACTACCCGCCGCTCCAATTGGCGGCGAGCTACAATCTCGAACAGGTGCTGCAACAGGTCCGGGAAATGGGTGCCAAACACCCGAGCGAATGATCGAAGCGGGACCGAGACTTGCTCATTCTGTCGTCGGGCGGCCCGAAAAGGCCGCCCGCTTTAACTTCTACGCTAAGGATCAATTTTGGCTTCGCAATTAGTCCGTGCATACCAACCAGCCCTTGCACTACCGCCGTAGATGGCCAAAACCACCGGGGGGTTTTGGCCATCCATGCCAATCCAAGCTTTTTTACACGTACCTGCCGTACAGATGCGCAAAATACGGGGGGGAGAATTATGCATTTCCACGCAAACGCCGCGGAATTGGCTCCTCCAACTGACGGTTACTGCCCCTGTGGATGCTTGCGTTCCAAGCGACGCCGAAGCCACAATAGCGGCCATACTTCGGTCGCCGCGGCGCCCCGCGCCAGCGATGCGTACCGCTACGGCGTTCCCGATTATCGATCCCCGCGTCAACAAATTTGGAGAAAATCATGAGCCAGGCCAGATATTGTCGAGCGTGTAGTCTTGTTGCATTCGCCGCTGTGCTCGGCGTGTTGGCGGACGTTCAATCCGCCCATGCTCAGCAAACCAAGAAGCCGAACATCATCTTCATCATGGGCGACGACATCGGCTGGTTTAATATCGGCGCTTACCACCGCGGCATCATGTCCGGCAAGACGCCGAATCTCGACAAGCTTGCCGCCGAGGGCATGATGTTCACCGATTACTACGCCGAGGCCAGTTGCACGGCGGGCCGCGCGAACTTTATCACCGGCGAAATTCCGCTCCGCACGGGCCTGACGACCGTCGGCCAGGCCGGCGCTGATGTGGGCATCCCCGCAAAAGCCTGCACGCTTGCCACTGCGCTCAAGGCACAAGGCTACGCCACTGGCCAGTTCGGCAAGAACCACCTCGGCGACCTTAACAAGTTTTTGCCCACGGTTCACGGTTTCGACGAGTTCTTCGGCTACCTGTATCACCTGGATGCGATGTCCGACCCGTACTGGTACTCGTATCCGGACGATCAGGCGTATCGTGACAAATACGGTCCGCGCCATCTGGTCCATTGCTATGCCACGGACGTGGATGATCCGACCGAGCAGCCGCGCTGGGGCCGCATCGGCAAGCAGAAGATCGTCGACGAAGGACCGTTGGCGCCATATCCCGATATGTCGAACGTGCCCAACATGCACCCGATTTCGGAAAAGCACAAGTACGACATGACGACCTTCGATGAAGTGCTCGTCAAAAGCACGAGCGACTTCATGGACAAGTCCAAGAAGGCGGGCAAGCCGTTCTTTATCTGGCACAACACGACGCGGATGCACGTCTGGACATTCCTTTCCAAGAAGTATGGCGCCGAGATGAACAGCCAGACCAATTACGGCCTGGAAGAAGCCGGCATGAAGCAGATGGATGACGCCATCGGCGCGCTGCTGAAGCACCTGGACGACATCGGCGAGGCGGAAAACACGATTGTCATTTTTAGCACCGACAACGGGGCTGAAACGTTCACCTGGCCCGATGGCGGCAATACGCCGTTCAAAGGCCAGAAGGGAACGGCCTTCGAGGGCGGCTTCCGCGTCCCGTGCATCATCCGCTGGCCGGGCAAGATCAAGCCGGGCAGCGTCGAGAACGGCGTCTTTTCCGGTCTCGACTGGTTCCCCACGCTGTGCGCCGCCGCCGGGAATCCGAATATCACCGACCAGCTCCTCAAGGGCGTGAAGCTCGGCGACCGCACTTACAAAAACCACCTCGACGGCTACAACCAGCTCGACCTGCTCACGGGCAAAGGCCCCTCGAAACGCCACGAACTCTGGTACTTCGCCGGCCCCAAGCTCGGCGCTGTTCGATTGGACGACTTTAAGTTCCAGTTCATCCAGCAGCCCCAAGGTTGGCCCGGTCCGAAAGTCACCACCGACATGCCGGGCCTCGTCAACATCCGCCAGGATCCGTTCGAGCGGTTCCCGATGATCGCCGGCGAATCCGCGTTGACCGGCGCATTCGGCTACGGTAACGACTTCTTCGCCCGTGAGTTCTGGCGATTCGTTCTTGTGCAGCAACAGGTCGCGAAGTTGGCGGAGACTGCGATTGACTATCCGCCGATGCAGGACCCGGCTTCTTTCAACCTGGACGCGGTGAAGCAACAGGTCGACGCCATGATCAAAGCCCACGCGGGCCAGTAAACGGCTGCTCTTCACGGCGGGCGGCCCGCAACGGCCGCCCGTCCTAACTTTTTTGCCGATGGGCAATCATGACTTTGCAATTAAAACGAAGAACAATTGTTGCCCTGGTGATGTTGCTGACCGTTAGCGTTGGAGGCGTCACCCGTGCGCAGGATCCACTCCCATCGTGGAACGACGGGCCAGCGAAACAGGCGATCGTGCAATTTGTCCGCGATACTACGGATAAGTCGAGCCCCAAATTCGTGCCGCCCGAAGAGCGCATCGCCACGTTCGACCAAGACGGCACGCTGTGGGTCGAGCACCCGATGTATACGCAGGTCATGTATTGCCTGGAGCGCGTCCCGGCGGTGGTGGCTGCCAAACCCGAATTGAAGCATGTTGAGCCGTTCAAAACGGTGATGTCCGGCAACCGCGAGGCGATGGCCAGGCTCTCGATGAAAGACCTGGAAACAATCCTTATGGCGACGCTCTCCGGCATGTCGGTTGAGGATTTCAACGCCGAAGTCAAGAAATGGATCGAGACCGCTAAGGACCACCGTTGGAAGCGGCCATACACCGAGCTCACTTACAAGCCAATGCAGGAAGTGCTGCAATACTTGCGCGCCAGCGGCTACAAGACGTACATCGTCACCGGCGGCGGCCAGGACTTTGTCCGCGCGTACGCCGAACGCACGTATGGTATCCCGCCCGAACAGGTCGTCGGCACGGCCGGCGGAACGAAGTACGGTTACGATAAAAACGGCCGGCCGTTCCTTACCAAGGAGCCCAAACTCCTGCTGAACGACAACAATGCCGGCAAACCCGAGGGCATTCACTTAATGATCGGCCGCCGGCCCCGCGCCGCCTTCGGCAACACGGCCGGCGACCAGCAAATGCTGGAATACACCGCGGCCGGAGACGGAGCCCGGCTAATGATGCTCGTGCTCCACGACGACGCCAACCGCGAGTACGCCTACGGCCCCGCCAATGGCCTGCCCGACTCCAAGGTCGGAACCTTCAGCCAAGCGCTCTACGACGAAGCCAAGAACAAAGGCTGGACCGTGATCAGCATGAAGAACGACTGGAAGCGAGTTTTTCCCTTCGATCCATGAGGCCAAGAAGGCTCCGAAAAATACGGTTTCAAAAAGTTCCCACGCGGGCGACCCGCCCGGGGCAGCCGGACACGTTGAACTAAATTCGCTTATACTTCGTGATAGCGCATAGCTGAACGGCCATGCCCTGACGACGCGGCAACACCGCGTGACCGTTGGCTAGTGGCAAGTGGTTACGTCCATCCGAAAAAGGCTATCAAGGCAAACCATGGAAGACGATGCGATTCCGATCCCACAAGTTAAAGTTCTGTCGAAGAAAAGGCGCATGTTTTACGTCTTGCTCGGCTTATTGGTGATTTATTTGTTGGCGGCCTACGTGGTCGCCCCGTATGGCTGGAAGCGGTACGCGCGGCATGATCCATCGTTCGACGACAATCCGCGAATTACGCAAACGAAGGACGGACACCCGGGCGATCCGCTGAACGTGTCGCTCATCGGCACGGAGGAACAGATTGACACGATCATGCAGGCGGCGAAGTGGTATCCGGCCGCGGCGCTGGGTTTGCGGAGCGACCTGAAGATTGCGGCGGATACGGTGTTGAAGCGCCCGGACGATAAGGCCCCAGTTAGCAAACTCTATCTGTTTGGGCGGAAGGAGGACCTGGCGTTCGAGCAGCCGGTGGGCAACAACCCGCGCCAGCGCCACCACGTTCGCTTCTGGAAGACGGCGGATAAGAACGACGATGGCCGGCCAATCTGGATGGGGTCCGCCTCGTACGATGAGCGCGTCGGTTTCAGTCACACGACCGGCCAGATTACGCACCACATCGCGCCCGATGTCGACGCGGAGCGCGATCACCTGTTCGACGATCTCAAGAAAACGGGCGACCTTGCGGAGGACTATGCCGTCGATGGCTTTCATAAACAAGTGGAAGGACGCAATGGCGGCGGCGATCGGTGGTATACTGATGGACGGCTCTTCGTGGGCGTGACAAAAGCGGATGTAAAATAGTCGTGTTCGCCAGCCTGCCATTTGCGACGGTGACGATCGATGGATTTGATCTCTTTGCTTTCGTCGTCTTCGCCGTGCTTCTTTGCACTGCT
>JAKEIB010000170.1 GCA_022614705.1 Planctomycetota bacterium | reverse complement strand
TGGAATTTAATACGGTTGCCGGCGGAGACGTGATTGTGGAGATTCGGCCACAGCAATCGGCGTCGACGCCAAGCGATTCGGCGAATGTCAATCGGGTGATTCTTAATGGATTTGAACTGGATTCGGCTGATCCGGCGAAACGCGCCTCGCGACCATCTCCTGACGATGGTGACGAACACGTGCCGGAGCGGCCGCCGCTTGTGTGGCGCGGATCGGATTCGGCCGCAGCTTACGAAGTTTATTTCGGCACCGATCGTGACACCGTGGCGCGGGCAATGCCGTCGTCACCCGAGTTTCACGGGCGGCAAACTGAAGCGCGATTCTCAAGCGACGCGGCCGATCATTTCGCAATGTACTACTGGCGCGTCGATACGGTGCATTCCGCAAACGGTTCCGAGGCAATAACCAAAGGCGACGTGTGGAGTTTTCGTGTGCGGCACCTGGCGTTCCCCGGCGCCGAAGGTTACGGCCAGCTCGCCCGCGGCGGCCGTGGTGGACGAGTCATTAAGGTCACCAATCTTAACGAAAGTGGACCCGGCAGCTTGCGGGCCGCAATCGAAGCCGAGGGGCCGCGCACAGTCGTGTTCGATGTCTCGGGCCGCATCGTTTTGCAGAATAGAATGGGGATCCGAAACCCGTACCTCACGATCGCCGGCCAGACCGCGCCGGGCAAAGGCATCTGTATTTCCAATTTGAACCTCGGCATGATGGGCACGCACGATGTGATCGTGCGCTATATTCGCGTGCGACCGGGCGATACATCGGGCCTGACGCTCGACGGCATGGGCATGGCCAGCACTGACCACTCCATCATCGACCACTGTTCGATCAGTTGGACGCAGGATGAAGCGTTCAGCTCGCGCGGTGCGAAGAACGTGACGCTGCAACGCACGCTTATTTCCGAGGCGCTCAATGTGGCTGGGCATAAGAACTACGGAAAAGGCAAGCAGCACGGCTTCGCGGCGAGCATCGGCGGCGATATCGGCAGTTTCCACCACAATTTGCTCGCGCACTGCGCCGGCCGCAACTGGAGCCTCGCGGGGGGGCTGGACAAAGCGGGACGGCATACAGCGCGGCTCGATATTCGCAACAACGTCGTCTATAACTGGAGCCACCGCACGACCGACGGCGGCGCAATGCAGGTGAATTTTGTGAACAACTACTACAAGCCCGGCCCGGCGACACGCGTGTTTCATGTGCTGATGCCGGAGCGCCATCTCATACACGCTTTTGGCCCGCAGGAATACTACGTCGCCGGCAACGTGATGGAGGGACGGTATGATGCCGATCAGGCGCTGGCCGGCGTGGTCGCGCCGCGCAACGAGCCGATGGAGAATTTCTTGGTAGATGAGCCGTTTTTCGAGTCGCACGTTACAACGCAATCGGCCGACGAGGCATTTGAAAACGTGCTGGCGGATGTTGGTTGCAACTTGCCGATGCTCGATGAACACGACCGCCGCGTGATCGAAGAGACGCGGGCCGGCACGACCACATACAACGGCAGCATCACCGGCTATCCCGGACTGCCCGACTCGCAAAAGGACGTGGGCGGGTGGGAGGATTATCCGGAAGAGCACCGCCCGGCGAATTGGGACACCGATGAAGATGGCATGCCGAACGCGTGGGAAACGCGGCACGGGTTTAATCCGTCCGACGGCAGCGATGGAGCGCTCGACGCAAATGGGGATGGATACACGAATCTCGAAGATTACTTGAACGGTATCGTCGCTGAATCGGCCACCAAAACGAACGCGCTCTGATTTTCTCTAACGTGCCATCGATGCGTGCGAATTGCTTCCGCCGTGCTGTTGGTGCGTGCTCGATCGTCGTATTGCTAGTACCGTCTTCGTGGTCGTGTGCGCGCGGGGAGCCGTTCGTTCTCGACGCGGCGGATTTCGCTCATTACGTTCATAAGTTTAATTCGTTGGACAACGCGGCGGGCGTTAGCGCGCCAGCCGACGGCGCCGTTCCCAATGAAAAGGCGTGGGACTGGATGCAGGCCAATGTGCCGCTGTTTAGTTGCCCAGACGCCCAGCTCGAGCAGACTTACTACTTTCGCTGGTGGACCTTGGGCAAACACATACGGCGGACGCCGCACGGCCTCGTGCTCACTGAGTTTCTCGAGCCCGTGGGCCATGCCGGGCCGTACAACACGATTTCATGCGCGTATGGGCATCATTTGGCGGAGGGGCGCTGGATGCGCGATCGGCGGCCGCTCGATGAGTATACTCATTTCTGGTTCCGGTCCGGCCCGAACGGCGGTCCGGCAGAACACTTTCACAAATATAGTAGTTGGGCGGCGGCGGCGCTTTACGATCGATATCTTGTGACGCTGGACCGCGAAATCATTGTCGATTTACTCGACGACCTCGTGGCCGACTACGAACAATGGGAAGTCGAACGCCAGCGCCCGGATGGATTGTTCTGGCAATACGACGTGCGCGACGGCATGGAGGAGTCGATCTCCGGCAGCCGCACGGTCAAGCATATTCGGCCGACGATCAATAGCTACATGGCGGCGAATGCCCGCGCCATCTCCCAGATTGCCACGCTGGCCGGTCGGCGCGACATCGCCGATCGGTTCCACGCTAAGTTCGAGACATTGCAGGCAAAGCTCGTCGACGCTTTGTGGGATCCGGACGCACGCTTTTTCAAGGTGCGATTTGAGGATGATGAATTGTCGGACGCTCGCGAAGCCATCGGATTCGTCCCATGGATGTTCGATCTGGCCGGTCCGGAGCACGCGGCCGCCTGGCTGCAGCTCAACGACCCAGCTGGCTTTTCGGCACCGCGCGGGCTGACGACGGCGGAGCGACGTCATCCGGACTTTCGCTCGCATGGCGTTGGCACTTGCGAATGGGACGGCGCCGTGTGGCCGTTCGCCACGAGCCAGACGCTCAACGGTCTGGCTAATTTGTTGCGCGGTCCTGCACAACCGCACGTCACTCGGAGCGATTTCTTTTCCGCGCTACAAACGTACGCGCGGGCGCATGCCAAGGACGGCAAGCCGTATATCGGCGAGTATCACGACGAGATGACGGGTGATTGGCTGATCACCGGCCCCAAGGCCGCGCGGAGCCGCGATTACAATCACTCAACTTTCTGCGACCTGGTGATCGGCGGCCTGGTCGGCATGGTGCCGAGTGCGGACGACACGGTGGAAGTCGATCCGCTACTGCCGGCGAAGAAGTGGGAATGGTTCTGCCTCGACGGCGTGCCGTATCACGGCCGGCTGCTGACGGTCGTGTGGGATCGCACGGGCGACCGCTATCACCGTGGCGCGGGCCTAGCGGTGTGGGCCGATGGTCGCGAAGTCGCGAGGCAAGAAACTCTGGGCCGCATTGTCGCGAATCTGCCGCCGAACGTCGCATCCGAGTGAAGTCGGCGGCGGTCCGATTGCGCGACGGCTTACGGCGATAATTTCGCGGCGTTGACGTAGCCGTATTCCCCGCCGCTGCTGCTCGCCAGCTCGGTTAGAAAGTTTCTTTGCGGGGCGGTGTTGCTGCGGCCGAACTCAATGACGCAAATCCGCGCGCCGACGCGTTCGTTGAGATCGGTGATTTCCTCCATTTCTTTCGCCGTCATGGGACCGTCGGCATCGGACAAGAAGAAGATGACATCGGGACGGAACGCCAGCGCTTGCTTGAGCGCATCAACGCGGTTCGAGCCGCCGTCGGCCTTGACTCGGGCGACAAACCGGGCCGCCAGTTGTTTGTTGCGTTCTGTCGCGAACGCAATGCGCCGGGCGCCGCCCGTCGCATCGAACGG
>JAKEIB010000169.1 GCA_022614705.1 Planctomycetota bacterium | reverse complement strand
TTGCGGCGCGGGTCATCCTCGGGCCACAGGGTGAGTCGCCGTTGGCGCAGAAAATCCTCGTAGTCCAGGCGCAGTTCTTCCAGGCTCGCGCGGGCCACGTTCGTGAGCTTGAGCTCCGACTTCTTCGAAGTGCCGGATGTCTGGCTGCCCTCGGCGATGTTCTGCACGCCCGATCGGGCCGCCTGGACCATCTGGTCGTGGGTGCGACTCCTGCGGTCGATGTAGCGGTCGCAGAACCGCACGGTCACGTCGTAGATCAGCTGCCCGAGTTGAAACGTCTTTAGCTTGCGATATCCGCCGTGCTTGGGAATCAGCGGTTCGCGAGGCATGTCAGGCATGGACGAAATGGACACGATGGACGATATGGACGTAATGGACGTGATGGACGCGATGGACTCAAGACGCACGAGGCATTCTACTCTTGAGCGTGGAGGAGCGCGTAGGCTTGTTGCAGCAGGCGGTCGAGGTTTTGGCCGGTGACGGAGGAGAAGAGGAGGACTTCGCGGCCGGTGGCGGTGGCGAGCTTGTGCTGCACTTCTTCGGCGCCGGGTAGTTCGGCTTTGCTGACGGCGATGATTTCGGGGCGGTCGGCGAGGCCGTGGCCGTAGTGCTCGAGCTCGCTGCGGATTGCGCGGTAGTTTTCGATCGGGTCGGTGCCGTCGGTGGGCGCCGGTTCGACGAGATGCACGAGGACGCGGGTGCGCTCGACGTGCCGCAGGAACTCGTGGCCCAGGCCGGCGCCGGCGTGGGCGCCTTCGATCAAGCCCGGTATATCGGCCATGACGAGCGAGCGATCCAGATCGAGCTGCACGATGCCTAAGTGGGGCATTTTTGTGGTAAACGGGTAATCGGCGATTTCGGGGCGGGCGCGCGAGACACGGCTGAGGAGCGTGCTCTTGCCAGCGTTTGGTTTGCCCACCAGGCCGACGTCGGCGATGAGCTTCAATTCGAGCGTGAGGTGGCGCGACTCGGCCTCGCCGCCGAGTGTGAATTCGCGCGGGGCCTGGTTGGTGGCCGATTTGAAACGCGTGTTGCCCTTGCCGCCTTTGCCGCCGCGAGCGGCGATGAGGCGGTCGCCCGCCGCAGACAAATCCTTCAGCACGTGGCCATGCTCGGCGTCCATCACGATCGTGCCGGGCGGGACGCGGATGATGAGATCCTCCGCGCCGCGGCCGTGGCAATTAGAGCCGCGTCCGTGTTCGCCGCGCTTGGCACGCCAGTGCTTGTGGTGGGCGAGCGCGTTCAGGCTATCGACGCCCGGCTCGGCCACGATGATGATGCTGCCGCCATCGCCGCCGTCGCCGCCGTCGGGCCCGCCGCGCGGCACGTACTTTTCGCGGCGGAAGCTCATGCAGCCGTCGCCACCCTTGCCGGCTTCGACTTCGATGGTGACGCGATCGACGAACATGGGTGGGCAGGGAGCAGGGAGCGGGGACAAAAAAAGGGATGCCTGAGGCATCCCTGAAATTCTCACGATCGGTGCGCGGGCGCGATTAGTTGGCGCTGGGGATCACGTTTACGCGGCGGCCGTTGCGGTCGAACGTAACTTCGCCGTCGACCAGTGCGAACAGCGTATAGTCTTTGCCTTGTCCGACGCCTTTGCCGGGATGGAATTGCGTGCCGAGTTGACGGACCAGGATATTGCCGGCGACGACCTGCTGGCCGCCGAATTTCTTGACGCCGCGGCGTTGGCCGTTCGAATCGCGACCGTTGCGGCTGGAGCCTTGACCTTTTTTATGTGCCATGGAGTTTGCCTTTGGAAGCTAAACCGCAAGCGGACGTCGACAGATAAAACGTCGACAATCCGAAGACCTTGTAGCCCGTTTATCCTAGCGGTAGACCCAGCGGTAGGCAACCCCGTCGGAGACGCCGTAGAGATCGGCTTTCCCGAGCGGCACGCCATAGCGTAGTTCCTGCTCGGTTTGCAGAAGCTCGTCGCCCGGCCGCCAGAAATTGAGCTGCAGCATCTTGCGGGCGAACTCGCGGCCTTTGCCGGGGCGATCGCCGGGCCGGTACTCGCCGGGCACGTCTTCCCACTGGTACGCATTCGTCAGACCGCCGACGAACACCGAGAAGAAATCGATCCGCGGGTCGACGTCGGTCCACGTGGCAACACCCCACACGCTTTTATCGATTCGGCCGTCGCTCACCGGGATTGGCTGCTCGGATATCTCGACACTATTGAGAAGTATGCGGCCCGGTGTTTCGCGCTGGCTAATCGCGGTGACGGCGGCCGGGATCACGCGATCGAGATACGCCAAGGAAACGCGCTGGCCGCTGGCGGTGCGATCGTTCGATTCCAGGACGAACTGCGGCAGGAATCGGATCGGCCCACCCTTCGCCAGCTCGGCCGTGAAGATGCCGCCCTCGCCTTCGACCGGCTTGAGCACCTGACCCGTGTTGCGAACGCGGTAGACAAGGTACCACACGAGCTTGCGTTCGCTGCCGCCGGATGCGTTCGGCACATCGACCTCGATCATCCGCAGCGGCTTGAACGCAAACTCGAGGCACCAAACCTCGCGGCGGAATTTTACGTTCGCCGACATGCCGAACAGTGTCTCGGTCGCGGCCAGAAATTCGGGATTCCATTGCAGTGCCGGGTTGGCCCGAATCTCGATCAAGTCGTGCGTGCTGACTGTGTCTTCCGGCGCGAAACTCGGCGGGATCGTGGTTAGAACACCCGGGGCCAACTGCCGCGGCGGGCGCGAGGTCGCGACTTGAGCCGACGACTCGACGACCAACGCGCCGAACGTCAAGACAAGTATCAACAGCACGCGAGCGGTTGCCCAGCTTGGGCCAATGGATGCGCGTTCGCTTCGCTTGGCAGAATGTTCGTGGTGCATTGAACGCGCGTATTTTGACACTGGATGAGACGGGGCGAATCGAGCTTTGCCCCACTTTTTCAGTATAGATACGGCAAAATGGGCCGGCAACAAAATGCCGGTCGGCTGGCCAATGCGTGCGAACGACCGGCAGAAACGTTACAAGAGGAACCCGGCCCCACGCTCGTTGGGTGGTGCCTTACGCGGGGCCGGGCGCTAACGAGAGATCAAATGGATTCTTCAGTGGGTTTTTTGACGCCGCCGGCCGCGTCCTCGACTTTGGGCGGCGTGCCTTCCGCTGGCGGACCGTCGGGCCGACCCGGGCGTTCGCGATCACCACGGCGGCGATCGCCTCGGGGCGGGCCGTCGGGGCCGCGGCCGTCGGGGCCACGACCACGGAATCCCGGCCGTCCCGGAAGCCCACCGGGCGGCGGACCTTGCGGACGATGACTCCTCAAGAACTCGGCCAACTTGCCGAACTCTTCGCGACTCAAGGAATCGCTGCCGTCGGCATCGAACTTCTTAAATAGTTCATCCGGCGGAGGCAGAGGCGGACGGCCCATCGGACCGCCGGGGCCATTCGCGCCCTTTTTGCCCTGCTTCTTGTCGCCCGGTTTTCTGCCGGCGCCGGGCCGCCCTTCTTTCTTGCCACCACCCCGACGATCGCGCATCGATTCACGCGCTTTCTGCCGCTCCTCGTCGCTGAGTATGCCGTCGCCGTCTTTGTCGAACTCTTTGAGCATCCGCTCGCGCATTTCGCCGCGAGCGGGGCGGTCGCCTTTGTCGCCGCCATCCGGCGGCTGGGCCATTGCCGGCAGCGTCAGCAAACCGACTCCCCCGAGGATCACGCTCGTGACAAAGTGTCTCATTGTTTCCACCTCGTTCCGACAGTTGTTTCGTGTTTCGGATCGCGGTCCTGTAGCTGGGGTCCGTGACCCCAGCATTTTGGACCTATCAAGCCGGCCTCATCGAGGCCAGCTACAGCTATGAACCCGCAGCATTGAGCGATGTTTCGCGGAATGTAAAGCGCTGCACAAACCCGATGGGACTCAGGGTCCAATAATTTTTCGTGAAAAACTTGTATTTCGCAAAGGAAGGGCTAAAATGCGCGGCAGCGGGCCAAGCCAGGTGCTTTTGAATTTGCGGGAGGATGATCTGATGACGACGAGAATCATCGTGGTTATGGGTGTGTCACTGGCGCTTTGCGCTACTGCAAGCGCTGATCTATTCTTTTCGGCGTCGCTCGATGGCCTGCAAGAGTCGCCGCCAGTCGTCACGCCGGGTAGCGGAACGGGTACCGCCGTATTTCACCCGGACACGAATATGCTCGATGTAAGCCTGTCGTTCTCCGGGCTGATCGGCACGACGACGGATGCGCATATCCATTGCTGCTTCATGGACCCGCCAGGTCGCAACATTGGCGTGGCCGTGGGCCTCTCGCCCCATGGATTTCCGCTCGGCGTCACTTCGGGTCTTTTAAACGCCAGCATCGATCTTTTGAACCCGGCCAACTACACGGCCACCTTCCTCAACAATTTCGGCGGTGGAACCGCCGCGGGCGCTCGCGATGCACTGCTGGCCGGGATGAGCCAGCTTCCTGGTTCATCGAAAGGAGCCTACTTCAACATCCACACGACGCATCGCCCCGGCGGCGAGATTCGGGGCGATATCTTCGTCCCAGAACCGGCGTCGCTGCTACTGGTGTTGTGCGGTTTGGCGCCGATTGCTTTAGCGCGGCGGTCACGCACCTAAGTAAGGGCAGCGGTCAGGCGTCGAGCGCCGAGAATAGATCGCCGACGCGACAGCGGAAGCCGGGAACAACCGCGTCGCCATCGAGCGTATCCTTCGCGGTGAGAATGCGAATATCGTCGAGCGCACGATAGACTGTGACCGTGCGGCCACGGGGATAAACGACCCAACCCATTTCGACACCGGCGGCAAACCAACGCCGCATCTTGTCGTCAACTTCTTCCGCAGTGTCGCTCGGTGAAACTACCTCGACAATCAAGGCGGGCGCCTCTGGAAAGTATTCCGCGGGTATTCCAAAAACCGCGATTCGCTCCTTCCGCACAAACGACGCGTCGGGCGCCAGAACGGTATCGGGATCGCGACCGATCAAGAATCCGGTTTCCGCGCAAAATACCTGGCCTAGACCATTTTCCCGAACGTGCTCCGTGAGAAGCCAACTGATTTCGTTCGAAAGGAATCCGTGCTCGCTGCCAGCCGGCGTCATTCTGCGCAATTCTCCCTTAATGAGCTCGTATCGGAATCCATCATCCTTCATGTGGAGGAGCTCGTCGGCTGTCGTGATTCGCGTCGCGGTGCTCATGCTGTAATTCTACCACGCCGGGAAGTCTCGTCGTCACACCATCGCGTAGAAGCCGCGGAACTTCTCGGTGGAGACGGGCTTGATCTTGCCGGCCCAGCCGGCCTGGCCGAAGGCGGTCATGCGCGCGACGCAGACTTTCTTCATCGCCTCGCGGGCCGGCTTGAGATAGTCGCGCGGGTCGAACTTCTCAGGCGACTCGGCGAACACCTTGCGGATCGCGCCGGTGATTGCCAACCGGTTGTCGGTGTCGACGTTCACCTTGCGTACGCCGTGCTTGATGCCGCGCTGAATTTCCTCGACGGGCACGCCCCAGGTTTGCTTGAGCTTGCCGCCGTACTTGTTGATGATGTCCTGCAGTTCCTGCGGGACGCTGCTGGAGCCGTGCATCACGAGATGGCAATTCGGCAAGCGGCGGTGAATTTCCTCGATGCGGTCCATGGCCAGCACTTCGCCGGTGGGCTTCTTGGTGAACTTGTACGCGCCGTGGCTGGTGCCGATGGCGACGGCCAGCGCGTCGACACCCGTCTCGGCCACGAAACGCTCGGCCTCGTCCGGATCGGTGAGCAATTGATCGTGCGATAATTGACCCTCCGCGCCGTGACCGTCTTCCTTTTCGCCGTGGCCCGATTCGAGCGAACCCAGACAGCCGAGTTCGCCTTCGACCGAGACGCCCTTGGCGTGGGCCAGTTCGCAAACGTCCTTGGTGACACGGACGTTGTAATCGAAGTCGGCCGGTGTCTTGCCGTCCTCCTTCAGTGAGCCGTCCATCATCACCGAGGTGAAGCCGTTTTCGATCGCGCTCTTGCAGGTGGCCGGGCTGTTGCCGTGGTCCTGGTGCATGGCGACCGGAATATCGGGATACAACTCGGCCGCGGCCAGCATGAGATGCCGCAAATAGTTGTCCTGCGAATACGACCGGGCGCCGCGCGAGGCCTGAACGATCACCGGCGAGTCGGTCTCGCGGGCCGCTTCCATGATGGCCTGAATCTGCTCCATGTTGTTGACGTTAAACGCGGCCAGGCCGTAATCATGCTCGGCGGCATGATCCAGCAAAAGACGCATAGGAACTAATGGCATGATGAACTCCTTGTTAAATCGGTATGGCACAGGAACGCATCGTGGGCGCGGCCCCCGCCAACCGAAGCAATTATTCTATCGTGATTTGCCAGCGCCGGCGAGATTTAGGGTCAGCATGGCGGCGAGGAGTTCATCGTCCGGCATTGCGGGGTCCCAGCCGTAGGCGGCGAAGACGGC
Organism: Planctomycetota bacterium; assembly: GCA_022614705.1. Taxonomy (GTDB): domain Bacteria; phylum Planctomycetota; class Planctomycetia; order Pirellulales; family Lacipirellulaceae; genus JABDGM01. Next base: position 13,536 of record JAKEIB010000169.1, on the reverse strand, counting down.
GTTATCTAGTTTTTCGTGGGCGAGGGTGAGCCAGGTGGGGTGCTCGTTGTAGAGGTTAGTGAGCGTGCGTTTCTTGAGGTGCTTGGCGCACTCTTCGTCTTTGGGGACGGTGCGCGGGTAGCGGACGGTGGCGATAGTGTAGTCCTCCCGCTCCGCGGGAGGATTCGTCTCGCGGAGCGAGACGTCTACACTGTCGATATAGCGGCGCCAGGGGCCGGTGGTGGAGCCGGGGAATTCGAGGAATTCGCTGCGGCTCCATTCGGGCGCGCTTGAGCCAGTTGTTGCGGAGGGTATCGAGCTCCTTGGCCGCCGCGGGAACACTAACTTAAATGCAGTTCAACTTCCGCGGGAAGCATGGTCTGCTGCAATGTGTTGTCAGGAGGTGAGTAAGGATCGCAGGTTTTCGGGCAGTACGTACTCTATGCCATGCTCAGCTACCCGCTCTTGCAGTGAGGCGATTACAGCACTTCGAACATGAATGGGGAGCGATTCCAATTCCTGTCTAAAGCGGACGATCCCAAGCTCACAGAATGAGGCCGGGAACAACTTCGTCGTGATGAAGCCGTGGGGAAAGGACTGGTCGATACAAGCGTGTATGCCAAACCAGTGCATTGCCATCGTGGTGTCCAACTGCACCCAATATGGGATGCGTACGAGACGCATTCCGTTTGTTGATGCCAAAATATCCTTCTCGCGATCTGCCTTGATCTTCAAGGTGTGTCTGTAATGCTCATCCCCATCGTATTCAACGAGGGTTATCGAACTATTAGAGACGAAAGCCATGTCAAATCGACGACGAGACCCTGGGAGACGCACTTGCCCACCACGCCATTCGTTCCCAAATAACTGCTGGAGCGCGACCTTCAACGTCCGCTCCGTGAGGTAGGACTCTATCAAGATCTTCATGTGGCATCCTCAAACGGCGTTATGGCCAAAGTGTAACCCGCCAAAAATGTTGGGCCTAGTATGAGGGAGGAAAGGTCGTGAACGACCTAGCCCGACGCGGTGCGACCGAAGGCCTTCCGCTTCAAAATGGACGAGGTTCGACACCACGTTTGGGTGGACGAGGACGGACAACGCCGTCACTGGAAAGGCGCGCCCCGAAGTTGAGCATCGATGGCGGAGCGCGGCCTGTAGCTGGGGTTTGTGACCCCGGCAGATGTGGTAACCAGCCGGCCTCATTGAGGCCAGCTACAGATTGGCGAAGGCGTCGCTGGGCGGCACTTCGGCCAGGCGGATCAGAATCAGTTTTTGCTGGGGGCCGTCGGCCGAGTCGACGGTGTGGAAGTAGTGGCCGAGCCGGCTGCCGGCGTCGGGCAGGCTCATCACGATCAGCATGTCGCCGGGCGCCAGCCTGGCCGAGATTCGCAGGCGGTCGAAAACTTCGCGATCTCGTAGGGGCGCCTGGTGCCAGACGCCTTCGTCGCCGCCGGTCCAGCGGATGCGGGGCGCGCCGTGGTGCAGTTCCGGCGTGAGCTCCACGAGCGTTGTTCGATCGGGCTGCGGGTCGACGCGCATCGCGTAGATGCCTTGCGCCTGCTGAAAAGTGTGGCCACCGAGCTCGCGCTGGCCGCAAATGAGCAGCGGCATCGAATCGTACACGTCGGAGGCAGTAATCTCGTAGCGCTGGTTGCGCGGCATCTGGCGCACGCGGCCGCGGACGATTGGGTCGGCCAGGAGTTGATTGGAACGAATGCCATAACCGTTTTCCGAAAGGGGGACAGGCACATTTTGCTCCGCGGACTCCGCACGACCATCGCGGCGATGGTGCCCGGCCAGTCCCCGACGGTTCAGTGCGCGGGCGATGGCATCGGGCAGTTTGCTGATGATGATGCCGGCGCGCAGGCCGTTGTTGGCCAGCTCACGATGGACGGCCGGGTCGAGCTGCGCTTCATCGATATCTTGCCAGGCTTCGTCGTTGAGCGCCGGATCGCCGGCCGGGAATCGCGCCCAGATGATTTCCATTTTGACGCTGTCGGGCGACGGCCGCGCCGGCTGCAATGGCGAGCGGCCGTGCAAGTTTGCTTCGTCGTTCAGCAACCGGCAACCGGCGGCCAAGCAGATACACAAACTCAGACCGTATGCCAGAACCGTACGCGAGGGGGACCATCCGACGGATGGTGCCCGGCACATTTTGCTCCGCGACCATCGCAGCGATGGTGCCCGCCGCAAAATGAGCCAGTCCCCGGCGCCAATTTGAAGTGGGGAGCGCATGGCAGAGAGTGAGTCGGACGCACGTGGCCGTCAACAAGCGGCCAGGCAGATGAGTGTATTCCGAACGAGTCGGAATGGGCCGCGGATGATAGAGAAACGGCACGTCGCAGTCAATGCAAGCTGGGGCGCGAGCAATACACGATGCTGGCGCTCAAAGGTAGCCGCATCGGTTGGCTGGGGCGGAGTCCGCGACGCCCCAGAAGCGTACAAGTCTGGGGCATCGTCCGCCGCGGCGGACTCTGTCCCAGGCACCCCGGCGAGTGCGAGTTTCGGAGAAACTCGGCTACGTGACCCTACTCCGCAGCGACGGGCTGCTACTTCGACGCTTCCGACTTCGGCTCGCCTTCGCCTTCGAAGGTTGGACGGACGCTGCGTTGGACGACGCGGTCGCGGACGCCGACGAATTCGAGGATGGCCCGGTCGCCCGCGTCACCGAGACGCGGCTTGGCCAATTTCAAGATGCGCGTGTATCCGCCGGGTCGGTCGGTAAAGCGTGGTGCGACCTCGTCGAACAGAACGCTGACGGCCTGTTTGTCGCCCAGCAACTGAAGACAACGCCGCCGCGCGGCAACGGCCGGGGCGATTGCCGTGTTCCACTCGCGCCACTTTCCGCTCGTGCGCCACGACTTCCAGGAGTCGGTGCCGCGTTCGGCGCCGGCGGCGAACTCTTCCGCGGCTTCTTCCGCGACCAGCCCACGGCGAGCCACGGTGATGCACTTCTCCACAAGCGGCCGAACTTCTTTGGCCTTGGGAAGCGTGGTGATGATGCGACCCTTCACTTTGGGCTTGTTCTCATCGTATTCGGCGTCGCGCTCGGTGAGAAACAACGCGCTGGCTAAATGGCGCAGCAGGGCCCGTTGATGCTTTGGATTGCGGCCGAGCTTTCGGCCTCGTCGTCGATGTCGCATGATGGCACCGTGAATGATTGTTGCGCTAAGCCGCAGGCGGCGTCCGAGGAACCGTTAGACTCCGATGGGCTGCCCGGGCAGCCGCATGCCGAGGTGCAGGCCGAGGTCGCGAAGTTTGAGCCGCACCTCGGTTAACGTCGTTTCACCGAAGTTGCGGACTTCCAAAAGTTGGTCCTCGGATCGCGTCACGAGGTCGCGAACGGTCATGATGTTTTCCGATTCCAGGCAATTGCTGGCCCGCACCGACAAGTTCAGCTCCGACAAAGGCAGGTTGAGCCTGGACTCGAGTCCGGCGTCGAGGCCGAGCGAGATGTCGCGAGCCGGCGAGCGGACTTGCGGGCCGAGCTCGGTGTACTGCACGAACGGATTGAGGTGCTTGCGGAGAATCTTGGCCGATTCGACCAAGGCCATTTCCGGAGCGACCGACCCGTTCGTCCAAATTTCGAGCGTGAGCTTGTCGTAGTTGGTTTTCTGGCCGACGCGGGTTTCTTCGATGCCGTAGCGAACGCGCACGACCGGGCTGTAAACGGCATCGATGGGGATGATGCCGATTTCCTGGATGTTCTGGCTGTGCTCGCTGGCGGGCACGTAGCCGCGACCGTTTTCGACGACCATTTCCATCACGAACAGCACGTTCTCGGTGAGCGTCGCCAGTACGTGCTCCGGGTTGAGCATTTCGACGGCCTCGTCGGTTTCGATGTCGGCCGCGCGGATCGGGCCGGCCGTGTTCTTCTCCACGCGGAGCACGCGGGTCGACTCGCTGTGGTTCTTCACGACCAGCGACTTAACGTTGAGCACGACGTCGGTGACGTCTTCCAGCACGCCCTTGATCGTGGTGAATTCGTGCTGCGCATTATGGACCTTGATCTGGGTGACCGCGCTGCCCTCCAGGCTGGAAAGCAACACGCGGCGCAGACCATTGCCGATCGTCGCGCCGAAGCCGCGCTCAAACGGTTCGGCGACGAATTTGCCGTACGTGTGGCTGAGGGTGGCCGCGTCGACGGTAACGGCACTGGGCAGTTCCAATCCACGCCATCGAATATGCATGAGAATCTCCGCTGAGGGTTCGGGGTTCAGGGTTCAGGGTTCAGGAGTTCGATAACTGAACCCCGAACCCTGAACCCTAAACTCTTATCGCGAGCAGAGCTCGACGATCAATTGGGTTTGCACGGTGATCGACACGTCGTCGTGGGCGGGTAGCCGGCCGACGATCCCTTCGGGAATTTGCGATTCACTGCGGGACAAAAAGTCGGGGATGTCGCGCGAGCTCTCCGCCATCGCGCCGCGAACCAGATCGAGGCTCTTGGCGCGGTTCTTGGCGCGAATCACGTCGCCGACTCGCACCTGGTAGCTGGGAATGTCCACGCGCTTGCCGTTCACGGTGATGTGTCCGTGGCGGATCATCTGCCGCGCTTGGGCCCGGCTCTGGCCAAAGCCCAGTCGATGCACGACGTTGTCCAAGCGGCGCTCCAGGAGCGCCATCAGTGCATCGCCCGTATTGCCGGCGCCCTTGACCGCCTCGTGGAAGTAACGGCGGAACTGTCGTTCCAGCACGCCGTAGTAGTGCTTCACCTTTTGCTTCTCGCGCAGGTGCTGGCCGTAGTCGGTGAGCTTGCCGCGGCGCGCCTGCTGCTGCCCCGGCGGGTTTTCGCGGCGCTCGATCGCGCATTTGGGCGTGTCGCAGCGCGTTCCCTTGAGGAACAGCTTCAAGCCGTCGCGGCGACAAAGTCGACAAACGGGTCCGGTGTATCGTGCCATAGTTGGATGCTGCTGTAGCCGGGGTCTATGACCCGGGCAAAATTTGTGCGAGCCGGCCTCACAGAGGCCAGCTACATTATTCTTAAACGCGCCGCTTCTTGCGTGGGCGGCAACCGTTGTGCGGCAACGGAGTAATGTCTTCGATGGATTTGACTTTCAGCCCGGCCGCTTCCAGGGCCGTGATCGCGCTTTCTCGGCCGCTGCCGGGACCCTTGACTTTGACTTCCACTTCCTTGACGCCAAACTTTTTGGCTTTGTCGGCGGCCTGTTGCGCCGCCATCTGCCCGGCAAAGGGCGTACTTTTGCGGCTTCCCTTGAAGCCGCTGGTGCCGGCGCTGGCCCAACACAGCGTATCGCCCTTCGTGTCGGTGATCGTCACCGTCGTGTTGTTGAACGTCGCCTGGACATAGGCGATGCCGACTGAGACGTTGCGACGGGCTTTTTTCTTTTGTTTTGCAACTGCCATATTGATTTGATTTTTTCGCTAAGCCGCAAGCGGCCGTTTCATTATCGCAGGTCTTTGACGCCCTTTTTGCCGGCGACGGTTTTCTTGGGGCCTTTGCGGGTGCGGGCGTTGGTGCGCGTGCGCTGGCCGCGAACGGGCAAGCCGCGCCGATGCCGTACGCCACGGTAGCAGGCGATGTCGCGCAGGCGTGAAATATTCTGCGTGACCTGTCGGCGAAGCTGGCCTTCCACCACGTAGTCCTTATCCAGCAAGGCAGCGAGCCGGGCCACTTCGTCCTCGCCTAGCTCGCGGGCGTGGGCCTGCGGATTGACGCCGGCCTTGTGGCAAAGCTCGCGCGCCGTCTTCGGGCCCACTCCGTACAAATACGTGAGTGAGATCACCGTGGGGCGATCGTTTGGAATGTCAACACCCAACAAACGTGGCATGTTTCTAGCTCTCCCAACGCGCGTCGCAAGCGACGCCGCTAAATCTTTAAACACGCGTCGCCGACCACTGTGTGGTGCCCGACGCCGCTAAATTATCCTTGTCGCTGCTTGTGGCGCGGATTGCTGCACACGACGTACACCACGCCGCGGCGGCGAACCACCTTGCACTTGTCACAGATTCGCTTGACGCTGGCTTTGACTTTCATCGCTGCACTCAGACCATCTCCGCACCGGCGGGAGGCGCCAACCCAGGCACCGGGCCGCAAATGGCGGTAAACGCTTGAATATACGGCCAGCACGCTGCTTGCTCAAGGGCTGTTGAGCCAGTTTCCGAAACTTGTAGCTCGGGTTTGTGACCCCGGCTGATGCGAGCAAGCCGGCCTCATAGAGGCCAGCTACAGAAGGCCTACTTTCCCGCGGCTACTGCCTTTCCGGCGGCGGAGCTCTCGGCGAAATCCCAGGGCAGGTTGGCCAATTCGTCCGGCGTGGGCTCCTTTGTCAGCAGCACCGGCCCGTTCTTCGTCACGGCGATCGTATGCTCGAAATGGGCGCTCGGCTTGCGATCGAGCGTGGACTGCGTCCAATGATCGCGGTGCATTTTCACGCGCTTGGTTCCCATGTTCACCATCGGCTCGACGGCGATCACGAGGCCCGGCTCGATGCGAAAGTCGCCGCTGCCGCGCAGAGAGCGGCTGAGAAAATTGGGCACTTGCGGTTCCTCGTGCATCTGCCGGCCAATGCCGTGACCGACAAAACACTCGACCGTGGAAAATCCGTGGTCGCGCACAAACAGCGCCATCTCGCGGGCCACCTGACTCCAGCGACTCTTGGTGTGCATCAGCTCGAACGCCAGGTCGAGCGTGGCCACCGTGACGTCGAGCAGCCGCTGCACCGATGGCGAGACGCGGCCAGCCGGATAGGTGACGGCCGCATCACCGCACCAGCCATTGATCCGGCAGCCCGTGTCGACGCTCACGATGTCGCCTTCCGCGAGCGGCCGATGATTGGGGATGCCGTGCACGACTTCGTCGTTGACGCTGGTGCAAGTGGCGGCGGGAAACGGTGGCCGGCCCTTGTTCTGATGCGGATAGTCCTTGAACAGCGGCTGAGCGCCGCAGTGCTGAAAGTGCTCCGAGATGACCGCGTCGATTTCCGCCGTCGTCACGCCGGGGGCGACGATTTGGCGGACGAGCTGATGCGCCTGCCAGACGCAGATGCCGGCTTGGCGCATCAAGGCAATTTCACGATCGGACTTGAGTTGAATCACAGCACAAATCAGGAGTTATACAAGCGAAAACGAACTCTGCAATTTAGCCCAAGCCGACGGCTAGCCGTCGGCTTGGAATTCAATAGATTCCTAATCTTAGCAGGTGAACACGGCTAAGGCGAATTACTGCTCACGGTCGCATCGATCGTGTCGCGAATTCGTTCGAACACTTTGTCCGGCGAAGCGCTGGCGTCGATTTGCCGCAAGATTCCCCGGAGCCGATAGTAGTCGATCAGCGGCTGCGTCAGCGCGCAGTACTGGCGGAACCTCTCGGCAATCGTCTTGGGGTCGTCGTCCGGCCGACCGCGGGCAGTCAGCCGGGCGTTCAAGTCCGCCTCGGGAACGTTGAGTGCAAGCACCAGGTCGAGCGGCATGCCGCGCACCGCCAACATGCGGTCCAGCGCTTCGGCTTGAGGAACAGTACGAGGAAACCCGTCGAACAGGCAGCCCTGGGAGCAATCTTTTTCCGATAGTCGCTGGACGACGATTCCTAACACAATGTCGTCGGGCACCAACTGGCCGGTGAGCATATAACGGGCCGCTTTGCGACCAAGCGGTGTGTCCTCGGCGTCGCGAAGCATCTCGCCGGTCGACAGATGAGCAATGCCCAGATAGTCTTTCAGCCGCTGGGCCTGTGTCCCTTTTCCAGCGCCGGGCGGACCGAGGAAGACGATGCGCATAGGAGGGAACCATTGCGGATTGCGGATTTAGCTCATGCAATCCGCAATCCGAAATCCGAAATCCGAAATTTGTTAAATCCGGTTAGGTTCGACGGCGGCTCCGCCGCTGCTACTTCTCAAGGAGTCCCGTGTAGTTACGCATCACCAGGTGGCTATCGATTTTTTGCACCAGGTCGAATGCCACGCTTACCGCGATTAGCAAACTTGTGCCGCCATAGAAGCTGGCGATCATGTAATCGACGCCGAGCGATTGGGAAACGATCGTCGGAATGATCGCCACGAGCGCCAGGAAGCCGGCGCCCACGTACGTGATTCGCACCATCACTTTTTCCAAGTAATCGGCGGTCCGCTTGCCGGGACGGTAACCCGGGATGAAGGAGCCGAAGTTCTTCAAGTTTTCGGCCATGTCCTTGGGGTTGAACGTGATCGCCGTCCAGAAATAGCAGAAGAAGTAAATCAGAATCAAGTAACAGAGGTTATAGATGTACCCTTGGTCTTGACCGAAAGTTTCGCTGAACCAATTCACCGTCTTCCCCCACCAGCTTTCCGGGTCCACCACCCCGGTCAGGTTGCCGAAGATGATCATCGGAAACATGAGCAGGCTGCTGGCGAAGATGATCGGCATGACGCCCGCCTGATTGACCTTGAGCGGCAGGTATTGGCGAGTGCCGCCGAACACACGCCGGCCGCGAACGTGCTTGGCGCTTTGCATCGGGATGCGGCGTTGGCCGAGCGTGATGAACACCACACAGGTAACGACGGCCACGAACATCGCCGCCAGGACAATCAATTTGTCGACGCCGAAGGTCGTGCCGCTGCTGCTCAACTCGACCGACGACCTCTGCAATAACGCGATCCCGGCCGCCGGCATGCGGGCCAGGATGCCGGCCATGATCAACAGGCTGATTCCGTTGCCGATGCCGAACTCGTCGATCTGCTCGCCGAGCCACATCAGGAACATGGTGCCGGCGGTCATCGTCATGATGGCGGCGAATTTCCAGTACCAGACGAGCGCGCCCGAGGAAGTTCCGAACCCCGCTGCCACCAAATCCTGGCCCTCGACGTACGACTCGATGTAGAACCAGCTTTGAAATAGGCACAAGAAAAAGGTGGCGTAGCGGGTGTATTCGTTGATTTTCTTGCGCCCGCTTTCGCCCTCTTTCTGCAACTGTTCGAGCGGCGGATAGACGCTGGCCAAAAGCTGGAAAATGATCGATGCCGAGATGTACGGCATGATCCCCAGCCCGAAGATCGTCACGTCCTGCAGCTGGCTCGCGCTCAGCATGGCGACGGTTTCCAACATCTTGCCGATGCCCTCCTTGTTGCCAAGGGATTCGACCGCGCTCTGATCGATCACGGGCAACTGGATGGCAAAACCGATCCGGTAGATCGCCAGCATCACCAGCGTCAACAGGATCTTGGTGCGCAGCTCGGGAATCTGCCAGATGACGCGAATTTTTTCCAACATGGGGAGACCCGTCCGTGAGTGGTAACTTCTCGACCGACTTGCTCACTTACTCAAAGCGAAATGACCGCCACAGAGGACACAGAGAACACCGAGGAAGAAGGATAAGACTTTTGTAAGACGGACGACGCTCTGGACCTGACTCCGTAAGAATCGTTCCCTCTCTGTGATCTCTGTGTCCTCTGTGGCTGACTTTTTTCAGTTTGAGTTACTTACTCACCTTCTTCTGCACTTTCACAACCGGCGCCTTGCCGGGCAATACGATCGCCTCGCCACCCGCCTTCTCGATTTTCTCCTTGGCCGACGCGCTGAAGCGATGCGCGGATATCTTAAGTTTCTTGGTCACTTCGCCGTCGCCGAGCACTTTCAGTTCGTCGTAACAGCCCTTGGCCAGGTTGACGGCGGAGAGCTTCTCGGGCGTGACGTTGTCGCCCGACTTAAACGCCTCGTTCAAATCGCCCACGTTGACGACGATCACCGTCTTCGCAAAGCGATTGTTGAAACCACGCTTGGGAATTCGGCGCACCAGCGGCATCGTGCCGCCCTGGAAAATGGACAGGAACGAAACGCCGTTGCGCGACCATTGGCCCTTGTGTCCGCGGCCGGCCGTCTTGCCGTGCCCGGAGCCAATGCCGCGACCGAGGCGCTTGCGCGCCCGGTGCTTGTTTACGCCACGATGGATGTCGCTGAGATTCATTGAAAATTCACTTTGCCAAATAGGCATTCGATCACAATATAGTCACCCCGAGGTCCGCCGAGGGGTCCGGCCAGATTCCTCGGAGGACCTCGGAATGACAGCAATCGATTTTCACGACGGGCTCCTAGTTACGCGAGGTTGATCTGTCGCAGGCGCTCCACATCGGCCTTCGGCCGCAACTGCTTGAGGGCGGCGAAGGTCGCCTTGACCAGCGAAACCGGATTATTCGAACCGAAGCTCTTCGTAAGGATGTCGTGAATTCCGGAGGCCTCGCACACAGCCCGTACTGCCGAGCCCGCGATAACGCCGGCGCCCGGCGCGGCGGGAAGCAAAATCACGTGGGCCGCGCCGTAGCGTCCTTCGGTCACATGCGCGATGGTCGAGCCATCGAGCGGCACGCTGACCATGCTGCGCATGGCCTCCTTGCGGGCCTTCTCCACGCTGGGCGGCACTTCGTTCGCCTTGCCGTATCCCCAGCCGACTTTGCCTTTTCCATCGCCGACCACGACCATTGCCGCGAAGCTGAATCGACGACCGCCCTTCACGACCGCGGCGCAGCGCTTGATCTTGACGATGTTCTCGCTCAGTTCGCCTTCGATGCGTTCGCTTGTACCGGCTGCCACGTGAAGTTCCTTGATCGAAAGAATGTTCGTGTGAGGTTAAAAGCTCAGGCCGCCCTGGCGGGCCGCGTTGGCCAGGGCCGCGACGCGGCCGTGGTAACGATAGGGTCCGCGGTCGAAGCAAACGGCCTTGATGCCGGCCGCGATCGCGCGCTCGGCGATCGCCTTGCCGACGGCCTGGGCCGCGTTCTGGTTCCCGCCCGACTTCAACTTGCCAGACAGCTTCTTGTCCAGCGACGATGCCGCGGCCAAGGTCTTGCCGGCCTGGTCGTCGACAATCTGGGCGGAAATGTGCTTGTGACTGCGAACGACGCTCAAGCGCGGCCGTTCGGGAGTGCCGCGCAACCGCTTGCGAACGCGAAACGCGCGCCGACGACGTTGGTGCAGGAGTTGTTTCGAGTGGTCCATGTTCGTGTGAGTCAAGAGTCAAGAGCCAGAACTCGCCTCTGGCTCTTGACTCTAGACTCTCCGCTCTTGACTAAGTCGCTGTCTTGCCGGCCTTGCGGCGTACTTGTTCGCCGTCGTAACGGATGCCTTTGCCCTTGTAAGGCTCCGGCTTGCGGACCGCCCGCACCTCCGCGGCGAATTGGCCCACCTTCTGCTTATCCGTGCCCTTGATCACGATGTGCGTTTGATCCGGGCAGGTAACGGTGAGGCCCTTGGGGATTTTCTTGTGTACTTCGTTGGCGAAGCCGACGCGAAGTTGAAGCGTGTCGCCTTGGATCGCGGCCAAATAGCCGACGCCCTGGATCTCCAGTTTCTTTTCGTAGCCTTCCGTGACGCCGACCAACATGTTGTTTAGCAGTGCGCGGGTCAGCCCGTGATACGCGCGGACCTCGCGATCTTCGCTTTTGCGGGTGCAGACGATGGCCTTGCCGTCGTCGTCGACGCGGACGCCGATCTCGGGCCGGTGGATGTACTCGAGCTTGCCGAGCTTGCCTTCCACGGTCACCGCGCGGTCGGCGACGTTCACTTTAACGCCGGAGGGCAGCGGAATGGGTTTTTTGCCTATGCGGGACATTTCTTAGCTTTCGGCTATCGGCTTTCAGCTTTCGGCCAGAACCGCTGCCCGCCTTCTGGCCGACAGCCGACAGCCGATAGCTGACAGCCCTTCTACCAAACTTCGCACAATACTTCGCCGCCCAGGTTTCGCTGGCGGGCTTCGCGGTCGCTGATCACGCCGCGGCTGGTGCTGATAATCGAAATTCCTAATCCGTTGAGCACCGGGCGCAAGCGACTGGCCTGGCTGTACACCCGGCGACCCGGCTTGCTGATTCGGCGAATGTTGCGGATCACGCGTTCGCCGTTCGGGCCATACTTAAGCTGAATCAACAGTTGCTTGCTCGGCGCTCCCTGTTCCTGCTCTTCGCGCCAATCCCAGATGTAGCCTTCCCGCTTGAGCACCTCGGCGAGTCCGCGCTTCACTTTGGAGAGCGGCATCTCGACGTGGGGGCGCTCAATTCGCACGGCATTGCGAATGCAGGTTAGCATATCGGCGATCGGGTCGGTCATCATGTTGTGCGATACTCCGAAAACAAATGTAGCTGGCCTCTGTGAGGCCGGCCGCCGGGGTCACAGACCCCAGCTAAACTCATCACCAACTCGCGTTGCGCACTCCAGGGATCAGCCCCTGGTCCGCCAGCTTGCGGAAGCAAATCCGACAGATGCCGAACTTGCGATACACGGCCCGCGGCCGGCCGCAGAGCCGGCACCGGCATTTCTTGCGCGTGCTGAACTTCGGCGTCTTGAGCGACTTGGCGATCTTGGATTTACTGGCCACCGGGGATGGTTTCCTATGCGTTTATAGCTGGCCTCTATGAGGCCGGCCGTTAATGCCGGGGTCACAGACCCCGGCTACAGTTGTTACGTTGCGGCCCCTTCACGCCGGAACGGCATGCCGAAGCTTCGCAATAGTTCGCGCGACTCGTCGTTCGATTTCGACGACGAGCAAATCGTAATGTTCATGCCCTGCACGCGGGTGTACTTGTCTGGATTGAGCTCAGGGAACACCAGCTGCTCGCTGAGGCCCAGGCTGTAGTTCCCTTGGCCGTCGAAAGCGTCGGGGTTTAGGCCGCGAAAGTCGCGCACGCGAGGCAAGGCGAGCGAAATCAGGCGGTCCAAAAATTCGTACATCCGTGCGCGGCGAAGCGTCACCTTGGCGCCAACGTCCAGCCCAGCTCGCAGGCGAAATGCCGCGATGCTCTTGCGCGCCTTGCAGCGGACCGGCTTTTGTCCGGTGATTTCCGTAAGCGCGGCGGTCGCTTCCTCCATATGCTTCTTGTCGCTGATCGCGCTGCCCACGCCCATGCTGACGACGATCTTCTCGATTCGCGGAATCGCGTGCCGATTCTTGCGACCCAGCTTCTCGGCCAGCTGCGGAACGATCTCGTCCCGGTACATCGCCTGCAGGCGCGGCGTCGGCGCCGGCGCCGATTTCTCTTCCGCTTTGTCTTTCGCTTTCTTTGCCATGGTTCGACGCGTTCATGCGTGGGCTACTGGTTAGCCGCGACCCCAACGGGTCGCGGCTAATTCAAAAGCCTCGGTGCTATTTTTTTGCTTTCGTTGTTTTCGTTGACTTGGCCGCGCCAGCCGTTGCGTGAGCTGCTTTCGCGGGTGCGATTTGGCCGGCGCTCGCGCCGCATTTTTTGCAGAACCGTTCTTTGACGCCGTCCGCGAGGAAGCGGGCGCCCAGGCGGGTTGCGCTGCCGCACGACGGGCACACGTACTTCAAGTTCGAGAGCTGAACCGGCATCTCCTTGCTCAGCACGCCGCCCTGCGGATACTTCTGGCTGCGGCGAATGTGCTTCTTCACGCGGTTGACGCCCTCGACGAGCGCTTTGCCCGTGGTGCGATCGACCTTGATGACCAGGCTCTTCTGGCCGCGGTCATTGCCGGCAATTACTTCGACGCTGTCTCCGGTGCGGATCAACATAGCTTTTCACTACTGTCCGGCTAACGCCGGAGTGACTTCGGTTAACTCTTAGGATTTCAACAAGTTGCGTTCGACAATGCGTGTACACGATCTGAACTCGCCAG
>JAKEIB010000168.1 GCA_022614705.1 Planctomycetota bacterium | reverse complement strand
GGTAGTAGACGTGCTCCCGAACGCCTCCGCCTCTCAATTTGCGGCGGATACGTTCGCCGGTGATCGATTGGCCGCAGAACGCACATCGGAAAAGGCCGCCGGCAAATGGATGCTCGGGCTTGCCCGTGCGGCGGTTTCGGCCGTTCATAATATCCTGGCAGGCATCAAACGTCGCACGATCAATCAGCCGTTTGTAGCGGCCCTCGAACACGTGTCCGTTCCGGTGCAATTCACCGACGTAAAAGCGATTGCCAAGGATGTAAGACAACGCAGTACGGTTGAAGCGTGGATAGCTCGGACGAAAAACGTGCCCTTCGCCTTCCAGCACGTCGGCCAGGCTCTCGAATGTATGGCTGCCCGTCGCGTAGAGCTCGAACATGCGAACCAGCGTATGAGCCTTATCTGGATGTGGCTGGACGGGTTCGTTTCGGTCGTCGGTATTGATGAAGCCGTAGGGGGCGAGACCCGTGGGCCAGCCCTGCCGAACCTTCTCATCCATGCCTTTGAGCACCTCGGTCCGCAGGTTGTCGCTGTAGTACTGTGCGACTGCTGCCATCACGTTAAACGACAGCGCTCCCGCCGCGCCCGGGCCAAACTGGTTATCGACGAAGGCCAATTGCACGCCGCAGACATCTTCAAGCTCTTGTAAACGGACGGCGTCACGCATGTTGCGACATACACGGTCCAGCTTATGGCTGAGGATCGCCTTGAGTTTCTCGCGCTTTGCGTTCGATTTCACCCAGGCGAACATTTCATTAAAGGCAAGGCGTTCCGCCCCGCGCTTGGCCGACTCGGCCACAACAAACTCGCGGACCACATGCCAACCGTTCGCCTGTGCGCGTTCGCGGTTCGCCCGCAACTGCGCGTCGATAGAGTAGCCTTCTCGTTGCTCGCGGGATGAAACGCGGGCCCAAATCACGACGTTCATGACTGGTTCTCCTCCTGCTCGGCTCGCAACAACACCTCAGCGAGCCGGCGGACGTTCATAAGGATTTCGACGGCCTCGTCCACACTGATCACGCGGCCGTAAGCCTTCGACCAGACACGACGCGCTTCGGCGATACGCTCGTCCGACAACCACCGTATTGAATGCGGGCGCAAGTCGGCCGGGTCGGGCTCAGGACCATGATGCCCGCTTTTTGCAAGAAATCCAGCCAGTTGCGGTGAAGTTTGCACTATACCGAAAAAGTGCCAATTTTATCGAACTCCCGGCGCGTTCGTCTTTTCAATTCTCCGCGCGCATTAGGGACATGTCTCTGGTTTTCGACCTGCGCCGCGAAACTCACATGCGGCGCATGCTTCTCGTTGCTCGCGCATCTCTCGCGCAGGTGCCACGCATGTGCGGCGTATGTGACTTCGTGTGACCTTGTTCTACCGCCGCTCGTTCTGCGTAGGATTTGATTGGCGGGTAAGCGATCAACGTGGTTGTCGATGCGGCAGCAAATATCGCCCACAGCGGTCGCTGCGATGCGGAGCAGTGCCGGATGCAAGAAGTCAATGATTCCTCAGAACGGAGTGCCGACACGGCTGATGCAGCAATTGCGACAGGCGTGCAATTCCTCCGTGCGCTTTTCGATGAGACCGATACGATCCTCCTACGGCCCATCGAGTCCTGGAATGACGGTGTCAAAAAGCGAAGCCGGGTTGACTACCGCAACACCTATTATCGAAAGGCAGTGCCCGCACTTCTGCATGAGGTGTTGTCGCATTTGTTGAAGCTCTCTGCCGAGCAACGGCTCAACTTGTTCTTCGGCGTCTGTCCGCGGGCCGGGACCAAGGGCCGCTTTGATCTGGCGTGGCAAATCCGCACGGTTCGTGCGCTCTGGACAGACATCGATCTCGTTAGCCCTGACGAGGCCCAGTTGCGCGTCGCTAAGGCCGGCCTGCCCCATCCCTCGATAATCGTGAATTCGGGGAACGGAGTGCATTTGTATTGGTTGCTGGACTCGCCATACGTCATCGACGATGCCGGCGATCCCCTCCCTATCGAGACGGAGTGGACGAAGACGCAGGACGGGCGCAACAAGCCACGGAAGTACATTGTCGAGAACGGTGAGCAAATCTATCTGGAGCAGCGGCGGCATGTTTCCCGGCTCACCCCCAGGGCAGAACACCTTCAAGATGTCCTGGCCGGTATCGCCAAAGTCCTTGGAGGCGATCACACCACTGACCTGTCGAGGTTGCTGCGTCTGCCGGGCACCTTCAACAGGAAGGACCAGCGGAACGGACGCGAGCCAGTTCCGACTGTATTGGTCGAGTGCGATGCGACGCGGAAATATCCGCTGCCTACATTTGATCCACTGAAATCATGCTCGCCGGAAACCGAGCGGGTGAAACAGATCGCGGCCATGCCGCTGCCGCGAGTTCGCAAGGCCTCGACGTCGAAGGCCGACAAGCTTGCAGAACTCATCGCGGCCAGCGCTATTGCCCCGGCCGGCACTCGATCCGAGACGGATTTCGCAGTCTGCTGCTACGCGATCCGCAATGCGATCGCCAAAGAGGAAGTCTGGTCGCAAGTGGAGCAGGTCGGCAAGTTTGCCGATCAAGGGCGACGCTACTTCGATCATACCTGGGAGAACGCCGAATACGATTGCCGGGCGGCGACCTTCGACAAGCTGCAGAAGCGTTTGACGGCGAAACCCTCAAACGATCCGACACATGCAATTGACCATAACGCCGTAGGAAACGGTGAGCCGGCGGCAGGCGTTGATCATCAAGGCGCCGGTCGCCCCACCATTGTCGTCGATCCGCAAACAATGCCGGTCGGTGACACCTTGCACCAAGTGACAGACTGCTTGCTTTCGGCTGGCAACTGCTTCAGTCGTGCCGAGCAGCTCGTTGTGATCAACAACGATCAAATCTCGTCAATCCTCTCATCGCCCGAGTTGGCCGGGCTATTGAACCAGCATGTGGAGTTCTACTTCGTCGATGGTGACGGGGGTCAATACAAGCCGCTTCCTCCGGCGTATGCCGGCACGTGGCTGAACCATCACGTTGAGCGCGGACGACTTCCACTGATCAAGCTGTTTACGCGAAACCCGGTCTACACCGAAGATTGGCGCCTCGTTGCGCCCGGTTTCGACGACAACTCGGGAATCTATTACGCGGGGCCGACCATCGAGGCTCGCAGTGGCACCGACCATCTCGACGCTCTTCTGAAGGACTTTTGCTTCCGGACACCTGCCGATCGCACCAACTATATCGGCATGCTGCTAACCCCAATTGTGATTCCACGTTTCATTGGCTCGAAACCAGGAGCTTTGTTCAACGGGAATCAGCCGAATCTTGGCAAGTCCATGCTGGCCCAGATCATTTCCATCCTTCGGGACGGCCAATTAGCCGAAACTGCGAGCTACAACCCAAACGATGAGGAGTTTGAAAAGCGAATTGGGGCCATCGTTCGCCGTGGCGCAACGACCATCATCATCGATAACGCGAAAAGCAAAGGTCGCAATCCGCGGATCGATTCGGCCTGCCTGGAGCGGTCGATCACCGATCCGATTCTTTCGTTCCGCCTCCTTGGCCAGTCGGAGTCGATACGGGCCGAGAATTCCCACATCTTTTGCATCACCGCCAACACTCCCGATGTGAGCCGCGATCTCGTCACCCGCAGCGTGGTCATCAACTTGTACTACGAGGGCGATCCTGAACGGCGCGAATTCTCCATCCCTGATCCCGAAGGCTACGTTCAGCAGCATCGGAACGAGCTTCTCGGTGAATTGATTGGGATGGTGGAACGCTGGAAAGCGTCGGGTATGCCGATGGCCAAAGTGCATTCGCGGTTCAACAAGCGTAGCTGGGGCAACATTGTAGGGGGCATTCTCGAAACCTGTGGAGAACCAGACTTCCTTGCCAATGCGGAGGAGGCGGCGGCGCTCTTAGACGAGACCCGCCGCGAGTTTACTGAGTTGGTGGGTGTCCTAGTGGAGCACCCCCAGGGCATCTGGACGGCCGCGGAGTTGGTTGAGCTGTGCTCGAAGCATGGATTGATGGCCGTTGATCTTGGCGAAGGCTCGCCACGTTCGCTCTCCACGAAAATGGGCACGTTGGCAGGGCGCTTTATCGAAGAGCGATTTCCGCTTTCGGACGGGCGAACAGCCGTATTCCACAGGTCCGACGGTCGCAAGGGAAAGCTGTATCGAGTTTCGGTTGAAGATGAACTGCCGAACGTTGACGGCGTTGCCGAACCTCTGCCGAACCTTGCACACGCCTTGGGTTCGGCACGCTAACCAATGGGAGAACAAGCACATGCGACGAGACGCCGAACCTTGCCGAACCATTTTGGTAACCCCACGCATACACGCGAGCGCGCACGCGCACGCACGCGGAATCGAGGCGCTAGGACAAACGTTCGGCAGGTTCGGCAGGTTCGGCAGCCGCCCAGGTCTGGCCTGTGCTCGGGCAAAAAACGGTGTTGGCCACGGCTTCGCCCACGTTGGCCCGTGTCGCGTTCTTGCGGCACCTAGCCCCGGTTGCCCCACCGGCCGCCTCTATGCGCCACGCGGCCAACGTCGCGTAGGTACTCCCCGGCGCTGGTCAAGAGGAGACGGACGCGGGAACAGCCGCCATCGTAGGCACAGTTTGTTTTGCTTGTCCGAATTCTGAACGGAGTGCATTTCGATGAAGATTGAGCTACGCAACGTGGCCGAACTCCGGCCTTACGACAAAAACCCTCGCCTGAACGATGATGCGGTCCCGGCTGTGGCGGCGAGCATCCGCGAGTTTGGGTTCCGCCAGCCGATCGTCGTCGATGCCGACGGCGTAATCATCTGCGGGCACACCCGCTACAAGGCGGCGCTGCACCTCGGCCTGGAAAAGGTGCCGGTGCATGTGGCCAAGGACCTGACGCCGGAACAGATCAAGGCATACCGCATCGCCGACAACCAGACGGCGTCTCTCGCCGAGTGGAACTACGAATTGCTGCCGATCGAACTGGCGGACCTACAGGCGTGCAACTACGACCTCGGCCTGTTGGGTTTCAGCGCCGACGACCTGGCCGAGCTGCTCGACCCCGGCGTCAAGGATGGACTTTGCGACCCCGATCAAATCCCAGCGCCACCTGACGCCGCGACTACGCAGCCTGGCGACTTGTGGATACTGGGCGATCACCGCTTGCTGTGCGGTGACAGCAGCAAAGTGGACGACGTGGACCGGCTGCTCGACGGAGCGACGATTCATCTCGTGAATACCGATCCTCCGTACAACGTGAAGGTCGAGCCGCGAAGCAACAACGCCATCGCGGCCGGCCTCTCTTCGTTTCAGGGAACGACACATCACCAAGGCCTCGACCTCGCCAGGCATCCAGAGAAGTCGAAGCCAACGCAGAAGAAGATGCGGGCCAAGGACCGGCCGCTGGCGAACGACTTCGTGAGCGACGAGGCGTTCGACCAGTTGCTCAGCGATTGGTTTGGCAACATGGCCCGCGTCCTCGCCCCCGGTCGTGGGTTCTACATCTGGGGCGGCTACGCCAACTGTGGGAACTATCCACCCGTGCTCAAGGCGATGGGCCTCTACTTCTCGCAGGCGATCATCTGGGTGAAAGAACATCCGGTGCTGACGCGCAAGGATTTCATGGGGAACCACGAATGGTGCTTCTACGGTTGGCGCGAGGGCGCAGCGCACGTCTACCTCGGCCCCAACAACGCGGTCGATGTGTGGAGCGTCAAAAAGATCAACCCCAACAAGATGGTTCACCTTACCGAGAAGCCAGTCGAACTCGCCGTGCGGGCGATGCAGTACTCATCGCGGACCGGCGAGAACGTGCTCGATCTATTCGGCGGCAGTGGCTCGACGCTGATCGCGGCCGAGCAGACCGGACGACACGCATTCTTGATGGAACTCGACGAGCTCTATTGCGACGTGATCGTCCAGCGCTGGGAGAAGTTCACGGGGCGAAAAGCGGAACGAATCGAAGCCAACGAGAAAACCCCGGCGCTTGCCGGGGCGGAGCGGGAAACATGATGCGTTGCGATTCATCCACTCCGCGCCGCTGCTTCGCGGGCCATCGCCTCGTCATGGAATCGTTGCAGGTCGATTTCCTCGTCGGTGGCCGGGCGGACCGTCCGGATATTGATTGGCACGTCTTTGCCGAGCCGCTCCCGCAGGTCGGCGTAGAGATCGTGCAAGGCGACTTGCCCGAGCGATCGGGCTTCGTCTTCGTTCGCGGCGTCGACCAGCACGTAGCGGGCCAGCGTTGCAACAAGGTAGGTGGTCATGGCGGAGCTCCTGGATCAATTGACCGGGACGGTGACGATGCGGTACGAGCCGTCCGGCATTTCGTGGTTGAAGAGGTAGGCGAACTCCACGCCGGCTTCGGCCAATCGGTCGAGGTCGGATTGCGGGACGACCATCGGTCCATGACCTTCAACCAAGACCGCTTCGCCTTGCCCACTGGCGTCGGCCCATTGCAGGGCGTCGCTCATCGATTCGCATTCAATCGCTTGGATCGTGATGTCCATGAATTGTTCTCCTGGTTAGGTGGTGGGTTCCAACTCGCTCATCAACACGAAATCTTTCCGCAGCCAGCGTTCGATGCCGTATGCGGTCTCGACCTCGTACTCGTACCAACCGCCGAGCTCGGGGTCGAACGAAAAGCCATTCATGATGTGGCCCGGTTCGGCGTCGGTCGTGTTAAGGACGCGGGTCCCGCAGGGGATGTAATTGTCGGTTGCGTTCATCGTTTGGTCTCTCGTTTCGTTCTGGTTGTAATGCGTATGCGTGTCCTACTTGGTCCGCTCGTATTCGCGGATGGTCGCGCCGTGGAGGAGGATGATCTTCTTTCCGGCCGGCGTCTGCGCGTAGAGGTCGGCGCCGGTGCGGTCGCATTCCGACCAGGCGGCGTTGAATGCGTCCTGGTGGGAGGCGAACGTTTCGCGGCGGCCCGTGGTCTTGTAACCATCGTTCGTCGTGCGGATAGTGATTCTCTTGGTCATGGTTTGATCTCCCGTTTCGTTCTGGTTGTTTGGCGGGGCCCGTTGCCACGCACAATTACACAGGAGCCATGCGGGCGGAAAAACATCAAGTGGTGTGGCCAGGAATCCGGTGGAATATTCCGTAATTCTTCCGCGTCCCGCGACGCCGCGACGTTTGGCCCGTGTCGCGCCGTCCGCCCAGGGCCAATCCGTCGCCCCACCAACGCCAAAACGCCCCGACGTTGGCGACGTGGGGCGTTGGGCGGGAACCCGTGGCGGGCGCTATCCTTTGGCGGCGAACTTGCCGCGTTCGGTCTTCTTGAACCGGGCGTCCTTCCCCTTCGTGTTGATCTCCCGCAGGATCGCGCTATAGAGCGTCGCGTGCGGCGTCTTTCCGCCCGGCGACTTCCAGAGGCCCTTCGCGCCCATCGCGTCGATCATCTCCTTGGTGTTCATCGGGCCTTTGGCACCGGCGAGCACCTTCGCGGCAGCGTCGATCGCGCTGAGTTTCTTGGCCTTGCCGTTGCCGGCAGCGCCATTCGCCTTCGCCCCGGCCGCTTTCGTTACCCGACCTTTCTTCGCGGACGCGCCCTTCGCGCTTCTCGTTCCCTTCCGGGCCGCGGGCTTTTTCGTGGTCTTGGACATCGTTCATCTCCTCAATCTGGTGTGCGATGGTTTGGCTGCCATCATCAGGCGGCGGGAACCACCCGCCGCGACGCGCCCGTGGCGCGTTTCGGCTTACAAACCAATCTCGTTAATCAAGTCGTTGAACTCTTCGACGCCGATCATGTCGAGCAGCGTTTCGCGGAACCAATTCACCTGGTTGATGGCCCGCTCGTTTTCCGGGGAGCCGTTGCGGTAGTTGTCCGCGATCTGCAGCAGAGCGATCAGCGCCGCGACCCCTTCGGGCGACAGGTTATCGCGGATCGCATTTTCGAAGGCCGTCTGATCGACGGCCCCACTCATCGGTTCGTGTTGTTTGCGTTTGCGTTTAGTCATCGTGGTTCTCCTGGTTGGTTGCTGGTTACTCGCAATCTTTCAGGTACGCCCGCAGTTCCCGCAGCGCGTGGCAGGTGTCGAGCGAATACTCGCGGCCCCACTTGGCCAGTGCCTCGACCGCGTCCCACGGTTGTTCGGGATCGACCTCGAAGGCGTCGTACCCGTTGCCGTCGGCATCCGCGACGGTCATCAATTCCTCAACAAATTCGATGCGGTAGTTCATTCGTTTGTCTCCGGTACGAGTAATGTTCATGCGTACATTACGCATGACACGACAGTTACCTCGGGTCGCCACGAACATCCAGCCAAGCAGCGAAAGAATTCCAAAGTTTTTTTCGGCGGCATAGAAATGGCAACAACTCCCGACAATTCGCATCCGGCTGGTCTGAATCCGGCCGCCCTCCCCGTGGCCGACGCGGCCAAGTTGTTAACCAAGATTGGCAGCGCGCCCGTTTCGCGCGAGATGATCGAGGCCGACATTGCGGCCGGTGCCCCAACCAACGCCGATGGCACTCTCCATCTGGTTATGTATGCCGCGTGGCTGGTAAGCCGCATGTCGCGGGAAGGAGACCGCGATGGCTAACGATGTACGTCGCCTGCGTCCGAGCGAGCTGTGTCGACTGCTCAACTCCACTCCGCTGGGCGAAGTGCTGAACGAACGGCAACTCCACCGCCATCGCACACGCGCCGGGCTGCGGATCGGCGACGGGCGCTATGTCGATCTTCTGCGCTACGTGGCGTGGCTCGTCCAAGGACGCCACGCCCCGAAACCGCAGGCCGACGGCGATCCCTACGAGCGTATGAAGGACAGGGCCCGGGCGCGCAACATCGCGCTGGCAATTGCGGGCCGCGACATTGGCGAGCTGCCCGAGGTGCTGGATGTCGAACGCAAGCAGAGGGCCGCGTCCGACTTTCGTTACTTCTGCGAGTCGTACTTCCCGCTTACGTTTCACCTGCCTTGGTCCCCCGACCACTTGAAGGTGATCGGCAAGATCGAGCAGGCCGTGCTGCGCGGGGGCCTCTTCGCAATGGCCATGCCGCGCGGCAGCGGCAAGACGACCATCTGCGAGTGCGCGTGCATCTGGGCGGTGCTGAATGGTCACCGGGAGTTCGTCTGTCTGATTGGCTCCGATGAAGGGCATGCAATGGACATGCTCGAATCGATCAAGATGGAGCTTGACGGCAATGATCTTCTGCTGGCCGATTACCCGGAGGTGGTCTATCCGATCCAGGCCCTCGACGGCATCGCCAACCGCTGCAACGGCCAACTCTACAAGGGCGAACGCACGCACATCGGTTGGACGGCGCGAGAGATTGTCTTGCCAACGATGGAAGGGAGCGTTGCCTCTGGGGCCATCATCAAGGTCGCCGGAATCACCGGCCGCATCCGCGGCATGAAGTACAAGCGGGCCGATGGTCAGACGGTTCGGCCGACGCTCGTTGTCCTCGACGATCCGCAGACCGATGAGTCGGCCCGGTCGCTATCCCAATGCGCGACCCGCGAGAGCATTTTGGCTGGTGCCGTCCTGGGACTCGCCGGTCCCGGCCAGAAGATCTCCGGCATCATGCCTTGCACGGTAATCCGACCAAGTGACATGGCAGACAACATTCTCTCGCGCGACAAGCATCCGGAGTGGAATGGTGAGCGGACCAAAATGGTCTATTCGTTTCCCACGGACGAGAAGTTATGGCAGCGATACGCCGACCTGCGAGCTGAGAGTATGCGAAGCGGCAACGCCGGTGGAGAAGCGACGGAGTTCTATTGTGACAACCGTGACGCGATGGACGAAGGAGCGGTGATTGCGTGGCCCGAGCGATTCAATCACGACGAGTTGTCGGCCATCCAGCATGCGATGAACCTAAAAATTCAGGATGAGGCAGCATTCTTCGCGGAGTATCAGAACGAACCACTACCGGCTGACGCCGGCGATAATGAGGATCTGTCGGCCGACGCGATTGCTGGCAAGATCAATCGTCTACGACGTGCCGAGGTGCCCCTCGGCGTCGATCACATAGCTGCCTTCATAGACGTCCAGCAGGCGCTATTGTTTTACGTTGTGGCTGGCTGGGAGAGCGACTTCACGGGTTACGTGCTCGATTATGGCGTGTTCCCCGATCAGCGGCGCTCCTACTTCACCCTCCGCGATGCTCGTCACACGTTGGCCGAAGCGACGAAGGCCACTGGGCTCGAGGGATCAATCTTTGCCGGGTTAGAAACGCTGACGGGATCGCTCATCGCTCGCGAATGGCGGCGCGATGATGGAGCTTCACTCCGCATCGAACGTTGCCTTATCGACGCCAACTGGGGCAACTCGACCGACGTCATTTACCAGTTTTGTCGTCAGTCGGCACATCCCGGCGTGGTCATGCCGAGCCACGGCCGCTTCGTTGGCGCATCGAGCCAGCCGTTCTCCGAATACAAGCGGCGCCCTGGCGACCGGGTTGGCCACAACTGGCGAATCCCCAACGTACAGGGCAAACGTGCCGTCCGCCATGTGGTGTTCGACTCGAATTACTGGAAGTCGTTCACCTACTCGCGGCTTGCCGTACCGATGGGAGACCGCGGATGCCTCTCGTTGTTCGGTGATAAGCCAGAGGACCATCGACTCTTGGCGGAGCACTTAACCGCAGAGTATCGCGTGCAGACGGAGGGACGTGGGCGTGCCGTAGACGAGTGGAAGCTGCGGCCGGAGCGTAGCGACAACCACTGGTTCGACTGCTTGGTAGGCGCTGCGGTGGCGGCATCGATCCAGGGAGCAGTCCTGGCTGGCACTGGCGGCACCGGCACGACTGCCAAGCGTGAGCGGATTAGCTTCGCCGACGTGCAACGGAGAAAGAGGGCATGAAGACCGGGGAAAATCAACAACGTGAAGATGACCGGGGCCTCCGCTGTCGCCACTGTGGTTGCCGGCACTTCTGGGTCGTTTACACGCGATCGGCCTGGGGTGGAAAAGTTATCCGCCGGCGGGAGTGCAGACATTGTGGAAAGCGGATCACCACATGGGAGCGGAGTATCGGCCAATGAGGGTCTGCGGAGATCTATGGATTCGTCGTAACATCTTTTATTGCAATGCGTTATGGTCATATAGCCAAAATACTCGATATACAATAATGTGCCTTTGAGTCTAAGACTCATGTTTGCAATTGACGAGTGCCGATGCGCGGGATAGAATTCGGCGAATGGACGTATTCGTCGGAAGGCTGCATGGATATCGAATTCTCCGAAGACGATTTAGCGCGCCTGGAGTCAGACCCAGCTTTCAATGCTGGGTACGGTGTCCCAGTCGTGCGCGGCTACCGAAAGGTGGTTCGGTTCATTCGCGCAGCATCAGATGAACGGGATTTCAGGGCCATGCGGTCCTTAAACTTTGAAAAGCTCCAAGGTGATCGAGATCATCAGTATTCGTTGCGAATCAATGACCAATGGCGATTAATCGTTGAGATTAAGAAAGATGAACCAAAGAACGTCGTCGTGATCAGAGGCATCGAAGACTACCACTGAACCTTCGGGGAGAGCAAAAATGACAAAAGCGGAAGTTGAGTTTTTCCCCCCTGGCGAGTTCATTCGTGACGAGCTAGAGGCTCGCAATTGGACCCAGGAGGATCTCGCAGAAATCCTTGGCCGCCCTCTGCGCTCGGTAAACCAGATTATTGCCGGTAAGAAGGCGGTTACGCCCCAGACTGCCCAGGAGTTGGCCGCTGCGTTTGGAACGACGCCAGAG
>JAKEIB010000167.1 GCA_022614705.1 Planctomycetota bacterium | reverse complement strand
TTTCTTTCGGCACCCGGAATTGACTGAACCGCAAGCGTTTGCCGCCTACTGGCTGTACTGGCTTGTCGGTACTATTTGCATTCTGTTCGGATTTTCGGCAATCACGCTGAAACAAAGCGCAACAAACCACCGCAAACCTCAACAATAGTTGCGCATAATCTCCTCAACACTTTGTGAACTCGCCGGAAATCGCTAAAGTTCCGGCATGGCACGCCGCTACATCAAGTCAGTGCTGCACGCTGGCCAGACATACCATTCTCCCGATGGCGAAGTCACGCCGACGCCGGAGCGGCTGAAGCACTGGCGCGACGGGTTCGCCAAGCTCACCGCGGCGAAATACAACGTCCCCGTCGATTGGGACCACGCCGACACGCTCGACAAGCTCCAGCCCGTCAAGATGGCGGAGCAAAAGAAACGCCGCTCCGCCAAGAATACCGTCGGCGAACTGGCGAAGCTCGAGCTGGCCAAGGATGGCAAGAGCGCGCTGCTCACGGTCGAGTTGACCGACCCGGTGGCGCAGGGCAGGGCGGAACGCAATGAGGTCTATGTCTCGCCGGTCATTCTCGACAAGTGGAAAGACGGCCACGGGACTGAGTACGCCGACCTGATAACGCACGTCGATCTGGTCAATCATCCCGTCGATCACTCGCAAGGCCCGTTCCGCGAAGCACTGCCGGCCAAAGAGCCTGGTGTCGTCGCCTTGGCGCTCCGCATGGGGCTCGGCAAGCCGGCCGCGATCCGCATGGCGGACAACCCGTTCGAGGAAAAAGACGGAGACGGGGATGGCGAAGCGGGCGAAGGCGATGAAACCGCCGAAGCCGCGAAGCCCGAGAACCAGGACATGCCGGCCGACGATTCGACGGCCCAAGAGGCCGAAGCGATCGTCGCCCACCTCGCACAGCTCGGCGTCGTGCTGCCTGCCGACTGGTCGTTCAAGGCCGAAGCGGCTGGCCAAATCCTTTTGGCCGCCCTCAAAACCGCGAATCACGCGACCCAGCAAGCCGAAGCCGAGAAGGCCGAAGCCGAGCGGGCCGACGATGACACCGAAACAGGAGATACGACCGTGGCTGATCCCGGATATGCCGCCATGTCGCTCGATGCGAAGCGAGCACTGGCATTCGCCGAAAAGACTCACCGCGGGCAAATCCGCAATCGTCTGGACGCGCTGCTGGCCAACGGCCGCTGCACGGCGGATGAGCATACGAAGCGGACTCCGCTCGTTGCCGCTATCAAGCTCAGCCTGGACGACAAGGGCGAGCCCACGCCGGATGACCTCGAAAAGTGGATCGAGTCGCGCGAAGCGGTTCCCGCCGGCACGTTTTGGGACGACAAGGCCAAGACGGCGAATCAGAAGCGGATGTCGCTGGAAGTGGCCAAGCCGCCCAAAGGCTTCGACCGCATCGGCGATGACCTGACCGACGAGGAAGCCTCCGCCACCGCCAATTGGGCGCTTGGCCGCAAGCCGGCCGCCGCCGCCAAGTAGTTCACCGATCTAAATCAAATCACGAATCAGCGATGCAGCCGAGAGGCTAAGTCATAACCCTCTGAGCAAGGAAATCGAACATGAGCGGTCTAGGCGGCTGGGCAAAGCCTGGTGTCGGCAGCGAACTAGCGGTCGTCGAAAGCGAGCTGCTGTGGGGTGCCGACCAGGCCCGCAATGCGGCGCTGTGGAAGTCCGGTGTCATCAGCGGCACGATCCGCGACGATGCCAACACGCCGACCACAATCATCCGGCCGGGGCTCCTGCTCGGCAAGATTTCCGCCAGCGGAGAATACGAGGAATGGGACGCCGATGTCGCCACCGGAACGCAGTTCTTTGCCGGTGTGCTGGACGCCGAGATGCGGGCACAAGACTTCAGTGCCAATAACGTGGACCGCGTGTTCCGCGTGCTCGTCGCCCGCGCTCCGGTCAAAGCTCGTAAGCTGCTCATCCAAGGCGCGGCGTTCGTCGGCCACGTCGATGAATTCCTGGCCCGCCAGTTGATGGTGCAAGCCGGGTTTGTCTTGGACGACGATCCGCAAGGCTACCTGTCGGGCCTCGTCCCGCGATTCGAGACCGTCACCGGCACGTCGGAAGCGCTGACGACGGCCATGAACGGCTCGACCCGGTTCTACAACAATGCCGCCAGCGTCACGGTCACACTGCCGGCCGCCAAGCCGGGTCTGGTGTACGACCTGATTCGCGCCGCGGACGAGGAATTCATCGTCGTCAGTCCGACTGCGGACAACGTGATCGTCGGCAACGACCTGTCCGCGGATGGAGTGACGTTCACGACCGCCGGCCAGCATATCGGAGCCCGCGTCCGAGTCCGCAGCGTGTACGTCGGCGCGACCATCAAGTGGATCGCCGAACTGCCGACGCCCCCTTTTGGAGTCGGATTCACTGGCGGATTCGCGTACTCGATCCAGACGTAATCGACCAACTCGGCCAGGGTCATTCCCACAAAGCACTTCCCCAGTGCCGGCCGAGTGAAACACGGGGAGCCACGCTCTGGGGAGGGCGTTGGGACATGACCACCAATGGCCGGCTATCTCGACATTCTCCGCCCCCAGGTTTTGACCCAGGTCGTGCGCCAAGTGGTCGCGTCGGCTGATCCCATCCTCAATCACATGGGTTTCCAGCCCGGCGGCTCCAACGAGCGGTTCTTCGGCCACGGCCGCGAAGGGCTTTATCACATCTATGACGATACCCGGCGTGTCGCCAAAGGCCGGGCTCCCGGCACTCCAGCGGGACGGTCCAGTAAGGAGCCCATGAAGGCGGTCCCGTTCGTATATCCGCGGATGCACGACTCAATCAGCCTGCTGGCAGAGTTCTTTCACAACTTGGGGCGGATCGACAACCCGGTCCAGCGCGACGAGGCCGGCAAAGACATGATTATGCGGCAGTCGGCGACGCTGATGAGGAAAGCGGCGAACTGGCGCATCGCCATGACCGTCGGAATGTTGCGCGACGAGCTCTACGTCCACGAAGAGGGCGACGACTGGTTCATGAACTACACCAGTGCGAACGCCCTGAAGCAGATCCCCTTCCAGGTGCCGAGCGGCAACAAGGGCCAGCTCAGCATGACGCTCCGCGACGGAACCACGTCGGTTCATGGAGCCAGCATCATCGACGTGCCGTGGACGAGCAGCGGAGCCGACATTCCGACCCACTTCGACAAGATCAATCAGGCCCGTTCGGCAGTCGGCGTCGGTCCGGTGAAGCACGTCCACATGAATTCGACGACGTTCCGGCCGCTGACCTACAACGACTTCCTGGCTGCGACTCAGGGCATCGCCAATCCGCCGTTCACGCAGTATCAGCGCGAAGTCGGGCAGCGCCCCGATGGCTCGCCGCTGCATGAATATGTCGCGCAGTTCCTGGCGCTGCCCGGCGTCACGTTCCACATCAGCGATGAGGGACTGGACCTGTGGGACGCCGGGACGGATGCCTACACCTTCACGAAGCACTGGCCCAACGGCATGGCCGTGATGACCGGTGAACCGACGCCGGAGAGGTACACGATCTACCAGGGCTCGGAGCCCATTGCCGAATACGACGGTGGCCCGGAAAGCGTCCGGGTCGGCCTGTCGAGCTGGACGAAGAAAACTTCGAATCCCACGGCGACCGAGGTGTACATCCTCGACAACGCCTTGACCGTGCCCCACGACCCATACGACATCCAGGTCGGGACCGTCAGCGGCTTCTAGTCGCCGGACCCGGCTGTTGGAACTGTCATCGTCGAAAGGTGAACTATGTCAGCCCCTTGGACCCGCCGAGTTCCGCGAATCACGGAGCGGCCCACGGCACTCCCGCCGCAGGCCTCCGACCAAGCCCTGTTTCGGATCACCGGCGGCAAGATTCTGGTTCACAGCATCGTCGGCGAGGTCACGACCGCCATCGGGGCCGTGGCCAACGCGACCAAGATCAAGCACAACCCGTCCGGCGTCGGAGCCGACGTTGACTTGTGCGCCACATTGGACATCACGGGCGATCCCGTGGGGCAGATTTACACCATCGTCGGCGTGCTCGCCACCGCCTTGAAATCGACCACGCTTTGGCTGGCTGTCCCGGCCGACAACATCCCGGCCCCCGGCCTGCTGCTGGGCCCCGGCGACATCGAATTGGACTGCGCCGGCTCGAGCGTCACTGGAGCGATCAAGTGGACGGTGGTTTGGACGCCGGTCGATGCCGGTGCCAACCTCGCGTTCGCGTAGGAGTCCGCCGCCAAGTTATTCAAGCCTGCCTGTTCCCCACCCTGAGCCCGGCCGGACCTCACGACCCGGCTGGGCTTTTTTCGCAATGACCCTCATCGCCAACACGCTTTGCACGGAAACCGAAATGCAGCGGCTGTTTTCGGTTTACGGCGTGACCGCGCACGCGGACCACGACGCTGACGGCGTGAGCGATTCCGGCGTGGTGGACGACTGCATCAACCAGGCGACTGAGGAAATCCGGTTTTACCTCTGGAAGAACTACAGCGATGCCGCACTGACGACGAGCACACTGGTCAACCGGTGGGCGACGACGCTGGCGGTCTATTTTCTCTGCCTGCGGCGCGGCAACCCGGTTCCCGATTCGTTGCTGGCGGAATTCCAACGGATCATGGAACTGCTGGCGTCCGGCCAGCCGATCCCCAACTTGCCGCTGCGTGGCGACTTGCGGCCGACGATGAGCAATGTCGAAATCGACCGCCGCTACTATCGCAACAAGATTCGCGTCACTCGGCCAAACAGCACGGACGCGGCCACCACGCTCACGCAACACGAAGCGACCGAGGTGCCCTATGAGTAGGGTCTATTTCCGTGGCAGCCGCGAACAGGCCCGCCAGATCGTGCTGCGATTGGGCGGCATGTTGGCCGGTCGGGAGCCGGATTCGCAGGGCATCGCCCGCGGCGTCTTCCTGGCAACGGGCTTCGCCGTCCTGTCGGAAGTCAAAAGCGATTTCATCCGCAAGAGCCGCGGTGGGGCAGGCGAGGACGGCGCGACATGGCCCCCGCTCAGCCGGCAGTATCTTGCTTACCAGCGTCGGTTCGGGCCAGGAGAGAAAACGCGACTCAAGAAGGCGGCGGAGCTCACGGGCCGCAATCGCTACGCGCCCGGAGGCAGCAAGGGCCTGCTCACTGCGGCCCAGCTCAAGCGGTGGCGGCAAATCTATTCCCGTGTGCTGCGTCGCCTCATGGTGTCGATGCACGTCGAGAAATTGTCGCTCGACACCGATGCCGACATCCAGGGCAGCCAATTCATGACCGGCAGCGGAGCGAAGGCAACCGCCGCGAAAATCGCCTGGGCCACGCTGAAGCGCGAAGGGGCCCGGACCATGCTCGACGTGTTCGGACGCCGGCAGGTCGAAATCCTGCGCGATACCGGCGTGCTGTTCAATAGCCTGTCGCGGGGTGAGATCAGCGGCGGAGACTTGCCCGCCAGCTACACGAAGCCAAGCGGCGACGGCGGGGACCAGCAGATATTCGCCACGATCGCCAACGGCGTCATCGTCGGAACCAATGTGCCCTACGCGGCCAGCCACAACTACGGCGACGCCAAGCGAGGGATACCCAAACGCCAGTTCCTGCCCGAGGTATTGCCGGACGTGTGGCAGGAGCGGGTGAGTGATGCGGCTGCCAAGGCCCTGGCCGCCGGGATGCGGATTGCACTGGAGACAGCGGCATGAGCGGACTGGCCGAAAAATCGCTGCTCATTGCGGTCCGCGAGAAATTGCGGTTGCCGACCGATCAGGGCGGAGCGGGCTATGCGGAAACCGAGTGCGACGTGGAGCCCGATCAGGACGTGCCGGCCACCTCAGGACAGGTCTATGTGGCCGTGATGCCCGGCGGCTGGCAACCAGGCGAACGTCATGCCAAAAGCGGCGGCGTCCGCGACATGGTGTATAGCCTGAGCGTGATGGTGGCCCGCCGGATCGGCAACGTGCCGCGGGACCGCCGGACCGACGTGTTCATGAACAACTTGGCTTCGATCGACGCCGACGTGGAACGGATCATCAAAGCGCTGGACTGGCAGCAAAGCGTGGTCAATGCCGCCAGCGGCATCCTCCAGCAGTTATCCGGTTCAAGCCAACCGTTCATTCACCCGCTGGTTGCCGGGCAGGTCGGGCCGCCCGCACTCGTTGGCGCGGAAGTGTTCTCCGCCGCGGCCGGCGTTCAGCCGGCCGGCATGAAGCGCGTCATTCCCTTTGGCAATGCCCGCTTGATCCAAACCCTGTAGGAGCCGTACCGTGCCCAAAATCATCATCCCCGGCGACCGGACCCAAAAGCAGCCGGTCACGGCGTTTTGCATCAACCCGGAATGCTTGGAAGCCAGCGACCGCAAGCGCTTCGAGTTCCCCGTCGAACATGCCGACGTGGCCTGCCCGAAGTGCGGGGCGACGGAAGCCCCGATGGTGGGCGTGCTGGCCCTCACGCATTTCCTGCACCGCAATCCGCAGGGCAAGATCGTCGGCATGGGCGGGCTGCGGTATCAGCTTGCCTGCGATCAGTCGCGGGCTTACCTGGCCACCCTGACCAATGAAGAGGCGGCGACGGATCAACTCCGCGCCGTGAACTGTCCCGGCTGCCTCAAGGCCGCGGCTGAGAAGAAGCTCAAGGACAAGCAGGGGATGATGATCGACGAGGCAGTGCTCAAACGTCTGGAACAAACCAATCCCGGATAGACCGATGGAGGTGACTTGTGTCGTTCATCGCAGGCGGGTACACCGCGACGCTGAATGCGCTCGCCCTGGGGCAGACCGCCGATGGGTTTCGCGTCTCGCACAGCGAGTTCAAGCGGATCATCACCGGCGACTCCTTCGGGGAAACGCCGCAAGACGGTGTCCGCCGCGGCGCGGAAATGTTTGTGGCCCTGCGCGGTCTTGAGTACAACGCGGCCGGGATGCAAAACGCCTTCTGGCCCGGCCACGCCACGCTCTACACCTTGGGCGTCATCGGCCGCTTGGATGTCGGCTCATCCATCGTCGATTCGCTCGTGCTGACGGCCATCGCCGGCACGACGGCCGCCACCGTCCCGGCAACCGCAACATTCACCCAGTGCATCCTGGCTGAGGGCTTTCCAGTCGAGCTGCTCTTCGCGGCCGATCTGCGCGAAGTGCCGTTGCGGCTCCGGGTCTATCCGGTGGCTGGCGTGTTCGGCACGCAAACCTAGCAGCGTGGCGGGGGGCCTGCATGTCGGCAGAAATCAAGGTCGTTTTCACCGACGAGGGAGCCCGCGTCCCGACTCTGCCGGATACAGTGGACTCTCCCGCCGGGACGCAAACGACGGCCGCCCCGCGCCGTGCTCCAGCTCCGCCGCCGCCCGATGAGCGCGTGAGCGGGCCGCGCCAGCGGTGGAAAGGCGATCCTGGTGGAGCATCGCCTGCCGCATCGAAATCGGAAGTCGGCAGTAGGGATTTCACCAAAGCCGCTGAAACGGCCGCTGCAGCGCTTGGAGTCGGCGGATTGGCGCGGCAGGCGTTTGCACTCACCGATGCTTTCGGCAGGCTCTTTGCAGCAGTCACGAAGAGCGCGGCGCAGCTCGGCGGGACCGAGAAGACAGCCCCGCTCTCTATCGACGAAATCAACCCTATGGCACGGCTGTTCGCCAAGGGCGAAGGGCCATCGGGTGAACTTGGACCGCTGCCCAGCACCGAGGATCAGCTATTCGGGCCTGGTGGCGGCAAGAACGCGGCTGAAATCAACGATGCTGTACGGGATGCGCTCGAGAATGTACTCGGGCCGGGCCGTGGCAGCGTGATCGAGGGTCCGACCGGCAAGGCCGTCAGTGGGTTGGCCAGCGGGGCGATTCAAGGGGCCGCCAAAGCCGCTCCTGTGGCCGGAGCTGCGGCCGGCGGAGCCGAAGCGGCAGGCGGTGTGGCAGCCCTGGGAGCCGTCGCCGGCCCCGCCGCAATCGCCGTAGCGGCCCTGACCGCGGCCGTAGCAGCCGGCGTAGTCGTCATCCAGAAATCATGGGATGTCCTGGCCGGCGAAGCCGATCGGCTTTCGGGACTTTCCGGGCCGCTGTCAGCGGCCCGGGCTGGCAGTGAAGTGCGGTCCGAAATGGCCGACCTTCGCCGGGCCAACGAACTCGGGCCGCAACTGGCGAGATTCGAGAATACCCGTGGCCGTTTGGATGAGAAACTGGCCGACATTCAGACCAAGATTCTCGGCGTCTTGTTGCGCTGGTTCGAGAAGGCCGAACCGGCGATTGAAGCCGCGATTGCCGCTGGCGATGTAGTTGCCGCGAGCGTCCCGGTCATCGCCGACACGCTAGAGGCGCAACTGGCGTTTATGACCGGTGGCGTGGTAGGGGCGGCGCTGGATGCGTTTGCCAACGCGAAAGAGCGGCTGGCCAACCTGCAAGCCCTACAGCGCGAGTTGGTGCGACTGACCAAGGATCAGCAGGATGACAAAGAGCTGGTCAACGATCCCTTCATGCAAGCCTTTCTGCGGGAGTTCGCCGATGAGGCCCGCGCGCGTCCCGGAGTCGAAGAACGAGCCGCGGCGTTTCGACGCGCCCGCGAAGGGATGGGCCAGCCGTTCGTTCCAGAGGGAGGCGCTCCATGAGCTTCTCCCACCTCACTCCGCCCGGCGTCCTGCGCTACAACGGTTACCCGTTCGACGGCTCGTCCAGCGTCCGCTGCCGCGTCGAGTTCGTGGAGGACGAAGCGCAGCGCTCCGTGCTCTATCACAAGCACATCATCGGGGCCAAGTTCTACGTCAACGACGATGCCGGCACGGGCACCGACATGCTCGGCATCCAAGCATTGCTCAGCAAGCCCGGCAAGGAACTCGTTTTTAACGGCTGGGGATTCTCCGAAGACTTGATCGTCAACCAGTCGCAGTCCGGCATCCGCGATGTCAAGTTCGGCCCGAAGCCGCGGATTCTGCACTGGGAGCCCGTCGGCTCGTCGCAGACGTGCGAATGCGAATGGGAGGTGGAAACCTGCATCCCGGTTTGCACCGGCGAGAGAGTGCATCGCGTCACCGGCGTCATGTCGATCAACTACGGCGTGACGTTCTCGATCGACAAGGGATTCACCACGCGGACGATTGCAGGCTTTTTGGAAATCGCCATGACGCGCAGCCAGTTCGGGACAGTGCCGGACTGTGCTGATGGCTATCGGCACCTCGTCAACCCGGCCCAGCTCATCGGTTTCGAGCGGACCAGCGATTGGCACATCAATCTCGACAAGAGCCGTGTCGAATTCACGATCACTGATCGCCAGCATCGCAGCAAAAACGTGTTTCCGGTCCTGACGACGGCCATCGAAGGGAGCCACCGGGTCGTCTGGTCGCGGCGGAACCGGGAAACGACCATCCTCCGCAACAATATCTCGGTCAACATCGAATCGACGCTGGGAGCCCCGCCCGCCCTGGCCTGGAACATCTTCGGTCAAATTGTCCGCGAGCGGGTTCTCCACGCCCGGAACAATGGTCGCACCGCGTTCCTGGACGAAGTGATTGCCGAGGAAGACCTGTTTTCGATGGGCAACTCGTTCTCGTGCAGTTACCGACTGCTGACCCCCGCCTTGACCGCCGCCAACGGCAGCCAGAACACGCCGGCCATTCCACCGGACCTGTTCGATTTCTCTAAAACTGGCTTGTGGCGTCCAGTCGGCGGGACACAGGCCAACTGGAGTCTTTGGCAGGCATCCATGAGCCACGCCCACGACAACCGCGGCTATGCCGGCCTGGTCCAGCTTCCCGGCAACGATGCCATCATCGATCTTTGCTC
The DNA here is from genome assembly GCA_022614705.1 of Planctomycetota bacterium. Lineage (GTDB taxonomy): Bacteria > Planctomycetota > Planctomycetia > Pirellulales > Lacipirellulaceae > JABDGM01. The sequence goes on along the minus strand of JAKEIB010000167.1, from coordinate 7,650 downwards.
CTCCTCGCCAACGGTCCTGTTCAACGGCGTCATTCCTCCGGCAACAACCCCAATCACCGTCACTACGCCCTCATTCCAAAACGAGAAGCCGCCGCCGGACAAGAGCTATATCAGCTACCAAATGAACGTCGGAGTTGCGAGCCATACGCCGATCGTCAGGCAATCGACGCTGCAATCCGGTCCCGCGCAACTGCCGTCGCCGAACATGCAGGGCAGTGGGTCGGCCAGCTTCGGTCCGCCGAGCGGAACAGCGGACTCGTTTCAAGCCGGCGGCATTCGCCGATTCGTGGCCACGCTGTATGGTTACGCCGAGCGGGTCGGATACGAAATTGCCCGGCCGGCGCTCCAATCGATCGGCGGGCAACAAGCCTTCGAGAGTGGTGGCAAGTTTGTCTGCCGGAACACAGGAATCTGTTTCGGCCAGCCGGTTTTCAAGGCGGCATGGGCAATCAATTACGTACTGAGCAACTCGCCGGGGGCCGTTGTCCCGGCCGGCAATGCGGAGAACTGAACATGAGTGCGACGGTTTCGGAGCCGATGGAAGACGGGACGCTCCACTTCAAGGTGCGGGCGCAGGACGGCAGCGAGCGGGAGCATTCCGTCGATGTGCTGCTGCTGAAAATCGCCTGCGAAGAGTGCGTCCTGAAGCACAAGCTGGCGACGGATCAAAAGACGGGGGCCTACGTGCCGACGGTCGAGTTCTATCAGGACTTGGCGGCGCGGCTGGCCGGCGGTCTCGGAGTCGAAGGCTGCACGCCGTCGATTGCCCACCAGCTCTGGCACGCCAGCGCTGTCGGTATTGAGGCTCTAAAAAAAAACGCGAGCGAGACGCCGAGCTCGGATTCTGGTTCGGAGTCCAACCCCGAGGGAGCGGCAGAAACGGCGAGCTGACCGAATCGGACAAAATCGGCCTGTTGGCCAACCTTCCCAGGATGCTGGCACAAGACACGATTCATCGCGGCGACTTTGATCCCACGAACTACCGGCACGTCCATGACCTCTACCTGAGAGCCTACAGCCGCGAAGAACTGGCCCGGCTGGCAAAAATCCGAGCTGCCGAAGCCCTTGTTGAGGCGCGAACTAATGCCCACAAAAAGATCTAAGAAACCGATTACCGGCAAGTCGCCCGCCACCAAGGGTTACTCGCCGATCGACGAGCGGTGGTTTCAGCGGCCGCGCGACCTGCCGCCGTTCACTTTCCTGACCATCCGTTGCATGTTGCTCGATCCGACGATCCGGCTCGGACTGGCCATGCGTGCCGCCCCGCTGTGCTCGCCGCAGTGGGCCTACAAGCAAGACGGGTCGGAAGAATGGACCAGCGGCATTCAGGCCGACGATCCGATCCTGGCGGCGTTCGTGCTCCGGCAATTGAAGCGGCTCTGGCAGGACGCCGCCGAGATTCTACGCGCACAGGTGTGGGGCTGGTCGGCCTGCGAGGTCATGTACCGTCACGTCAAACCGGGCGAAGGGGACGCGGCCCGGCATTTCATCGAGATTGATCGGCTGCTGCCCCGTCATGCCAATGACGCCCGCCTGCTGCTGTGCGAGGGCGAGCCGGTCCAAGTGCGGTTCCTGCGGATTCAAGAGGCCCCCCAAGGGCACGTTGACCTCCCGTTCCCTAAAGCGTTCCTTCACAACCACGCGCCGGAACCCGGCCAGCATTACGGCATGTCGATCTTGCAGGGGGCCTACTCGCCGTGGTCCGACAAGTGGCTGAACGGCGGAGCGCTCGACGTGCGGCGGCTGTTCATGCACAAGGACGCCTATCGCGGCAAGAAAATTTTCTATCCCAACGACAGTTACGAAGTCGAAGGCAAGGGGACGATCCATGCCCGCGACATCGCCCGTGAAAACGTGGAGAAGGCGAAGTCAGGCGCGGTCGAAACTTACCCGAGCGACGTGGATGCGAACGGCAACCCGAAATGGCGCGTCGAAGAGTCGCAAGTCGCCAGCAACCCGCAGCATATCCTCAATTACCCCAAGGATCTGGACACCGAAATGCTCCGCGGCATGGAGGTGCCGGATGACATTTTCACAGCCGACGCCGATTCGACCGGGGCGTGGGCCGGCAAAAAAGTACCGCTCGAAGGCTTCTACACCGGCCTCGATCTGTGGCTGACGCGGCTGATCCGCGATGTCAAATGTCAGGTGCTGGATCATCTGGTGGCCATGAACTTCGGCGAAGGGCGGTGGTATGACATCTGCGCCAAGCCGCTGGGCGAGCAGGCGATGGAGCGGCAGGCCAAGAGCGGCGGACAGCCCATGCAGCCCAAGCAGTTCGGCGGCTTCGGTCGCGACGGCGACAGCGACGGGCAGTTCGGGGAGGGCGGTGCGGCGAATCGGATGGGGCTGGATGTCGAGGAGGCGGTGGGCCGGGGAACCATGCGGGCGCTCGAGCTGGTTGGGGCGGCGCGGGCGGCTGTGAAGCGGCTGAGCACGCTGTCGCCAGCCAATGCCGTCGCGTTTCTCAGCGGCAACGGGCCCGTCGAGCCAATCCCCGTCGAGCGGTCGAAGTTCTCATCGACGCATTTCAACCTGTCCGGCGATTTGATAACCGCCATTTATGCCATGCAGGCCCGAATCCACGGTGACGATCTGGCGGTGGACGGCATCGAAATCAACCCGCACATCACGGTCAAGTACGGGATTCACACCGAGAACGTAGAAGAGGTTCGCGCCGCGGCCAAGCACCTCGATCCGGTCGCAGTACAATTCGGCAAGGCGTCGATTTTCTCCAGCGACGAACACGATGTCGTCAAAATCGACGTGCAAAGCAAAGGGTTGCACGCGCTGAACGATGCCATATCCAGAGCGCTCGTTTGCACCGACACTTATCCCGAATACAAACCGCACGTCACGGTTGCCTACGTCAAGCATGGGCTTGGCGAGAAGTATGCCGCGACGTTGAACGACCTCGAAGGTCGTACCGCAGTTTTTGACCGCCTGATTTTTTCCGACAGGGATCGCGTTCATACCTCAATCCCGCTGCTTGGAAAGGTGACGCGATTCGCAACCGACGCCCAAGGCCACGAGCACGAGGCTGCACGGGCGGCTTTTATCCGCATGGAAGCCGCTCACGCCCCCAAAGGCTACACCCACGAAAAACCTCTGGTCATCGACGGCAAGCAGTTTGTCGGCGGCGAATTTATTCCAGGCGACGTGCTGGCGAACGCGACGCCGGAGCAAAAACAGGAAATCGCTGGAGAGTCTCAAGAAAGTGGCAGAAAACGGCCTGGAAATGCGAAAAAGTACGGTAAGAGCAAAGCCAAGGTGAGGATCGGAGACGAACCCGAATTCGCAGAGCAGACCGCCAAAAACATCGGCAAGTTTTTGCAGGATTTGGGGTTTCGTGGCGAGATCGACTTTGCCTCATTGGTTGGCGCGCCGGACGATGCGGAGGTCACTGTCGATTTTCACCCGCGTCGCGGCATCACAATCGTCTGTGACCACAAGGCGTTCAACTCGATCAACTACATCAAGCGGACGTTCAAGAACCGCGCGTATGTTGAGCTGTCTGATTTTTGGATGAAAGGCACCGAACAAGGCAAGGGGCTCGGCTCGGAAGTGTTCGCGCGACAAGTCGAAAATTGCAAAGACGCCGGGTTCGCGAGCATCCAGTGCCACGCCGCCAAGATGAATCCGCGAGATACCAGTAAACCGCATAACGGCTACTACACCTGGCCGCGGCTTGGCTTCGATCAGGACTTGGATGACCCCGACATTCCGCGCGAGGATTTCCGCGTGTTTGCAGAGGCGCAGAAGAAGTTCCCCGGCGCGAAGTCGATCCATGATGTCATGGCGACCAAGGAAGGCCGGGATTGGTGGAAGGGCAACGGAACCGACCTTTATGCAGCGAGATTCGATTTGGACGAAGGCTCGCGGTCGCTGCAAATCCTGGAGTCGTACATGGACGAGCGGGCGCAATTGGCGTCGGAAAACCAGCGAGCGATGACGGCTACCAAAATGTCGCTCGAACGCCACGTTGTTCCCGAAATGGAATTGAGCGCGACGGAAGAACTGGCTCTTGAACGGGCCTGGGCAAAGCTGACTGGCACAACGCCGGCAGCCGCAGAAACCAAAGATCAAGATGCCGACGACGATTCACAAGACGACGAAGAAGCGGACGACTGATCTTATCATCGGTCGCGGGCTTATTGCACACGAAACCATCGCGCAGGAATTGCGCGAGCGGTTGCTCGCCTTATATGATCGTCGTAACTCGTTCGCATCCGATTTGCACCGGTTGCATGAGGCCCGACAGATTCTGACTGAGTTCGAGCCGCTCCTAGTCGAAAACATCGCAAATTCGGACCTGGCCGCTTGGATCGCCGGGTACGACGAGGTGGCGAAGAAACTGCCGAGCGACGTGCTGGCCACATTCGCGAGAATGCTGGGCGGCCCGCCGCGACCACCGGGCTCGCTGATCCTGCCGCCGCTCTTTGGCGATGACGAGCCCATCGTGCGGTTCCCGCTGATCGAGCGGGCGGCCGAGTCGCTGGCCCGCCGCCGCATCCTGACGCCGGACCAGTTCCGCCAAGCCGACGCCGATGCCAAGGCCCGCGCGTTCACCGTCGCCCGCGAGTCGTCCGAAGACACGCTGGCCACGATCCGCGACGTGCTGGCCGAGACCGTCGATCAAGGGGCGTCGCTGGAGGCGTTCAAGCGGAACCTGGGGCCGGCACTAGAGAAGTCGTTCATTGGGCCGGGCCACCTGGAAAACGTCTTTCGGACCAACGTGCAGGCGGCGTTCCACGCAGGGCACGACGAACTGGCCGACGATCCGATCGTGGCCGAAGTGTTCCCGTACATGGAAATACTTCCGATTCGCGACGCTAGGGCTAGATCAACCCACCTTTCGCTCGCACGCCTAGGACTGAGTGGAACCGGAATTTATCGCCGAGACGACAAGGCGTTTTGGGCGTTGTTTATGCCGCCGATTGAATGGAATTGCCGGTGTGGCGTGAATTTAATGACGATCGACGCGGCGGCGAGGGCAGGGGTTCGCGAGGCGCAGGAATGGCTACGAACCGGTAACAAGCCTGTGCTTCAAAGTCGGTTGCAGTTCATACCTTGGAGGCCAGACCCGTTGTTCGTCGGCCTCGCGGGACAGGCGGCGTAGTAAGCGTTTTTTCAATCGACCATCCGCGATTCAGACGGGCAATCAGGAAATGCACGCGACACCCAAGACGCTCGGCCCACTCAGATACACAAAGGCTCTCTCCATTGAATTCGAGAACGCGATTGCGGCGAGTGTTCCTTGCGTTTTCGGTGTACGTCGCCCATCGACAGTTGCCGGGCTCGTAATTTCCGTTGTTGTCGGGGTGCCGGTCGATGCCGTGACGACTGGAGGGGCGTAAACCCATGTCCTCAAAAAACATAGCGAAGTCTTTCCACCTGTCGCAAACCACGATGCCGCGACCGCCATATCTGGAGTATTCCTCACAGTTCTTGTTGCTGCATCGCCTCAGCATCGCGGACCAAATTCTAAACTCCGCCGTTTCTGTCATGCCGTGCTTCGTCGAATTGGCTCCGCGAGATTCCTGCTGCAAACATCCGCAACTGCGAGTATGGCCGTTCTTTCGCAGGTTTGTTAGAAACACTTCCGTTTCGTTGCCGCAGTCGCACTTGCACGCGACCTTAAGGCCAGACGGCGATTTGCCGACTACGCCGACGATCTCCAGTCGTCCAAAGCGACGCGGAATGTCCTTACGAAGGTTGCCGTCGGCGTCTAGAATTCTCGCAGCCATGATTGCTCCTCGAAAGCAAGAGTGGTCAGAACGGCCAGTCGCTTACCAGAGCGCTGGCCGTTCGCATTGTAGCACGTTCCGCCCACCAGTGGGCTTTGGAGCGCGACGCCAAGTCGCGGCCTGACCAATGGCACAACCCCACAACCGCTTCCCACTGATCGGCCTCCGCGTGATCGATCCGGGCGAGCTGCTGGCCACCTTGTCGGCCGCTGGCCAGCGCACCGATCAGTTCTGGGGCGTGGCGAACTCGATCCGTTGCCCGGTCGGCATGGAGCCAGGTTCGGCGTGGTTCGTCATGGACCGTTCGGCGGCCGACAAGATCGGCGAGAACGATTACACGACCCTCCAGTGGGTTCACGAAGGGCAGCAAGGTGGAGAGCCGACGCAGTTCAAGAAGTACGTTCAGCACAGCAACATCGCCATCGGCCTGGACGGCCGCAGTGACGCCCCGCGGTTGGTCGAGTTCCGCGACAAGCGGCAGGTGCTGAAACTCTCGGCTATCGATCGCGAGTACAACGTCCGTCGGCCGACGCGCCGCGGCGATCCGGGAACGTCCGATTTGTTCTACACCGACTCGCTCAACAGCGGCACGCCTTGGACCTGGCAGTCGATGCTCAATGATGTCTGGAGCAACCTGCCAGCCGGGATTCGCGGCACGGCTCCGACGCTCGCTTACACGCCGGTCAGTCAGCCGGAGAATTTCCGCTTTCACGGCCGGGCCTGGGATGCCGTCGGCACCATCCTGGCCGCCACCCACAGCCTGCTGGTTCTCAATCCACTAGACGACGAGTTCACGATCAAGCGGCACGGCGACACGCAAGCTGACTTGGAACAGGCTCTCTCGGCTTTGGTGAACGCCGGTCGGAAGATGGAAACCGACGCGCCGACTGCGGACCTCAACCTGTCGGTCTGCCCAGAGAAGATTCGCTTCTACTTCCCAAAACGGGCCGAGCATCAAATCCAAATCACGGAACGGGAAGATGGCGGGGCGCTCATCTCGCCCTACCACACGATCGATAAGGACACCAACCTCGAAGGGGCCGAGCCGGGGACCGTGTTGCCCTACCGCACGCGGTTCATGGCTGAACTCGACTACACCGGCGGCATCAATAACGCCACGGCCCTCAACACACTGGCCGACGAGCTGCTGACCAAGATCAAAGAGCGGATCGACCGCGGCATGGAACGCGGTCTCGACTACTTCATGGGCATCGTGACGACGATCAAGCCCGGTGCCGAGATTCACGAAATGGTCTGGCGGGACTACGGCGACCGGGTAGGCTGCGTGACCGAACTGCACCGTATCCCGAGCGTTCCCGGAATCGGTCCGGATACGCCGCTGGCCCTCGATCCCCGCCGCATCGACATCGTGCGGAAAACGAGCAACATGCGGGACGGCGGATCGGGCTACTATCCCGCCAAACTGCTGCGGTTCGACCCAATCGCGCACACTTTGAGCGAAGTGGATGACATCTGGCTGGAAGACATGAACGAGGTGTAGCTTTGTGGCCGTTCCTAACCAAAACTTCTTGGCGGCCGGTGCCGGCTGGAGCGGCGGCAAGCCGGTCTATGCGATCCTGTGCCCGGAGACGGCGACAACGGCCCGGCATATCGGGACTTATGCCGGCCGGGCATCCAGCCGCGATGTGTACGAAATCGCGGAGGCGCTTTGTGAGATCAATGCGGGCGATGTCGTTACGGCGCTGTTTGGAGGAAAGGCTGCGGATGGGCGGGACGTTTACCTGGCCTACCGCTGCCCGTGCGACGAGGGCTCGGGTTCCGGCAGCGACGGCAGCGGGTCCGGAAGTGAAGGGAGCGGGTCCGAAGGTTCCGGGTCCGGCAGCGAAGGCTCAGGCTCCGAAGGCTACGGATCAGACGGTTACGGTTCAGAAGGCTCCGGTTC
>JAKEIB010000166.1 GCA_022614705.1 Planctomycetota bacterium | reverse complement strand
CGTCGAATAGGCGCCTACGCTCATGGCGCGCGCCTTGTCCCATGATATTATGTACTTGTCCAGGCCAATGTTGCAGATTTATTGCGATGGGCCATACATCGCCCCGTCGTGTGGATTCACAACCACGTCGGTCAAGGGCAAAGGGGAAGCCGTGATGAAGTCTTCGAGTTCAGCGGTGTAAGTCGCGCCACGAGGCACTAGATGCGCCGCGTACATTTTTCCAAACGTCCAATCGCATAGAAACAGCGCGTTTTGATATTTGGTCGGGAAGCGCGCGCCGTATCCGAAGACCACACCCGTCGGCGAGCCGGGCCCCAGGTTGATCACCGGCGGCAATGTGTCGGCGTAATACTCGGGCCATTTGGCACTGCCATTTCGCCAGCCCCAGTCAACGCCGCTCACGACGTGACAAACTCGCGTCGGCCGGTACCACGGCGTGCCGATGTCCCATTCCATATCGGCGTCGTAAGTAAATAGTTCGCCGTCGGCATTCACGGCCGCGTCGAAAGCGTTGCGCATGCCACTCGAAACCAGCTCCCAATCCTTGCCGTCGGGATCGATCCGGTAGATGCAACCGGCCGGCGGTGGCGTGCCGCGCATGAACCCCGCGCCGTAAATGCGCGGCAACAGCTGATCCTCATCCCACAGCCGCGGGACGCGCGATCGATTGATCTCCGTGAGTTTCGTGTTGTTGCCGCACACGACGTACAACGACTTGCCGTCTGGCGTTAAGAGCACGGCGTGCGGACCGTGGTCCCTCGTGCCATCCAGCTTCCGCATCAACTCGATTGAATCGAATTGGTCATCGTCATTAGTATCGCGGACACGATACAAACCATTCGCGTACGTCTCGTTATTGCCGTTAACGACCACGTAAAGACTGTCGAATGCGCACAACAATCCCTGAGCTTGTCCAAGCTCGACGGGAATACGTTCAGCCAGCGGCTCGCCGGGCTCGCCTTTGTTCGGCACCGTCACTCGATACAGATAGCCCGACTCGTCGCTGACCACCAGTCGGCCCTGCGGATCGACCGCCATGTTGACCCACGTTCCATACAGCGCTTTAGGCACACTGTATAACCGCTCGACCTGAAAACCGTCGGCAACCTTAATCCGCTCGGCAGGTGTTGCGGTCGAGTCAAATGACGTGGGTGAATCGGCCGGCTTCTCCTTCGTTTGAGCCACGTCGTCGGCCCTGCTCAGGGAAATTAGACACAAACACAGCACACATACGCTGCAACGCATCATCGAGGAGCTCCGGGGCGACAAATCGTAACCACTTGGTATTATGACAGATAATGAACGAGCGCCGAGTTCCAGGATTTATTCGGACCCATACTCTATTGGGCGCCTTTGCCCGATTCATTAAGATGATGTTTTCCCATTCCTGTACGGAAGGCAACGGAAATATGATCGCTCACCGAACCGCATTGCTGGTGGCAATTGCCAGTCTTATGTTTTCGACAAGGGCGCAGGCAGCTTCGACGGTAGGCGCGAAAATCGCCGATTTTAAATTGCCGGATCACTTTGGCAAAGTTCACGCTCTGACTGATTTTGCGGAGAAGGACTTGGTCGTCGTGGCATTTCTGGGAACTCAATGCCCACTGGCCAAGTTGTACGCCGGACGGCTGCAGTCGATCGCGAGCGACTACGCCAAGCGCGGCGTGGCTGTTGTGGCAATCATGTCGAATACGCAGGATTCGCTTTCGGAAATCGCAACCTATGTGCGGCAACACAACATCGAATACGCGGTGCTCAAGGACCGCCGCAACGAGGTGGCCGACATGTTCGTCGCCGAACGGACGCCGCAAGTGTTTCTACTCGATCGCCAGCGCGTGGTCCGTTATCAAGGGCGCATTGACGACCAGTTTATTGTAGGCGTGGTCCGCGATAAGGCCACCCGCGAGGACTTGCGATTGGCGATCGACGAATTGCTGGCGGGCAACTCGGTTTCCGTTCCACATACCGACGCAGCCGGTTGCATCATCGGTCGAGTACGGGAACCAAACGACAAAAGCAAGGTCACGTACACCCGCGATATCGCACCCATCTTGCAAGCGCGCTGTGTCGAATGCCATCGTACCGGGGAGATTGGTCCCTTCGAACTTACGTCGTACGACGAGGCGGCCGGGTGGGGCGAGATGATCAACGAGGTTGTTCGCGACAGGCGGATGCCGCCCTGGCATGCCGATCCCAAGCACGGATCATTCGCCAACGACCGCACCATGCCGGATGCAGAAATCGATTTGATCGATCAGTGGGTCAAAAACGGCTGCCCTGAAGGCGAAGCGGCCGACCTCGCCGCGGCCCGGCAATTCACCACCGGCTGGCAACTGCCGCGCGAGCCCGACGTGATCCTCGCCATGCAAGAATCCTTCACGGTGCCTGCGGACGCCGGTCCCGGAGGAGTGCCCTATCAACGCTTTCGCGTGCCAACCGGTTTTGCGGAAGACAAGTGGATTGTGGGCGGCGAGATTCGGCCCGGCAATAGCGCCGTCGTGCACCACACGATTGTCTTTGTCGTGCCGCCCGGCAGCAAGCGACGCCATGACCGCATCTTCCTTTTCGCGTACGTTCCCGGGCTGCGATGGGATCCGTTGCCCGCACGTTCTGCCAAGCGCGTGCCCGCCGGCTACGATCTCGTGTTTGAGATGCACTACACACCGAATGGATCGGAGCAAACCGACAAAACGGAGATCGGCCTGCTGTTTGCCGATATCGACGAGATCGACCAGGAAGTAATCACGACCGAAGTCGGTAGCGATAGTTTTGAGATTCCGCCCGGCGCCGAGGGCCACGTCGTGACCGCCACGAGCCAGCCCACGAAGCGAGAGCTCACACTGCTCTCCATGTCGCCGCACATGCACCTGCGCGGCAAGGCATTCCGCTATGAGCTCGTGCTGCCAACCGGCGAACGCGAAATCCTGCTGGACGTGCCCGCATACGACTTCAATTGGCAGACCCGCTATGTACTGGCCGAACCGCGTCAGCTGCCCGTTGGATCAGCCATTTACTGCCGGGCCGTGTTCGACAACTCGACAGCGAACCCGGCGAACCCCGACCCAACTCAATCGGTTCGCTGGGGCGACCAGTCGTGGGAAGAAATGATGCTCGGCTTCTTCGATGTAGTCTTGCCGCGCGACGATACACGCCAGGCGGCGAAGAAGCCCGTCACGACAGGCCTCGACGTTGTCGGCATGTTTGACGCCGCCGATGCCGATCAAAACGGTGGGCTTAGCGAAACCGAAGCTTCCGCGCACAAGGTGCTCAAACAGCATTTTGCGACGATCGACAAAGACCAAAACCAGTTGCTTCAACTGGCCGAGATACTTGGGGCCGTGCGAGCGATCGGGATTCGTCGCTGAAAGGCTTGCGGCCTGAATAATCCCTGGAAAGGCCGAGATTGCCGCCCGGCGGCACTCGAGGTACGATATTAATGGCATGATGAATCAACTCATTTCTATTCTGCTGGCGACAAGCATCGTGGCCTGCCCCTTGTTGTGCAAGGGAGGTGCGGCCTGCTGCGCCAAGGAGCGCTCGAACGGCGCGCCTGCCTGCTGCGATGCATGTCACAAGACCAATTCGGACCGCTCTGCTGATCGCGAATCCGTTCCGTCCGACCCCAACTCGCGTACGCCGCGCGAGTGCGGCGGTTGCATTTGCGGTGGAGCCGTGGTCCAAGACTCGGCCCTGCAGCAGCTTGTTTTGGATGGTTGTAACTGGATCGCACTCCCTGCGGTGCATCAATCGATCGCCGTCGCGGTTGTGATGCCGCCGGCCGCGGTTTCTTGGGCGCTTCTGCCCGACGATGGCATGAATCCAGGTCGCGCCATGCGCTGCCTGATAATGTCGTATCTCTGTTGATTGGTTCGCTGTGACTTTTGCTGCGCGTCGTGCTGCGCGCGGCAGGTGGCGAGCGATTCAATTTCCTTTGGGTAGGCGCATGTTCTTTCGATTGGTTCCTTGGGAGTACGCAATACGCAATTTGTTCCGCCGGCCGCTGCGTACGTTCCTTACGTTCCTCGGCCTAGCCACGGTGATCCTCCTGGTCTTCGTCGTGGTGGGATTCATTCGCGGATTAGAGCGGTCGCTTGCGGTAAGCGGCGATGCGAGTACGGCCGTTGTATTCGGATTGGGAATGGGTGAGAACCTTGAATACTCCTCGATCGACATGAGTACGGGCGACTTGATTGCGGCGAGCATCGAAGGCATCCAGGAACGATACGGGCAGAAGTACGTCTCGCCGGAATTATATCTGGGGACGGAGGTGACCGTGGAGGGAAGCCAGCAGCCGGAGATGGGACTGGTGCGCGGAGTCGTTCAGGCCGCGGTTTTGGTCCGTCGCCAAGTTGAGTTAGAGGACGGCCACTGGCCGAAATCGGGTGAAGTCATCGTGGGTCGGATGGCGGCTACGAAGCTTGGCGCCGCGGCGGCCGAGTTGGCGATTGGCAAGGCTCTGCGGTTCGAGGGACGCGATTGGCGGATAAGCGGCACCTTTACAGCCGGCGGTGCCGCGTTTGAATCCGAAATCTGGTGTCGACTTGATGATTTGCAGCAGGCGCTCAAGCGCCAAGACCTGAGCCTCGTCGCAGTCACAATCGCACCCGGTGGAGACTTCTCGAATTTGGAACTGTTCTGTGTCGAGCGACTCGATTTGGAGCTGCAGACCATGCCCGAAGTGGAGTACTACGCGACATTGCAGAAGGATTACGGCCCGGTACGCATGCTCGCCTGGCTGGTGGTGCTGCTTGTGTCGGGCGCCGGCATATTCGCCGGGCTGAACACAATGTATGGGTCCGTCGTCGGACGAATTCGCGAGTTAGCGTCGCTGCAAACCATTGGGTTCGTGCGACGAGCGTTGCTCGTCAGCCTGATTCAGGAACGTGTCGTTCTCGCTGCGGCGGCAAGCCTGTTGGCCACGGTCGCGGCGCTGTTGTTCGTGAACAATGCCGCCGTGCGGTTCACCATGGGCGCGTTTTCATTGCGTATCGATGAAATATCCTTATTGATCGGTTGTGGCGTGGGTCTATTGCTGGGCGTACTGGGCGCCGTGCCGCCGGCGATTCGTGCGCTGAGGATGCCAATCGTCGATGGCCTGAAAGCAACGTAATCGTAAACATTCTCGATCGATTAAACCTTTTGATCTGTATTGGAGGAGATTGAAGATGGGTCATTTCACAACTGGCATTAGTTCCTTGCTTCAACGCGGACTCGTGTGCGGGCTCCTGGCGGTTCCTATTTGCCTTATCGGTTGTATTGGCGTGGTTTCCGCAGACGAGAACTCCGCGCTACTGCTCAAGAAAGAACCGAAGGGCGCCGTGGACGTACTGGCGTTGCGCAAAGATGTCAAAGACCAACAGGAGGTGGTCGTCGTTGGTCGCATTGGCGGGCGGGTGAACCCGTGGGTGAAAGGAACTGCCGCTTTTCCAATCGTCGATCGGTCGCTGAAGCCGTGCAACGAAATACCAGGCGACACCTGCAAGACGCCTTGGGACTATTGCTGCGAAACCAATGTGCCCAAGGCGACGGTACTCGTGATGTTCGTTGATGATAAGGGCAAGGTCATTAAGAAGGACCCGCGAGAGCTGCTACATGTGAAGGAGCTACAAACGGTCGTCGTTCAAGGCATCGCGAAGCGCGACAAGGTAGGCAACGTGACGGTCCTTGCTTCCAAAATTCACATCCGCGGCGATGAAGAGGCGAAAAAATGAGCGCCGAGGTCGATATCAAGCAACTTGCGATCGTTCGTGACGAAGATGCGCCGCTTAAGCATCGCCGACGACACCTCGTCAGTCGATATCTGGTTCCCGGCTCGCTCGTTATTGGATTCGCCTCGCTCATGGCCTGGGCGTCGCGTGACATGCTCGCCCCACCGCACGACGTGTGGGTCGTGCCGGTCCTGGCTTCGCAATCAACGGTCCAGAGCGAGGGAACCCCTTTGTTCCAGGCGGCCGGTTGGATTGAGTCACGCCCCACGCCGATACGCGTGGCGGCGCTTGCCCCCTCCGTTGTCGAACGATTGCTCGTCGTGGAAGACCAGCTCGTAAAGGCCGGGGAGCCGATTGCCGAGTTGGTCAAACAAGACGCGCAGCTGGCATACGACCGCGCGATGGCCAGCCTGGAACTCCGCGAGGCCGAAGTCGACGAGATGAAAGCCGGTTTGGCGGCGGCGAAGACTCGCTTGGAGCAACCGGTCCACCTGCGTGCGGCATTAAGCGAAGCCGACGCGGCCCTGGCGGAAGTTACCACGCAACAGAAGAATCTGCCGTTCGCAACTCGGCGCGCCGAAGCCGAGTTGGAGTTTGCCATCGGCAACTACGAGCGCAAGCGAGCCGCGGGAAACGCGGTATCGGGAAGGGATCTCAACGAAGCGAAAAGTGCTCGCGACGTGGCTCAAGCGTTGGTAGAAGAGCTGCGGAATCGAGCCGACTCGCTCGCCAAACAAGAGTCAGCCCTTACACAGCGTCGCGATGCGCTCGCGACGCAGCTCGATCTGCTGGCAGACGAACAGCAAGCCAAGGGGGAATACGAGGCAAAGTGCCGGGCGGCAAATGCGCGAGTGGAACAAGCCCGCGTTGCTTTGGCCGAGGCCAAGCTTCGACTGGAACGAATGACCGTGCGTGCCCCGGTCGATGGTCGTGTGTACCAGCTCGTGGCCTATCCCGGCACCACGCTCACCGGTGGCATGGGCTTGGTGCCCAACGCGGACGGAAGCACCGTCGTGACGTTGTATCAGCCGAATATGATGCAAGTCCGTGTCGACGCGCGATTCGAGGACATCCCAAAAGTAACGCTTGGCCAGCCGGTGCGGATTAATAATCCAGCGCTCGCCGCCCCCATTGCAGGCAAGGTATTGTTTGTAAGCTCGGTCGCCAACATCCAAAAGAACACGCTGCAGGTGAAAGTCGCCATCGATTCGCCGGCGTCGGTTCTCAAACCAGAGATGCTTGTGGACGTGACCTTTTTGGCTCCGAAAGCAGCCGATCAAGTTGCGCACTCACCCGAGGACATTCGGCTCTATCTGCCGCAGCAAGTGATTCAGCAGGGCGAAGATGGACCATTCGTTTGGCTCGCGGACATGTCGGACAGGGTGGCTCGCCGAACGCCGGTGGCGACTGGAAGCTCCGCCACGGGTGGGCTTGTTGAAGTCAGCGGAGCGGGCCTGACCGTTGCCAGCCGGGTCATTGCTCGCGGTTACGACAACCTCGGAGACGGCGATCGGATCCGCGTTGTCACCGAGGACAACGGTTCATCGGCCACCGCGCCACAACCGAAAGAGCATGCGCCAATGAGCCGCTTGCCACACCAAGGAGAGTGACGATGCCACTTGTCGAACTGCGAAATATCACGAAGCGCTACCACAAGGGTGGCCAGACGATTACGCCACTGGATGACGTCTCTCTCGATATTGACGATGGTGAATTCGTCTCGCTGATGGGTGCAAGTGGCACTGGTAAGTCGACTCTCCTCAACCTGGTTGCCAGCATCGATCAGCCCGACAATGGCTCCATTTTGATCGCCGGAACCGACATCACACAGCTCTCTCGCACGAAGCTCGCCAACTGGCGGGCCGCCAACATCGGTTACATTTTCCAGACGCACAACCTGATTCCCGTGCTTACGGCTTATGAGAACATCGAGCTTCCCTTGTTGCTGCTGCCGATGTCGCGCGCGGAACGACAGAAGCGGGTAGAAATTGCTCTCCAGGCTGTGGATCTCAGCGACCGTGCCGAGCACTATCCACGGCAATTATCTGGCGGTCAGGAGCAGCGGGTCGGTGTCGCCCGCGCTATTGTCGCTCACCCCAAGGTTGTCGTGGCGGACGAACCCACTGGAAATCTGGACGACGACACGTCGGTACAGATTCTGCGGCTATTGAGGCGACTCAACGAGGAACTTGGCGTGACTCTGCTGATGGTCAGCCACGACCCGGAAGCGGCCGCCATTGCCGAGCGGCAACTCCATATGGAGCACGGAAAGCTGCATGAGCTGCAACCGTCCAGCGTGTCACCGGGTCTTTACCGTAATGCCTGACAAAAGCCACATGTGGTAGGAGTTGATCTATGATTAAGTTTCTGCCCTACATCCTGAAGACGCTGTGGCGCCATCGTTCGCGCACGATTCTGACCGTCAGCGGATCGGCGGTGGCTCTGTTTGTGTTCTGCTTTGTGGGCGCCGTGCAGCAAGGTATGAATGATCTTGAGCAGCGTCAAGAATCCAAGCAATCGCTAGTCATGTTTCAGGCAAATAAGTTTTGCCCGGCAACCAGCCACTTGCCGCAGGATTACGAATCAAAGATTAGGCGACTCGATGGCGTTCGCGACGTCGTCCCCATCCAGGTTTTCACGAATAACTGCCGCGCCAGCCTCGATGTGATCGTCTTCTACGGCTTGCCGCCCAAGAAACTGCGCGCGGCCCGCGACTTCCAACTTCTCAGCGGCAATTGGGCAGATTTCGAGGAACATCAAGACTCGGCCGTCGTTGGCCGAGCGGTCGCCAGCCGACGTGGTCTCAAGGCCGGCGACAAGTTTTCCATCGGCGACATTACGGTTCAAGTCGCGGGCGTGTTCAGCGCTAGCGATCCCGCCGAGGAAAACTACATTTATTCGCACCTAGACTTTCTGCAGCGCGGAAAACGC
Organism: Planctomycetota bacterium; assembly: GCA_022614705.1. Taxonomy (GTDB): domain Bacteria; phylum Planctomycetota; class Planctomycetia; order Pirellulales; family Lacipirellulaceae; genus JABDGM01. Next base: position 2,091 of record JAKEIB010000166.1, on the reverse strand, counting down.
GAGGATCAGGTGGGCACGGTCACTCAGCACGAGATTCTGTTGGAAGCCGGCATCGATGTCGCGGCCAAGGGTAAACAGATCGATAAACTGTTTAAAGGCGGTCCAGTGGAGACCGACACGCGGCCAAAGGGCGTGTTTCAGACCAAAAGCCTCGGCGACCTTACACAGTTGATCGGCCTCGCGCACTACCTAGGCTATGCCTGTGTGGGTCTCGTCCTTGCGCTCGTGGCGACGACCACGGTGATGTCGGTGCAAGATCGCATTAAGGAACATGCGGTTCTGCAAACCGTCGGATTCACCGGCCAACGTGTTTTCGGTTTGGTAGTCAGCGAAAGTATGTTACTCAGCCTTGCGGGCGGGGTTTTAGGTGTGACTGCCGCGATGCTCGTATTGCAAATGAGTCATCTCTCGGTAGGGGCAGAAGCGGTGACTATCGCGTTTCGTCCGTCGTGGTCGCTCGCCGCAACGGCCGTTCTGGTATCCGGCGTCGTCGGAGTTTTCGCGGGACTGGTGCCCGGATGGCACGCTGCGCGGACGAACATCGTCGAGACGCTACGGGCTTAGAGCGTTTTCAAATTGATGTAACGGGCCAAGCACCCTGCGCCTAACAAATTGAACCGCCAAGAACGCCAAGATCGCCAAGGAAGACAGAAATACGAATGTATTTGCTTGGCGTTCTTGGCGTTCTTGGCGTTCTTGGCGGTTTACTCATACTGTAAGAAGCTCGAAAGCGTTTCAGCGCCACGTCCCGGTCGCTGCGCGGTTGCATGGGGTGCGACGTGGCAGTATTCTCAGTGCCTGACCGAGTTTGCACGATTCCGGTCGCGAGGGATAGCATGTCGCATCGTTTCGCCGTTTTGTTGCTAGTCGTTCTGAGTGCGCACGTTGGTTGTCACCGCGGCGATAGCAGCGATCGTGGAGTCGTGCTGCTGCGTTACAATCCGGGCAGCGAAAGCACCGAGCAGCGCGAACAGGGCTTTCTCGATACGCTGGCCAAGGAATATCCAGAGATCAAAGTGATATCCTCCGAGCAGTACGCCGGCACCACTCCCGAATCGTCCCTCGACAAGGCGACCGACGTACTGAACAAGTACCAAGATCGCGTGACCGGCATTTTCGCGGTGTGCGAACCAAACGCCAATGGCGTGCTAGGCGCGCTGGAAAACACGGGTCTGGCCGGCAAGGTTAAGTCGGTCGTCTTCGACCCCAGCCCAGCACTCATTAAGGGCATGACGGACGGAAAAGTTCATGGCATCGTGCTGCAAGATCCGGTAACGATGGGTTACTTGGGTGTGAAAACGATGGTCGCCCATCTGGAAGGCAACGACGTGAAGAAGCGGATTGTCACCGGCGAGTATGTCGCCACTCCGACGAATGTGAACGAAGGTCGAATGAAAGAGTTGCTAGAGCCGTCGCAGTACCACGACGACGGCGAGCAACCGGCTAGCGTGAAGTATCGCATTGCTGTAATTCCAAAGGGTACAACGCACGAGTTTTGGAAGTCGGTACATGCCGGCGCGGCCCGGGCCGCCGAAGAGGCCGGCAACGTGGAGATTTTTTGGAAAGGGCCGCTGCATGAAAACGATGCCGAAGGTCAGATCAACGTGGTCCAAGAATTCATTACCAAGAAAGTAGACGGCCTTGTGTTGGCCCCGCTCGATTCCCAGGCCTTAATCGCGCCTGTCAAAGACGCGAAAGAACAGGGAATTCCCACCGTGATCTTCGACAGTGGCCTGGCCGACGAAACCATCATCGTCAGCCACGTTGCCACCGACAACTACCACGGCGGCGCGCTTGCTGCCCGCCGACTCGCGGAGGCGCTGGGCGTCAGTCCGAAACTGTGAGTGCAATTTTCAGGCTGCTAATGGGAACCGAGGAGAACCAAGCGCCCGATGTCTTGCCCTAGAGAGCTCGGGATTATGCAATTAGTAGCAGCGCGAAGAGCCACAACGCGGCGACCGTTAATAGCCAGGGGCGTCAGCCACTGGAAGTCGTTGGTATGAAACGAAAGCCCTGAAAGGGCGGCAGTAAATACGTTCACTGTCGCCCCGGTGGGGCTTACCGGTCGTCACGGATTTGCTTCCAGGGGCT
>JAKEIB010000165.1 GCA_022614705.1 Planctomycetota bacterium | reverse complement strand
TGGCGAGTTCAGATCGTGTACACGCATTGTCGAACGCAACTTGTTGAAATCCTAAGAGTTAACCGAAGTCACTCCGGCGTTAGCCGGACAGTAGTGATCTACGATATATCTACAAACGAGCGGATTCTACGACAACGGTTCGCGCGTCGACGCGCAGCGACAAGTGCAAAGGATTGAACCGCCATGGTGATGCCGATTGGCGACGACAACACGGGTCGGTCGCTCGCGCCGGTCGTGAACTACGCGCTACTGGCCGCGAACGTCCTGGTGTTCATTCTTTTTCAGGGCATGGGCGCGAATGAGAGGTTTACCTACGCCTTCTCCACCGTGCCGAAAGAGATCATCTCCGGAAAAGATCTAGTCACGGACGATCGCCAAATCGAGCATCCGGCGACCAATCAAGTGGTTGAAGTGCCCGGCCTGCAGCCGACCCCGATCTCCGTGTACATCACGCTGCTCACATCGATGTTCATGCACGGCGGCATCGCCCACCTGTTCGGCAACATGTTGTTTCTGTGGATCTTCGGCGACAACATCGAAGACACACTGGGGCACCTGCGCTATCTAATATTCTATCTCGTGTGCGGGCTTGCCGCGTCGCTTGCCCACGTGTTTTCAACTGTCGTCTTCAGCGGAGCCGGCAGCGAGCAAATGCTGATTCCCTCGCTCGGCGCTTCAGGAGCCATCTCGGGCGTTTTGGGCGGTTACATCATGCTGCATCCGCATCGCCGCGTGACCGTGATCTTGTTCCGCATGATCACTCAGGTTCCCGCGTACGTCGCTATTGGCATGTGGTTCCTGTTCCAACTAATCAGCAGCCTCGGGGCACTTGGCGGCGGCTCGCAAGTCGGCGGCGTCGCGTATGCGGCGCACATCGGCGGCTTCATCGCCGGCCTCGCACTGATCCGCCCATTCGCGGCCGGCAGAGCGACCAGCGAATATCGCGTCGCCCGACGATAGAAGTTCGCTTGCCGCGTGCCAGTGCCGTCCTGCAACCAAGTACGACACACTCCGCACCCTCCGCTCCCTGCGCCCTGCTACTCCCAACAACAACGGCCCACGGAATCCACACTGGACTTCCGCGGGCCGCGTTCCCGAAGAACCAATTCTCAATCAGGCCGGGCCATGGCTGTAGCTGGCCGCTGTGAGGCCGGCTCCGCCAATACTCCGGGTCACCGACCCCGGCTACAGCATTCGGGTGCTAGGCAGCCGGCTGCTCTTCCGGAGCGGCAGGCGCCTCTTGAGGAGCAGCAGGTGCTTCGTCCTTCACCTCGGCGTCATGCGAACCTTCGCCGCCGCAACCGCAATCGCTGCCTTCCTTCGCACCACAGCTATCGCAACCGCAGTCGTCGCTGCAACCGCACGAAGCGTGACCGCCGTGGCTGCCAAAGCTACCGAACGAGCCGCGGCTACCGAAGCTGCCGTTCGAACCAAAGCTGCCGCGAGAAAACATCCCGCCGAAGCTTCCGCCATGGCTGCCGTTGCTGCCGTGGCTACCGCGGCTGCCGAAGCTGCCCCAGCTGCCGTGGCGGGCTTCCGCCGAGCTAACCATGATGCAAACGGCCGCAACGCTGACCAGACCCAAAGCGAACCCTCGAAGATTCATTTCCAAACCTCCATATGTCGTATGAACACCCACCAATGACGCCCGCCGCACTGGCGGACCCGCAATCACTGGCAATCGTTCGACAAACATAGGTCGCGCCCAAGTGCCCCGCAAAGAATCGTCGGGGAATAGTTCGATTATGCCGGTTAAACGCATCGCTCGGTCTGTAGTTCCGACCTATATCCTGTTCCATTGATTTGGCGCAGAGCATCTGCCGCCCTTTAACAAAAGTGGGAAACCGTCATGCAAAGCAGAGCGGCGCGGGATGTCGGCCATTAGCCGGGGGTTGAGGAGCAGCCGCGACGACATCCCCGGTCATCTCGAATGATGCGTTTGGCCGCAGGGGATTCGCCAGATAAGCACTCGCACAATCAGCGGCAGCTGGCGTCATTACGCCAACAGATCGGCCACGGAGCTCGCTCCCCCTTGGATGTAGCTGCGCATGTGATAGCAATTCAGCTCCAATTCGTCGTGGTGTGCCTTGACGATGTCGCCGATGGAAACAATTCCGTAAAGCTCGTTGTCTCGAACCACCGGAAGATGGCGAACGCGATGCGTCGTCATCAGCCCCATCGCCACCGTGATGTCGTCCTCGGGCTGCGCGGTAATCAATTCGCGCGACATGCACGAGGCGACCAGCAACTGCTCCAGCGGCGCCCGGTGCGCCGCCTGGGCGCGGAGAATATCGCGCTCGGTAATGATGCCCAGAATAGGTCCGCCGGGGGCGTCCCGAACGAGCAGCGAACCGATGTTGAAGCGAACTAATTCCGTGACTACTTCGTCGACCGTTGCATGCGAAGAGATCGTGTGAACCTCGTGACTCTTCTTCTCCAGGACGTCTCTCAAGATCATAACCCCGTCCTCCTTACCAGTATTTTTCGTAATGGATGTTTCCCGGATGGGACTTCTCATCGGGGCGGAAACCGCGTCGCGAGAGGATTTCAATCATGCCCACCGGCCTAGGGAAGCACGTCTCACCGTTGGCATCGTGCCGCGGCGCACCGATCATCGCCGGATTCCCGCACAGGAAGACCTGCGTCCGCCCAGGATCGAGCCGCACGCCGCTGTCGCGCTCGAAGTCGCCCGATTCAAAACACTCCTGCAGATACTGCTTACCCACGAAATCACGGCGCGAAGCGTCCAGGTTTTCCGGTTCGCGGGTGGTCAGCGTAAGGTAGCGATAGTTGGCATGCGCCAGTTCGAGCTGGCGATGTATTTCCGTGTAACCGAGATCGCGTCGTTGGCGCACGCAGGTGATTGTGACGATTCGCCCCCGGTGTCCGCTGGACAGCAGGTGCGCGACCATCGCATTGTGCGGCGCTTCGCCAGTCCCGGTGGCCACGAGAATGACGTCGTCGTCGGGCTGCACGCGCTCCAAGGTGTAATGTCCAGTTGCCTTGGGCCCCACGAATAATCGATCACCGGGGCCCAGCGCAAACAGTCGTGGCGTCAGCCCGGGCGGATGCTCTTCGCCCTGGCGGACCAGCACGACATAGAATTCGAAGTACGGGAATTCGGCCGGCCGCCGCAGGCAGCCGCTTCTGTCCAACATCGAGCACGAAAACGAATACGCCCGCTTCACGATCCGTCGCAGGTCTTTTTCCTCAAGATGCTCGTCCTCACAGTCGGGCACTCGCGGCTCCCACATGCCCAACCCCATCACCGAGTATTGACCGGGTGCGAATTCTGTGATGCCGTGATCCGGGCGCACTCGCAAGATGGTCAACTCGTCGTGCACATCCGTGCGGTCGACGATCTGAGCATTATAATTCGCTTGGCGAAGTTTACTCACTTCGACCGCATCGAGCAGGGTTGCTAGTGTCATCACGCTGCTCCAATCGAGTCGAGACGGGACCGCCCATCGAGCGGGCCGCACCGGCGACCGGTCGCCAGAGAGTTCCGAGCGGCCGACTCATCTTTCACCCCCGGTTGGATGAAGAAAAGGAATAATCCCGGGGACGATAGTGTCCAATTTATAATGTTACGACCCAACGCGGTGCGACGTCAAGAAAATTCCCTTGTAGGAAAGCAGCCCAGCGGGAAACTTCTCTGGTTGCTGACGGAGTTCCATCGGCGTGCCTTCCCAGGTGTAAAAGTGCTCTGAGTCTATTCATCCGGCCCAGCCGGCCAGTCGAGATGCTTGTGTAGAAACCGGTAGGACTCGACACCGTGAATCGTGTGCGGGCCGTCGAAAAACTCGATGGCGACTCGGTCGCTCAATCCTAATTTGTCGTAGTGCCGCCGGACCTTGGCAAACTCCGCGGCCACCCACTCGTCGGGAGCCACGCCGTCGTCGTGTCCACGCTCGACCATAAACGGTTGCGGCGTCATTAAGCTGGCCAGTTCCGCGTAAGACGCCACATGGCCCATGTTCCATTCAGGCATCTCGTATTCGCCGGTGAAAACGTAGCTGTAGCTGTCGTGGGCGCTCACCATTTTGCGGATCCAGTCGTTGAAATCTGCGGAGCAGATGCACAGCGCGTACCGATCCTTGAGAATCGGCGGCACGCGCATCGCCGTTTTGCCGCCATACGAAAGGCCGTAGAAGCCGATGCGGCCGGAATCAACATTGGGGAGCGTCTGGAGCCACTCGAGCGAGCGCTCGTGCTGGCGGATGATGTAGCTGAATAACGACCGCTTCATCGGATTGGATTGGCGCTGAATCGCTCGGAACCGGTTTTCGCCCCGGTAGGGATTCAGCGGCGCATAGACAATGAAACCCCGTTTGGCGAGCTCGTCCGCGAATGCTTTGTAGTAAGGATAGCCATTACCGTCGCGAGTGATCGTATCTTGCGGCGTGCCTTCCAGTCCGTGCTGGCAGACCACGACTGGCCGCTTCTCCGTCGGCTGCACATTCTTCGGCATCAGCAGTATGCCTGCGGCAATCACATTCGGGTACACGTCGATCACCACCTCGTAACCCGCGTACTCCGGGATATCGATCACCCGCCGCGTCCGCACATTCGGCGGCATCGTGGGATCGGGCAGCTTGCCGATCATTTCCTCCCAAACATAGTTTCGATAGAACTCTGTGGAAGCGCCCCAGTTTTTCACACTCGACCGATCGGCCTTTGACCAGAACTCATCCCGGACCTTCGGGCTTAGCCGCAGCAAGTGTTGAGTGTATTCGGTCAGCTCCTGAACCTGCTGGCGTTGGCGCGCCGCGGCGTCGACCTGGTCGTGCGCCAGCTCCAGCTTGTTGAACTTTGCGGATGGACCGTGTTCAACTCCCAATAGCTTAAGAAAAGCAGTCAGCGCAGGCTCAGAGCCGCTGGGGCCTGTGCCGTTAGCGCTCGTGACCAGTGAGATGCGGTCTGCGGCGTCGAGATGCGCGTATGTCGTCTTAGCACGCTGGTATTCGGAGCGCACGTCGTCAAGTGCACAAATCTTAATCCGGCCCGGGGCCGCGCCGCCCCGTTTTCCGTCACGCGGCACGGGTGGGCCGTCAACTTCCGGCACCGCGCAGGCTTCGATGACCAGCGGTCGGGGTGCAATCAGTTTGGCGATTTCGGCATCGCCAAACTCTGTCAGCAGTCCCCACACATTGCGGTAAATCGGCTCCTGCCAAACCCTCATGCGCGATGAAAAGTATCCCGATACAAGAGCCGCATCGATGCGTGGATCGTTGGCCGCTGCATACAGTGCTAACAGCCCTCCTTCTCCGACGCCCACGACGCCGATCGGCAGTGAAACGTCGTGACGCTCGTTAAGCTGCTGGAACTGATCGATCGCAGCTTGGACTTTCTCGATTTCGTATCCAATGATGTGGCGGCCGAGCGGAAAGGCCTGTCGATAGATGAATTCGCGGTGCGGCTGATTGGTAAATGCGACGAGCGGATTGCCGGAATAAGTCGCGTCGCGGCTGATGAGTGTGGGTACAACCACTTCAATTCCGGCGGCTGCCAGCCGATTGGGCAGAGGCTGATGGTCCCCCAATCCGTCGGCCAAACCAACGAACATCTCTGGCGTCCAGTCGGCGTCAGGAAGTGCTACGACCCGCGCAACCGCGGGCCCGCGTGGCTTTAGCAGCAGCCCTTCGCCCGTGACATTCGGCAGAACCGGCCAGCGGACTGCGTAAACCGTGACGTCCGTAGAATGGGCGACGCGGCCTTCACCACCTAACTTCGCTACGACCTCGAACCCCGCGGCGGCCTCGCGCTCGTCCACCGCCCCGATGATTATGCGGAAGCGCGCGCGGCGTGCCTCCATGCTCTTGAGATAGTCGTCCGCATTCCCACTATCCAGTCGCCACAACTCCTCGCGCACGCGAGGAGAATCTTCGAGCGCACGCAACGCGAACCGGCTAATCCCGGCAACCATCACTTCGTCGAGTGGCTCGTTGATCGTAAGCGGTTGGGTCCCGGGCAGAGTCGCCAATCGATCCTGAGCTTCGGTGCTTGGCACGATCGCTGCCAGGATTAGCGCAAACGTTCGCGCAAGTTGGTATGGCAGTCGCATGGCACTATACCCTGTCCGGCACAACCCACGGCGCGCGATATTCGCGTTTCAACATTTGGCTAGCTTCCGCGTCGTCGATGAGCGTTTCGGTGTTCGCATCGAACATCAGCTTTCGCCCGCCCAACCGGTAACTGATATTCGCGAGTTGGCACAACAGCGTGCTGCGATGCCCTTCTTCGATGTCGGCGCTTGGCTTGTTGCGGGCGCGAATCGCATGAATGAAGTTGTCGAAGTGAGCGTCGTCGGGGAAGGGACCATTTTGTTGATGCGCAATCACAGGCTTGCGGTCCTTGGGTCGGTCAAAAACTTGCCAGCCGCATCCGTGCCGACCGACGATCATCATTCCTTGGCTGCCATAGATTTCGATCCGCTCCGCGTTTTGAGGCCAATAGGGGAACATGTCGCTGTCGCGAAGCGCTTGAGCGCTTTTGAGCATATAGGGCGTGTACAGAGTCATCTCAAAAACCAGAACGAGATCATCGAATTGGTACACGGCCACCTGTGTGTCGGGGGATTCGAAGACGCCCTGCTCGGCGTACCTACCGCCGGTCGAATAAACGGAGACGGGATAATCTTTGCCGACGAGCCAGCGGGCCAGGTCCATCTGGTGCACGCCGTCGTTAATGATGTCGCCGCCGGAGAAGCGCCAAAAGTGATTCCAGCAGCGATGATGGTTTTCGTTGTAAGGCGACTGCGGCGCCGGGCCAGTCCACATGTCCCAATTGAGTCCGGGCGGAGGATCGCGATCGACTGCGGCCGGTGAATTTGGCCACGCTTTCTGATTGATGACGCGAACCAGGTGAATTGAGCCGAGCTGTCCGCTCGCGATGTATTCTTTGGCCGCGATGTTGTATGGCGCACTGCGGTTCTGCGTGCCGACTTGGACGATTCGCTCGTGGCGTCGCGCCGCCTCGACCATCTTGCGGCCTTCCCACGGCGAATGGCTGACCGGCTTTTCGACATAAACGTCCTTGCCCGCCTGGCAACCCCAGATGGTGGCCAATGCGTGCCAATGGTCGGGCGTGGCGACGACGATCGCATCGACTGAGCGGTCGTCGAGGGCCCGACGAAAGTCTCCTGTCACCTTCGGGGCTTTGCCCTGAGCCCGCTCGACATCTGGGGCGTGGAGCGGAAAGAGTGATTCATCCACGTCGCACAGATAAGCGACCTCGCAGTCGGCGCGGGCCGCGAATTTCTTGGCCAGGTATCCGCCGCGACCGTGGATACCGACGACGGCCAACCGCACACGGTCGTTGGCCGCCGCGGCACTAGCGAGTTGGCTGGTTGCTAGGGAGCTCAGGCCTGCCCCCAGTCCAAGACTTGCCGCTGTAGTGGATTCCAAAAAATCCCTGCGGGTCAGCTCGTTCATCCCAGTACCTCCGTAAAGTACCATTGCACTTGCCTCACGCTGGCAGAAAAAGATACGCAGGTTTGCCAGCCGAGATTGTATCGCTTCGGCCTTAATACCGGCAGTGTCTCGGCGTTTTTTTCCACCGCGACAACCACCGAGTCTGGACAAGCTTACAGGGATAGCCGCATGTTGCGACCTGTGTTATGGGAAATTCTGCCGCGACTCGCCTTAAGGGCCTGCGGCGAATTAGCGATGCGAATACGAGTCGATTATCACTGCGGTCGTTATTATAATTCGGCTCTATGGCTCGTCGCAAAAAATCTGACACATTGACTCGTTGAGAATCCCTTAAATTCAGGTGTTTGCGAGCTTCTTGATGTGGCAGATTTATTCGGACGGT
>JAKEIB010000164.1 GCA_022614705.1 Planctomycetota bacterium | reverse complement strand
GTCTCATGACCTCCTCCTCTTTAACAACAAACAAGATCGATCTCTTTTTTCGGGTTTTTGCAACTCCCGACAACCCGAGATCATCCAGGGATGTCGGAAACCTTTATTTTGGCACCATACACCCAACTCCGTGTCAACAGCGCTATCCCGGATGAAAGACCGCTGCTTTTAGGGCCCAGTAGGGCTGCCATGCGGGTGCGATCAAGCACACCGAGCGGGATCATAACTCATTCACAGGAATCATCAACTTAGAGCCCCGTTCCGTACCGCGACCCAACCCCGCCGGAAGTCACACAACTGATTGGAAACCAAGAAAAAGTCCCGCCCGGTGACATTCGCGATCGTCTCTCAAAAACGTAGGAACCACGCCCAGTCATGAAAAATCACCGAGGCTTTGCCCCGACGCGTCGTGCGCGCAAAAAGCAGCGCTTCTGCGCTTCTTTCTCGGCCTGTTCGAGCCGTTTGATATCTTTGCTTCCCACCGGTGATTCCCGGAACAGGCCACCCTTCTCTCCGGGCATGGCTTTGAAGGTGCGGAACGTGGTGGCCTCCAACCACTGCTTGTAAGGCAGGAAGGAAGCGATGGTATCGATCGCGCAACTGCACGCATACAAGTTATCGACGGTTTGGCCGCCGTGCTGTTTCATGCATGTCAATACTTGGTCTACCCTATCTAGCGTCGGAAAATCGTTTGTGTAGCCAAGGCATGGAAAGAGGCCAAGCACTAAAGGCCAAATACGGCTATGGGGTGTGCGGGAAGCGGAATTTTTATCCATTATCAGCAATCACAATTTATCAGTATAGAAACGCCACCGCCAACCGTGTCCGCCGGCGAAAGACCGCCAAGTGCACGCGGTCACCTCTTGGCGGTGCAACAAACGAGGCTAGCGGGCCATCCCAGGGGCGATACCGCGGTGGCGGAGTAAGGCGAGCAACTGCTCGACACAATCTTCCACCGGATGCTTGTCCGTATCGATAATGATCTCGGGGGCATCCGGCTCTTCGTAGGGCGCGGAGACTCCCGTAAACTCCTTGATCTCCCCTGCTCGTGCGCGCTTGTATAAGCCCTTTACATCACGCTCTTCGCATACCCCTAACGAACACCGGCAGTACACTTCCAGAAAATCTCCTTCCGTCACGAGCGCCCGCGCGCGTTGGCGATCGCTCCGGTAGGGGGAGATAAAAGCCGTGAGCGCGATAACTCCGGCTTCAATAAATAGCTTGGCTACCTCACCGATACGGCGGATGTTTTCCTCCCGGTCCTCGGGCGAGAATCCGAGGTCTCCGCACAACCCATGTCGGATATTATCGCCGTCGCACACATAGCTGTTGCACCCGAGCTCAAACAAGCGCGCTTCAAGGGCATGTGCCAGTGTGGACTTGCCTGAACCAGACAAACCCGTAAACCATATGATGCTGGCTTTATGACCGTTCCTCTGCTCCTTATCCCGGCGATTAATGATCGCCTGATGCCACACAGTATTACTGCTTTTCCCGAGTTTTTGAGTGGTACTGTCGTCCATATACACCTCCAGGTAGGGGTTACTAAAAAAAACGGCTATTATCTTGCCATGAAGTCGCTGTTAAAACTAATCATCGGGTCGCGGCTTTTGTCACCTATGCGTTGAGGGAGGAGATCTATGACGTCCGATCAGGCAATCCTGGTTACAGGGGGCGCTGGCTACATCGGTAGCCATGTGGTGCGGCAACTCGGCGAGCTCGGTCGTCCTGTGGTCGTGCTGGATAATCTAAGCACGGGCTTCAAAGAGGCCGTGTTGGCCGGGGAGCACGTGGTTGGTGATACCGGAGACAGGGCACTCGTCGAAGCGCTGCTGAAAAAAAATCGGGTCCGAGCGGTAATGCATTTCGCCGCCCACACGGTAGTACCGGAATCCGTAGCCAACCCATTAAAGTACTATAGCAATAACACGTGCAACACGCGCACACTATTGGAGTGCTGTAGCGCGGCGGGGGTACAACACTTTATCTTTTCATCCACCGCTGCTGTTTACGGCGTTCCCACGGAGAAACGGGTAAACGAAGAGAGCGAAACGCGACCGATTAATCCCTACGGCAGCTCAAAGCTGATGAGCGAACAGATGCTACGTGACTTAGCACACATAAGCCCGCTCAGATACGTGACCTTGCGCTACTTTAACGTTGCCGGTTCCGATCCCATGTGCCGCATCGGCCAGTCCACACCCAATGCCACGCTGCTGATCAAAGTGGCGTGCGAAGCTGCTGTCGGCCGTCGTCAAACCGTATCCATCTTCGGCACCGATTACCCGACTCCAGACGGCACAGGGGTACGTGATTACATCCATGTCGAGGACCTCGCCGGAGCCCATATCAAAGCCCTCGATTACTTGGAGGCCGGCGGTGATTCGACACTCTTGAACTGCGGCTATGGACATGGCTATAGCGTGCGCGAAGTGCTGGAAACCGTGGAGCGGGTGCATGGTCACCCGCTAACGATTCGTGAACAACCGAGAAGAGCCGGAGATCCGCCAACACTCGTGGCCGCGGCAGAGCGGATCAAGAACGTGCTTGGCTGGATCCCCAAGCATGATGACCTGGATGCCATCGTGCGCTCGTCTTTGGCTTGGGAGACAAAGCGGCGTTACTAGTTCATTCCAGAATAAAATCAATTGTGGATTTACCAACGGCGTCTGCCGCTGCCGGCGCCCCAAAGGAGAACGTTCCGCAATTACCAAGGGTGGGTACCGCCCCGTCAAACGCGGTATAGTTACACCATTCTTGGGTTATGGAATTAAGGAGGAAAATAACATGGAAGCCCGGTCCGCCCTCCACCGCATCCGGTACGATCGTGTTCTGTCCAACGGCCCGTGTGGGGAACGGCGTCGAGCCCACGTTGCCAGTCCGGTTTCCAATGATCGCACCCCCTGCGCACCCGGTGCGTTGCCCACCATGATTTAAGTCCGCACCATACTCGATGTGCATGCCGTCACAGAAGCCATCGAAACTGATATCAAACGACTGCGCCTGAGCGGACTGCACTCCCATGACAAGCGCTGTGGCTAAAACTGATGTCAGATGCCTAGCTTTCATTTTGTCTCCTTTATCTCACGTTGGTTGACTGTCTAGCCGCCTGGTTGCCGTCTGTAACCGGATTGGGTCACCGAGAGTAGGAACGAAAAGATAGGATTGCGCGGCGTGCGGGCATTGCCGAGCAGACGCGAGATGCACGCCTTCAAGATCCCCCGACGGCGAGACGACATGCACGCCTCAAGATCTGACCCCTATGCGACTTGCTACGAACCGAGGGTCGCCCCAACTTGACTCAATCGCAAGCTCAAAGCAGGTCGCCAAAGCCGCGTCGGCGCGCTTGATCGAGGAGTTGTTGCTCGACATCGTCGCCAACCGTGATCGAATCTGCCATCGCTGTTCTCCCCTGTCATGCCCGAGTATGAATATACGAATTTCAAAGGTCGTTTTTCAACGAAAGAAATATACCGATGGATCTGTGGGTTGTCAATGACACGATCCGTCGTTCCAGGATGCCCTTCCGCGGTCCCAGGGTCCGCTAAGCAGTCAGCACCCGCTAAGGGGTCACACGGCCCCTGTCAATACCTAAAACGAGATGCACGTGGATCACGAAGCGGACGTTCGACTTGTTGATGCCCATGCCGAACGCGACCGTTGCAACCATCAGCGGCACGTCGTCGCGGATGAAACGTTCCTGGTTCTGGCGGCGCACGTCATCGTCGAGACCGGCGTGGTAGGGCGACGCGGGCCAGCCGTTCGCATTGAGCGCGGCGGTGAGTTCGTCAGCTTGTTTGCGGGTGCCGCAGTAGATAATGCCTGACTCGCGGCGGTGCTTTTCCAGAAACGCGAGCGTCTGGGCCAGGCCATCGCGACGCGGCTCGACGGCGAGGAAAAGGTTTTGCCGGTTGAAGCTGGCGATGAATTCGGCGTCGGCCGCGATGTTCAGCAACCGGCAAATGTCTTCGCGCACGCGCTCCGTGGCTGTGGCAGTGAGCGCGACACACACGGCTTGAGGAAAGCGGCGACGCACTTGCTGGAGCTGCCGGTATTCGGGGCGGAAATCGTGGCCCCACTCGGAAATGCAATGCGCTTCGTCCACGGCTAGGCAGGCGAGCCGGCTTTGTTCCATCAGCAAGAGCGTCTCCGGGCGCAACAACGTTTCGGGCGCAACATAGAGAATCTTCACCCTGCCGTGGCGAACGCGGTTGGTGATGGCGACGTATTCGTGGTGTGCCAGTGTGCTGTTCAGAAACGCGCACGGCACCTCGAGCTCGCGCAGTTGATGGACTTGGTCCTGCATCAGCGCAATCAGCGGCGAGACCACGACGGTGAGGCCATTGAAGAGCAGCGCGGGCAGTTGGTAGCAAAGCGATTTGCCGCCGCCCGTGGGCATGACGACCAGCGTGTCGCGCCGTTGCAATACGTGAGCGATGACGTCCGTTTGCACGGGAAGGAAATCGGAGAAGCCGAAGGTCTGCTTCAACACTTCGCGGGCATCGCCTTCTTCGATTGGAGCGCGGACAGCTTTGTGCGCGCGTTCGGGTATGCTTGTCGCAACACGCGCGGACAAGGCTGTCCGAGCTCCGTCGAGAACCCATCCCGACAACTGCACGAAGCAGCGCAACTCGTTGTCCGGTTTGTCCTTGGGCCTCCACCAATGCGCCAGTGAAACGCGGAGAAGCGTGCCGGCGGGAATCATTTCCAGAGGTTCCTGAAATCCGACGAAAGTGAGCGTGCGCCCGCCGTCGCTCGTGGGATAGCGATAGCGGATGCGTTTGCCTTCGCAGTCCAGTTGCAGCGGCTGGTCGGGCGTCCAGAACATTGTGCTGCGGCCGGGCAGGCCCGTGCCTTCGGCGATGTAAAGCGCGCCGGGAGGAGTAGCTTGCACGAGTCCATCGAAGAGCTTCTCCGGCCCGCCGCTCACCGGCGGCATATGGCGATGAATGGCGGCTTCGAGATTTGCAGCCCTGTTCACGCGACGAGCGGAGAGCACGATGATGTTTTCGACGTGCGGTGGAATGATGTTTGAGTCCGGTGTTGATTCAATGTCCCACTCTTCGCCAACTTCATACTCCATGCCCGCGCGCTCATTCGTCTCTGCATCAAGCGCGAGCAGGCGAGCACTGCGCCCGTCCTCGATGATGCCGCCGACGCACGCTCCACCGCCGCGACGCGTCTTGGCCACGATCAGGACTTTCATGAACACCTCACTCCGGCAGCAAGTGAATGATTTCCACGCCGAGGTCCTGTTGTAATCGCTCGGCCAGCAGTGAGCGATGGCACGCTGCCGGTTCGCGCTCGACACAGAACAGGGCGACGACTCGCGCCTTGGTTCCCAACCGCTCGACAAACTTCCGGCTGCCGAACGCGGACAAGCATTCATGCCGGTAGCCGGTGATGAATGTGTCACCCAGCGCCGTGCGTTTTCGTTTCGTTGTGCCTGCCGCCTGGTCCGCTTCGGCTTGCCGCTGGCGCAATGCGGGATCCGGCGCAAGCTCGCGGAAGTGCAAGTAACCAATTCCGAGTTCTCCGAGTCGCTTCTGAAGTCGCGCGCTATTCACGAAAGCGTATTCGGACCCGCGCACGCCGCGCCGCCAGCGGATGTCGCAGAATGTATCGACACTGGCACGCTGCAGAGCGGCGAAGAACTCGGCTTCGCTGAAACCATAAACGCCGATGGTCACGAACTTCGGCGGTGTCGTTGCTTCAGTCATGCCGGTCAACGTGATCGAAACTCGGACCCCTGTCGCGCCGCCGTTCTCCACGAAATCATCGGTTTACGAGTTCTGAGCTTCGTCATCTTCCCGGGGTCCATAACGTTTGCGCGAGGTGAACGAATCTTGCCCAAACAAATTCATCTGCCCCCGCGTGAGGCGGTCAATAACCTGCGTTTGTGTGAGCAACTGGCCGTCCTCATCGATATGACACAGCGGAATACCCGCCGCAGCAACGGCTTCGCCGATGAGCTTGCTGCGATGACATCGCTCCGGGCGTCCCTCGCTACACATGAGCGCGGCCCGGCGATTTTGCTCAAAGGCTTTCTTGAGCCGCTCGATTCCCGTGTGAAAGAAAAGCTGTGTGCGAACCTTATCGTAATCCACTTTCCCGTCACTGTGGCAGGCGGGGTCTTTGGGCTGGCCGCCGAGCGTGTCGCCCATGAAGACGTAGCGAATGCCCGCGCGCTCCAAGTGGTGCTGAAGGAGTTCGCGGGAGAATTCCTGTTTGAACTTCGAGTAAGGCGAGGTGCGCACGTCGATCAGATACTCGATGCGATTTTCCTTCAAGGCGGCGAGGAATTCGTCGAGCGT
>JAKEIB010000017.1 GCA_022614705.1 Planctomycetota bacterium | reverse complement strand
GCAGACCCGGCTCTTTCCGAGCCACCCATCTCAGACCTCACGCTAGCGTAATTAACTCACGCAATTACCGGAGGTTACGCGCTAAGTTGATGGCATTCACTGCCGGCCCCAATACCGCGTGAAACATGACATACACGACCATCGCGAAGCTTGCTTTGACCATACTTCTCTTGCCGGCAGTCGTCGGCGTGGCGGCCCCCGCATTGGCAAGAGAGCGGCCGGCCGAGCGATTGGTTCGCGACAAGTACGGCGCCATTAGCCGTGGCGACGTCACGGCCAAGAAACTAGCCCTCGTGTTCACTGGCGACGAACGGGGCGAAAGCACGTCCGCGATCCTCGACACGCTGAGAGCGCGCAAAATCCAGGCCGGCCTGTTCGTCACCGGCAGCTTCGTGCGCGACGCCAAGCTTCAACCGCTGCTCCGGCGGGCGATCGCCGAGGGCCATTACCTGGGGCCGCACTCTGACTCGCATCCACTCTATTGCCCGTGGGAGGACCGCGAAAAGTCGCTCGTCACTCAGGAAGTTTTCGCGAGCGACTTGAGCAAGAACCTCGCCGGACTGGAGACGCTCGGAACGCTCCGTGGCAAGATGCCACGGCTATTTGTTCCGCCGTACGAGTGTTACAACGCCGACCAGGTCCGCTGGAGCGCCGCGCTCGGCGTCACGCTCATCAACTTCACGCCCGGCAGCGGCTCGAACCGCGACTACGCCCCCGAAGGCGACCGCCGCTTCGTGCCATCGCGCCAGATCTACGACGATATCCTGGCCTACGAACGAAAAAACCCGCACGGCCTCAACGGCTTCATCCTGCTATTGCACCTGGGCTCCGGCCGCCAAGATCCGTTCCACCCCATGCTCGGCCCGCTCTGCGACGAGCTCGTTAAGCGGGGCTACGGATTCGTCCGCATCGACCGGTTACTACAGATGAGTGGAGTAGAGCAGTAGTGGAGTAGCGAATGAGATTCTGTCATTCTGAGCGAAGCGCAGCGTAGCGAAGAATCTCGTGGGGGCGAGGCAGATCCTTCGGTCGCCGAGCCTCCCTCAGGATGACTGGGGCGTCGCTGAGCCTCCCTCAGGAAGACAGTCTTCTCTTCCACTGCTCCACTACACTTCAATCGCGGCCCTAATTCTGCGCATCGGCGCCTGGGTTCACTTCAATTGCCGCCGCGTGATCGTTCGCAGGCGCGCTGGGGTGCGGCGTGCCGGGCACTCGCTCGGCGACTTGCGCCAGCAAGAAGATCTCCACGCAGTTGTTTTCATCCTGCCACGCTGATTCAAGCCGCGTCGTGAGCGGCTCGTAGGCTGCCGATTGGCTTAGCCGAATCCGTTCCGGCTCCACGCCGCGGAGCACCAGGTACTGCATGGTTTGCTGGCTGCGTTCGTAGCAAAGCCGCCAGTGGTCGCGATACGCGCTATTTTTCGGCAGCGGTCGACGTGTCGAGTGAGCCCGCAGCTCGATCTTGTGACGCTTTCCAATCAGCGCCGGAAGCAAATCGCTCAGCCGCTGCTGCGCCGTTTGCGGAAGCTCGGCGGAAGCCTCGTCGAAATTCACGACCAGCGCGGGCAGGTTGCGGTCGGTGTTCTCGATCAAGTGCAACTTGTGCTTCTGTTGCCAAACGGATGCCGCGCCCGGGTCTTTCGAGGTGGCGTTCTCCATATTCGCCTGCGGCCAGCGACTGGGCAAAACGCCGTTCGGCGTGTCGGAGAACGGCGCCTCGCCGTTGACGCCCAAGGGGCTGGTGAAGCTTGGCGAATGATCGTCCGACGATGTGCCCCACGGGTCCTGAAAGTAGCCGCCGATGGCCTTCTTCACGTCGTCGCTTTGCGAGGTGATCCACATCACCAGAAAAAACGCCATCATCGCGGTCACGAAGTCCGCGTAAGCCACCTTCCAAGCACCGCCGCCTTTACCTGCCATAGTTCATGCCGCCAACAATCGTTGTTCAGACGCTGGTGCAATTGCGGATTGCGGATTGCGGATTGGAAAGTGGCTCAATCCTCAATCCGAAATCCGAAATTCCTCTACGCTGCTTCCGCTTCCTTGAACCACTCGTCCAGTTCGTCGCGCTCGGGCCGGAACTCGCGGGTCACGCTGCGGCGGGCCATTTCGATGGCCACTTTCGGCGGCAGGTTGTTCGCAAACCCCACGATGATCGACGACAACGTGCGGAAAAACGCCCCCTCGGCATGCGCCAGAAACTCCATCCGCGTCGCCAGCGGCGCGGCAAAACCGTACGACAGCAAAATGCCCAGGAACGTGCCGACCAGCGCGGCGCCCACCTTGTGGCCAATCTCCGCCGGCGGGCCATCGATGTGGCCCATCGTGATCACGATGCCCAGCACGGCCGCTACGATGCCGAAGCCCGGCAATGCGTCGGCCACCTTCGTGAGCGCGTTCATCGGCGCGTGATGCTCTTCGTCCAACACCTTGAGTTCCGCTTCCAGCAGCTCGGCCATTTGCTCCGGCTTCACCGTGGCGTCGATCAAGGGCCCCAGGCCGCCGCAGATGAAATGCAGCAAGTGATGGTTGTGCAGGACCTTCGGATACTTCGCGAAAATGCTGCTCTCTTCCGGCTTCGACACGTGCGGCTCGAGCGCCAGCATGCCGTCGCGCCGGGCTAGCCGAAGCAAATCATACATGCACTTGAACGCCTCTTCGTAGGCCGACTTATTGAACGGCGAACCCTTGATCGACTGCAGCACGCCTTTCATCAGATCGATAAGAACTTTCTTCGGCGCGCTTACGATCAACCCGCCCAGCGCGGCCCCGCCGATCGTGATGAACTCGCTGGGGTGAATCAGCGCGCCGATGTGCCCGCCGGCCATCGAAAAGCCGCCGAGCACGGCGCCGATCACGAGAATGACACCGATGATGACAATCATGGAAGACCCGAATCTCCGGGGCCGAGGACGGCCCGGCTCGCGCAAGATAAAAACACCGTTTCAGCGAGCCGGGGCGTTCACGCCCCCGCCGTTTCCGCTGCGACTGTGCAAACATAGCTTTGAAAAAAGGCCCGAATATGCGTTTCCCGCCACGCTGCGTCCGACCCCGCAAAATCCGCAATCAACCCAAGCAAAATCGTTTCCATGCGAATTACCGGACATTCTCCACAATTTGACCCCCGCGCGATTCCGCCTTAAGCTGATTTCGCGCTGCTTACCACCCTCAAACGAGGTTCCTCAAAATGATACTCCGCATGTCGTCCACCCGCTTCTTACGTCGGGCTCTCTGCTTCTTGCTGGCCGTCGTCATGGCCACATCGCCTTCGGCCGCGCTGTTCGCGCAAACGAATGCCGCGCAACAAGCGGTCCGCCAGCGTGTGGAGGGCTTGCAGCAAAGCCGGCCGCCCGAGCGCTCACGAGATGATTCCGAGCAGCCGGCGCCAACGGCGAGCGAACGCCCCGCCGGCGCGATCGACACGACCTACGTCTCCCCCGGCGCGTCGGCTGTTGTGGTGCTTCGTCCCGCGCAGCTCATGTCGTCGAAAGTTGCCGAGATGCTGCCCACCGAGGTGGCCACGGCCGCCGGCCTCAAGTAT
>JAKEIB010000163.1 GCA_022614705.1 Planctomycetota bacterium | reverse complement strand
CCGTCCGAATAAATCTGCCACATCAAGAAGCTCGCAAACACCTGAATTTAAGGGATTCTCAACGAGTCAATGTGTCAGATTTTTTGCGACGAGCCATACGACGCCGTAAACACCGTGACTGCGAACGATGATACCGCCGTCGCCAATCTGGAAGAAAGTTGAGGATCGAGGCGCTGCAATTACGACGCACAGGGTCGTCGCCATCTCGCGAACGGCGCTGTCGCGCTCGAAGGCCGCTGTCTCGATTCGCGAGTGGATGTCGTCGCACCAGCCAAGCGCGTCGTCTCGGTCGAAGTCGTCGAAATTGCCGTGGTCGCTAAAGTAAGTCGCGGCGTTTTCGACGATCGATTCACACGCAATCGTGGAACCGATGTCGGCGAACCTAGCGCTTCCGGCGCCGTCGGCGACGCAGGCCACTAAGATTGAGGCCGCATTTTCGCCAAGGAGGCAAACAGCGTTACAATCCTGGCAGCAAGTGCCTTCGGCGATATGCGAGGGGCCTTGCTGGCTTTGGGCAATATGTCGCCACACGCTTGGCACCTTAAACGGCTGCCCAGCCGCGCGGGCCGGAGGTCGGGTCCTCAAGCGGCACTTCGTCGCCCGGCGACGAGCGGGACACCGCCTGCTGCGAATTGGAGAGCCAGCTAAACAGCTCGCGGAACTTCATTCCTTGCAACCAAAGCGGTTTGCGAACGCAAATCTCGTCAAGCACTTGCATATTGGCGCCTTCGACGCCGACGGCGAAAAAGCAAAATGACTTCTGAGATTCGCCCGCTTTAACGCGCGAGATCACCGGTTTCCAATGGTCGTTGGGTTCGCCGTCGGTGATGAGAAACGCCCAGGGGCGATAGTAGGCGATGCCGTGCTCGCGGTAGCTCGCTTTGCGCTCTTCGATCATATCGAGCGCGGTATTGATCGCCTCGCCCATCGGTGTGCCTCCAATTGGCTGTAACGTCGGCGGCTCGAATTTGGTCGCGGTGACAAATTCGATCAGTCGCGTCACACGGCCGCCAAAAGTTACGACCGCGACTTCGACTCGCTTGGATGCAAGTGGATCGGCGAGCAGCTCCTGTTGGTAGAATTGGAGCCCTTTATTGAGCTCGTCAATGCGCGGCCCCTGCATCGATGTCGATGTATCGACGATCAGCACACAAGGCACCCGCGGTTCGGGGTTTTCGGCAAACTCTACTGCGCTGAATGCATTTTCTGATGAGATTTGATCCATAAGCGAGCGGCGAAAAGCGGAAAAGGTCGCCCGAAGTACCGAAATCGGTCGTTTTTGCCCGATCGGCGTGCGTCCGGAACGTAAAACCTCGAAGGGGACTAATCCCTTTTCGTTGTACCAGCGCCGCAAGCGCGATGCAATTCGCCGCCGATTCGGCCGCACGATTTACTATGCTAAAGAAGCGGGACGCCGGCTTCCTCGTTTACATGATCGGCGGCATGGCCGGCATGTTGTTGTTTGCCGCCTGCTGGACGGCCAATGCGACGGATACGTAAGGCGCGCGGAACCTTCATACAGAATCAATGGGCGCACGCCATAACCCAACCGACGCGGGCGGATAGGAGCGCAAGTCCCAACGCGAGTCCCCGCCCGAAACTTTGGCATGAGGCAGCGAATTGAAATCAAACGGCTCGTCGGCCTCGACGATCAAGATGCTGCCCACCGGAGCGTGCGTTTGAATGCGCTGGATCAGATCGAGCATTTCGTCCTGCCGCTCGTGAAAAAATGCGTACGGCGGGCTGCAGAAAACCAGCCACGGTTTGTCGTTCGGCAACGTGTTGGTCGCCGCGGTCAAATCGCGCTTGCTCCACAGAAACGCGCTGGTGATCAGCAGTGTCGCGCGGTATTCGACGCCGAGCGTGCGGATGTTTTGCTCGACAACACGGGCCGACGGCACGTGTTTTTCAATGAATGTCGCGCCCGACGCGCCGCGGCTGATCGCCTCCAGGCCGAGCGCCCCGGTGCCGGCAAACAGGTCGATCGCATGTCGGCCGGCGCACTCCGTGCTGATCAGGTTGAAGATCGCCTCGCGCGTACGGTGCTTCATCGGCCGCACCACGGGGTCGCCGTGATAATTTAGCCGTCGGCCGCGAAATTTGCCGCCGATAATCCGCACCTCGGCCTCGCCGCTGCCGGAGGGCAAGCGGTCCGCGGGCGATTCCGGCGATTTGCGTTTGCGGGACACGAAAGATGTGGGCTCGCGGCAATTGGCAGGCAGTGGCCCGACGTGGGCGATGTTTGTTATCGTGTGTGGAGTCGCCGTCGTCTAGAACCGGCGCCACAGCGTAAACGTAAGAACGAATGAATGTCTCACGCAGAGGCGCGGAGATCGCAGGGGACGGGAACACTAATGATCACTATCAATGTCTGCGCTGAGAATGAGCCGCCTCACATTTGGGTGGCATGCCCACGGCTTTGCGTGGGCATGGGAATCTCGCTGCAAGCATGGCCACTCAGAGCAGTGGCCATGGCACCCTATGGCTCATTAGCAATGCAGAAATCACTAATTGCCGCAAATACCCTATTAGCGATCATTAGTGATAATCAGCGTTCCAACACTTCCAACCTTCGCACGGTTGCCAAGGTATTTCTCCGCGGACTCCGCGCCTCTGCGTGAGCATAAAACTGTTTCAGCAGGAAACCCGATGAACCGACGTTTTATATCATTCTGCCTCGGAGTTGTTTGTCTCGCCGCGTGTGTTGTCGATGTTCGGGGAGCCGGGCAGGAAACTAGACCCGCGCCGGCGACCGACAATCCGCAAGCAACGAAGGGCGAGACTTCGAACGACCAGTCGGGGGCGGACAAAGTGCCGGTTACCGGCGAGTCGGCGGCCGACGCCAATGCCGCCGCTCAAGCGAAGGCCGCCTTCGAGGAAAAGTTCAATGCATACAAGGCGGCGATCCGCGAGATCGAGAAGCTGAACGTGGAGTTCCAGTCGGCCGATGAGGCAACGCGTAAGAAACTCAACGAACAGCTAACAGGCCAAGTGGCCCACGCTCAGTCCCTAGTCAACGCGATGGTCGACGCGGCCATGGCCGCCTACAAGTTCGCGCCGAATGCCGACCCCAAGATCACCGATCTGCTGATCGCGGTGGCGAAATACAACACGATCGGCCGGCAGACGGGTCCCGGGGAACCGGCGCCCGATAATCCCAGCGACGTCTATTTTCCCATCGATGGCGGCGATCAATACGAGCGGGCGCTGCCGATCATCAAGCTGCTGATCGATGGCGGCAATGACAACAAACAACTGTACGTATGGGGTTTTCTGGCGGCCTACATGACGAACGACTACGACCTGGCCGCTCAGTATCTCGCCAAGGCAAGCGAATCGGGTGCGCTCCAGGAGATCGCCGAGGCGGCCGCCAAGGATCCGAAGCAAGACCCCGAAGCCGGGCTGATGCAAGGTGTAATGCACCTGTTCCAAGCGACGGCCGGAATTATTGATCAGTATCGCGCCAATTGGGCCAAGGAATCGGAAATACGAGCCGCCGAGGCCAATGCCGACGACTTGCCGCGCGTTAAGCTGACCACCACCAAAGGCGAGATCACGCTGGAACTTTTCGAGAATGAGGCATCGCAGTCCGTGGCCAACTTTCTCACACTCGCGAAGCAAGGTTTTTACAACGGCAGCCCGTTCCACCGCGTGCTGCCCAAGTTCATGGCCCAGGGCGGCGATCCAACGGGCAAAGGCACTGGTGGGCCTGGGTACTCGATCCGGGGCGAAGCGAACGTGCCCAATTATCGCAAGCACTTCCGAGGTACGCTCAGCATGGCTCATTCCGGCCATCCGGACTCCGGCGGATCGCAATTCTTTCTGACGTTCATACCGACAGCGCATTTGAACGGCAAGCACACGGCATTCGGCCGCGTGATCGAAGGCATGGAGGTACTGGCCGATTTACAACGCCGCTCCCCGCAACACCCGCAAAACCCGCCCGAGCCCGACCGCATTCTTAAGGCCGAAGTGATCCGCGACCGGGGCCACGAATACAAATTCGACAAGCTGCCCGAACGGTAGCGATCTTGCCGCCCTTACGTTCGCCTATCGGATTCCAGTCCGACCTCTAATCGCGGTGCGTGCCCGTCAATCGATACTTGGTATCAGCAATATCGCGACCGCTAGTCTAACTACGCTCAAGTGCCTCAAACGGGTCAATCGACATCGATTAAGTTCCGACAAAACAGCGAGATACGCCGCGTTTTCTACGAATTTGTGAATTTTTGAAATAGCTACTTGCGAGAAGTTCCCAGATGCGATATCCTCTCATTGTTGATTCTGAGTCTCAATACTGTGTCAGGGGTGCTACCCGCTAACCGAGGAAGCTGCAAATTATGGAACGGTCATTTCGCCATGCTGGGTCCGTATCGATTCGAGGTGCTTTTACGCTCGTCGAGCTACTAGTCGTGATTGCCATCATCGGCATTCTGGTCGCACTGCTGCTGCCGGCGATTCAGGCTGCCCGCGAAGCCGCCCGCC
This sequence comes from Planctomycetota bacterium, assembly GCA_022614705.1. Classification (GTDB taxonomy): domain Bacteria; phylum Planctomycetota; class Planctomycetia; order Pirellulales; family Lacipirellulaceae; genus JABDGM01. Next base: position 2,582 of record JAKEIB010000163.1, on the reverse strand, counting down.
GCAGCTCGTGCCAAAACAAGGTGAAGCAGATTTCGCTGGCAATGTTGAACTACGAATCGTCCCGCAAAGCGCTGCCGCCGGCGCTCGTTTACTACGGACCCAATAATGCGCGAAATAGCAAGTGGTCCGCGCACGCTCGCATTCTGCCGTACCTGGAGGAAGAGAGTTTCGAGTCGCAGATCGACTATTCAAGCGATTACGAGACAGTCAAGGTTAACGGCGAATTCATTGGCGCCTATCGCGTGGCAACCTATCTCTGCCCCAGCGAGGAGCGCGATCAGGTGCGAGTCGATGCGAGCAGTGTTCCGATTCACTACCCGGTGAACTACGGCGTCAACCGCGGCGTGTGGCGGACGTTCGATCCGACGGGCCAGTTGCCGGAAGAAGGCGCGATACAACCCAACGAAGGTACGCCGTTGCGGACGATCAGCGACGGCACGAGCAAAACGCTGCTTGTGGCGGAAGTGAAAGCGTACACGCCCTATTTCCGCGACCAGTCGCTCAATCAACCCACGCCCCCGGCCGCCACGAGCGAGATTTGCGGATTGGGCGGCTCGTTCAAGTCGGAATCGGGCCACACGGAGTGGGTCGACGGACGCGTGCATCAAACCGGCGTCACCGCCGTATTTCCGCCGAACACGCGTGTCGAGTGTATTCAGAGCGGACAGGCGTACGACGTTGATTGGACCTCGATGCGCGAGGGAATCAACAACACCGACGTCACGTATTCCGCCGTCACGTCGCGCAGTTATCACTCGGGTGGTGTTGTCAACGTGGCCATGGTCGACGGGTCCATCCATGCCATCTCGGGCAGCGTGGACGTGCCTGTATGGCGTGCCGCGGCGACGCGCGGTGGCAGCGAAACGGCCGCCTTCCCGCCAAACTAGACGCCGAACGACCTCGCTCCCTCTTTCGACGTTCGGCACTCCGAAGCAGCCTATCAGTCAATCTTGTGAATGCTTGTTAATGAATTGCACCTTTGAACACCATGAGGCTCAACAATCATGAAGGCATCGAGAATTGCGTGGATCGTCACCGTTGGAATTGTCGTAACGAGCAATAGCCCGGCCCTGGCGGCAACGTCGCCCTACACCGAGAACTTCACAACCACCGCGAACTGGTCGACCTCCAGTATGAGTCTCGTAGCGCCAGCCCTGGTTGCGGCGGGTGGTCCGGATGGCAGCAGCTACGTTTCGCGAACGTCGTCGGCAGCCGGTTTCCCCAATGAAACTCCATTCGTGCAATTTCGAGCCCATGACGAATTCAATTCGAGTGGGCATGCGTTTGAAGGCGACTGGATTGCGGGTGGTCTTAACCAGCTGACCGTGTACGTGCGGCACAATGCACCGCAGGCGCTGCCGTTCTTTGTGCGATTCACGCGGCCGACAGGCGGCACGGGAGTCGTCTTTGAAACGGCTTCGCCGCTCGCTGCGAACATGGATTGGACCAAGTTGACGTTCGACATCAGCCCGGACAGCCCGTACTTCACGCCGGAAGGCCTGCCATCGTTATTCGCCTCAACCATGTCGAATGTAGGACACGTGCAAATTGGTTACACGGTGCGGGATGGATTTGGAAGCTTTTCCGATCCTTACACGTTTGAAATGGACGTAGTTTCCAGCGCTCAAGTGCCGGAACCGGCGAGCTGGCTCCTTTTGTCGGGCGGCACGGTCGTCGGATTCGTTGGACGTCGCCGCCGCTGCCAATGACGGACCACTTGAGGATGCGATTTCAATGGATCGGCGATACTGCAATTTGTGGCACGTATTCCGATTGCGAGCGGCGGCGCAGCTGGTGTGTGCCGCCCTCAGCCTATCGATTGCGCCGGCCGCCTGGTCAGTGACCGTGAATTGGGCTACGTCGGACTTCGATCAGTGGTATTACCTCAGGATCGACCCGAGTAGCCTTGGAGTCAGGACGCTGGGGCCGACCTGGACCGGAGGCCTCGTTTACAACTCGGTCACGCAAGACTTCGTGCCGCTCGATGGGGCTGAGCCGGCCCGCGACGGCATGTCGCTCGTGGCGTTCAAGACATCGACGCAGATCACAAAAGACCTGCCCGCGTCGAACTACCATGTGAGCATCGTGACCGTCACGCTCACGATGAAGGAATCTACTAACGGCCCGGTCTTTTACGACGACAACCCGGATACGCGGGCGGAGCTCCTCGCGGACGTGGTTTCCGGCAACTACGATGCGGCCCGGCCGATCGAGTTATATGGTGTGGGATTCAACGGCGCATATGCGGGCTACGATTTCGGAAACGTGTCGCCTGACCCCACTCTCATGAATGAAAACGCGCATCCCTATGGCGGGCCGGGCGGGCATTACATCGCATATCCCATTCTGGCCCCAAACGCCGGGATGCCGACGGCATACGTCGATGTTTCGAACAGCATTACGGGCGGTTACAGCGCAACCGATCTAGTCGATCACCACACGGACGCATTTGAGGTCACTCCCTGGGCCGTCGGCACGAATAGCGGACTCGACAGTAACGAGAGCAATCCCGACATTGTGCCCGACGATACCACGTTCACATTCGCGCTGGACCTCGACGCGCCGGGCGTCCGCGCCTACGT
>JAKEIB010000162.1 GCA_022614705.1 Planctomycetota bacterium | reverse complement strand
CACGTCGAATAGGCGCCTACGCTCATGGCGCGCGCCTTGTCCCATGATATTATGTACTTGTCCAGGCCAATGTTGCAGATTTATTGCGATGGGCCATACTGGGCCGCTCTGGGAAGCGCAACCCGTATCCGGGGAAGCTTGGCGTCGTGGAAGAAGGCGCGTTGGCGGACTTACTTCTGGTCGATGGCAATCCCCTGGCGAAAATTGAGCTGATCTCAGACCCGGACAAGAACTTCGTCGTCATCATGAAAGATGGCAAGATCTACAAGAACACAGTTGCGAACTAGTGCCACCCGCGGAATGAGATCCTCGACGTGAAAGTTTCCCGTAGCACAGCCGGAGCGGGGTGCGTACAAACAGCGGAAAGATCGGCGCATCACCCTGACGGCAGTGCAGTCATGTTCTTCATCCTCAATTGAAAGGAATTGAAAATGGCCAAGACGAACAAATGGATGATTGATCCCGATGACGCCGTGATGCTGCTAATCGACCATCAGAGCGGCTTGTTTCAGCTCGTGAAGGACATGGACATGCTCACGCTACGGAACAACGTGATCGCGTTGGCCAAGGCGGCACGGCTCACGAAGGTGCCGACGTTCACCACCGCGTCGGTGCCCGACGGACCCAACGGTCCGCTCATTCCAGAAATCCACGAGGCCAATCCGGAGGCGATTTACATCCCGCGAACCGGGCAAATCAATGCCTGGGACAATCCGAAGTGGGTCGAAGCGATCGAGAATACCGGCCGCAAGACTCTTATTATCGCCGGCACGCTGACCAGCGTTTGCATGGCGTTCCCGACGCTCAGCGCCTTGGAGGCCGGCTATAAGGTGTTCAACGTGGTTGACGCGTCGGGCAACTACTCAGCGATGGCGACCGACATCACGCTGGCACGCGTGGTTCAGGCCGGCGCGGTTCCGACCGATACGTTCGCCGTGCTGGCCGAGCTCATGGCGACATGGAACCGGGCCGATGCCATGGAGTTCGCCGCCGTGATGAAGGATCACATCGTGCCGCACTACCAACTACTGTTTGAAAGCTACCAGAAGGCCCAAGACGTGCAAAAAATCGGCCGGGAAACGAAACTAGATCGCCAAGCCGCCCGCGCGCCCCGCTGATACGTATGGCCGACAAAAAAACAGGCGACGACGAACGGATATACACCCACCTGTTAACTCTGCTCAGCGTGTCGGCGGCGATGGTGGGCGTGTGCTTGACGGCGATTGGGCTGGTTAGCGTGATCGAGGCGCTCAACAAGGTGGAGCGGATCGTGGACGACATGCTGGCAATCGCCACGCTGATCTTCTCGTTTGTCACGCTGCTGAGTTTTCTGGGGATTCGCACACGGATTCGCAGGACCTGGCCACGGTACATGCTCGTACTCGACATCGCGTTTTGCTTCGGCATTGGCACGATGGTGGTGGCGTCGATGCTACTGACGTTTCTGGTACTTTGAATTTCTCACAACCGATTTTTGCGACGGGCGAGTCATGTTGAACAAATCTTGCCGAGCGGCATCGGTTTGTGCATGGTTACTTGTTGTGGCGATGTGCCTGCCAACGAGCGCGGCCGATCCCCTGCCCTCTTGGAATGATGGGGCTGTCAAACGATCCATCGTTGCGTTTGTCGACAAGGTCACCAAGGAAGGCGGAGCCGATTTTGTGCCGGTCGCCGAGCGGATCGCCGCGTTCGATAACGACGGAACGCTGTGGTGCGAGCAGCCCATGTATTTTCAGATGATATTCGCATTCGATCAGATCAAGGCGACCGCCAAGGATCATCCCGAATGGAAGAACCAGGAGCCGTACAAATTTGTCCTTGCCGGCGACTTGAAGGCCTTTGGCGCAAGGGGCGAACAGGGCCTGCTCGATATCATGGCGGCCACGCACGCGGGAATGCGTGTTGAAGAGTTTCACGCGACCGTGCGCGAATGGATACGCACGGCCCGGCACCCGCGATTTCGTCGGCCGTATGACGAATGCATTTACCAACCGATGCACGAGCTGCTTGTGTATCTGCGCGCGAACCGCTTCAAGACATTCATCGTTTCGGGCGGCGGCGTGGAATTCATGCGGCCGTGGGTGGATAAGGCGTATGACATTCCGCCGGAGCAGGTCGTCGGCAGCAGCGGCGTGGTGAAGTACGAGCTGGAAGGCGACCAGCCGGTGCTTATGAAGCAGGCCAAGGTCGAATTCATCGACGACGGGCCTGGGAAACCGGTCGGCATCAATCGGTTTATTGGCCGGCGGCCGATTATGGCGTTCGGCAATTCGGATGGAGACTACGAAATGCTGCGCTGGACCACCGCGGCTCGACTGAGCTCGCCGAAGTCCAGCGAGCCGGCGACCCGGCACCCGGCAAAACCGTGTGCCGGGTGCCCGCCTCGCCCCCGTTTTGGGTTGATCGTCCACCACACCGACGCAGAGCGCGAGTATGCATATGACTATCCCTCACCGGTCGGACAACTCAAGCGTGCGCTCGACGAAGCGCCGCAGCGCGGTTGGGTGGTCGTGGATATGAAGAACGATTGGAAGACAGTATTCAAAAGCGAGTAGCCCGTTTTCGTAATTGTGTGCCACTGCTTGCCGCGCACCGAGTTGCGTGATTGCCCCACTCGGCACTGCTCACTGTTAAGGTGTGCGGGCCGTGGGAAGCAAGCAGTGCTTTGCTTGAGCAAAGCGGCCCTTCTTTCGCCGCGAGCAGTGGCACACAGGCGCCCGATGAAAAATCACACTTCGGACAGGCGTTCGGTGGCGTCGCCGAAGGTTTTCGGGCGAACGTTCATCTTGTCGAGGATCGAGAGGTACAGCCGGCACATCTGGCGGTTTGAATTGCCGCTGTAATCGAGCGCGCGACCGGTTTGGATCTTGCCGCCGCCGCGGCCGAGCATGACGACCGGGAGCTGCGTGGCGTCGTGGCTGCCGGTCAACATGCTGGAGCAAAATAGCAGCATCGAATTGTCGAGCGCGGTCCGTTCACCTTCTTGAATCGCGTCCAGCTTGCGCGCGATGTACGCGAGCTGCTCGACGAAGAACTGGTTGACCTTGAGCCAATCGGCCGTGTCGGAGTGCGACAGCAGGTGATGAATCATATAGTCGACGCCGAGGTGCGGGAAGCGCAGCGATGAATGGTCGTTGTTGAGTTTGAGCGTGGTGATGCGGGTGGTGTCGGTTTGGAAGCCGAGGACCAGGATGTCGCACATCAGCCGCATGTGGTCGGCGATGTTCTGCGGGATGCCATCGGGCGGGCGATTGATGTTCGGCTTATCGAGCGTCGGCCGCCAGCCTTGCAGCTCGCCCTGCTTACCGGCCTGCTCGATGCGTTGCTCGACGTCGCGGACCGAGTCGAGATATTCGTCGAGCTTGCGCTGATCGGCGTTGCTGATCTGGCGTCGTAAATCGCTGGCGTCGGCGAGCACGGCGTCGAGCACGCTCTTGTCGCCTCGCGCGGCCTCGTCCTTGAAGAGCCGGTCGAAGGCCAGCGCCGGATAAAGCTCCAACGGTGTGGGCGTGGTGGGTGACGTCCAGGAAATATGCGAGCTGTAGAGCATCGAATAATTTTTGTGGACGCCCGGGTTCGATTTCTCGCAGCCCAAGACGAGGCTCGGCACCTTCGTGGAGCGGCCGTAGGTTTGCGCGAGAAGCTGATCGACGCTCGTGCCGGAACGGATGTCGCCGCCGGAGGCAAGTGGCGCACCGGAGAGCAGGTTGCCGGTCTGCGAGCTGTGAATATTCCCTTTGAGGGCCTGCTCGTTGTACAGGCCGCGGATGAACAGCAGCTTCTCGCGCAGATCGGTGAGTGGCGCGAGCACCTGGCCGAGCTGCATGTCGCGGCCGTCGCCCTTGGTCCACCATTCCTTGCTGTGAAAACCGTTGCCGGCAAAGAGCACGGCGAGCCGCACGGGCGCTTCGCTCGCGACGGTCTGTCCGACGGCGACCTTGCCCCACACGTTTAGTGATTCGAGCCAGGGCAGCGCCATGGTGACGCCGAGTCCGCGGAGCATCGTGCGGCGAGAGAATTTGCGAGTCATCGCTTTCGCTCCAAATCTTTTCTTTCAAACATATGGCCCATCGCAATAAATCTGCAACATTGGCCTGGACAAGTACATAATATCATGGGACAAGGCGCGCGCCATGAGCGTAGGCGCCTATTCGACGT
>JAKEIB010000161.1 GCA_022614705.1 Planctomycetota bacterium | reverse complement strand
GGGGCGGGGACGCCCCGGCTCGCTAACCCACGACGCCGCGCCGTACTCAAACGCTCTCCGGCACCGCCTTGTACACGCGAACGTAATCCACAAGGAACGGCGCGGCGGCCGACAGCTCATTACCCGTCGGCAGACCGTTAAAGTCCTGGATCGAGTTGGTGATGTTCAAATACAACGGCTGATGCCAACGATCGTTCGGCACCGATCGCACCAACGCGCCGTCGATGTACCAATCAATCGTGTTCACGTTCCAATCCAGCCCGTAGGTGTGGAACGAATTGAAGTGCGTTTCCCCGCTCGGGACGTTTGCATCGTCGAACGTCAGAATCGCGGGGAACTGCTCCGAAACGGTGACGCCGTTCTCACGAATCACGTGCAGGTTCGTCGGCACCGACCGCTCCATGCTGTAGACCAGCTCCATGGCGTCGATTTCCGTCCAATTCTCGGGCGTATTGTTGAACAGCCAGAACGCGCTGGTGGTCTTGGCGTTCATGCTCTTGGCGCGGAGCTCGAAATAGCCGTAGAGCACTTCCCGCGGCAGGCTGCCGAGGTCGCCGCCCGTGGTGTTCACGCTTGCCGTCGTGTACTGCTTATTGGGCGGCAACGTGCCGGCGGGCGGCAGATTCACGTCCAGCTGCAGGTATCCGTCGGCCACGCTCACGCTCGACGAATCAAACATGCCAGGATCCTGGCCGGTCCAGTTCTTGTAGACCGTGTCCCATTTAGCTTCGTCGAGCGTCGTGCCATTGAACTCATCGGAGAACTCTTTCATCAGTTCCCATTGGATGCCCGGCGTGTTCGGCAAGTTGCTCGACGTGCCCGATTGCTGCGAACCACCCGCACCATGGGCGACGACCAGCGGCGGCGTTTCATAGTTCACCACCAGCTTCGGCCGCCGCGCGACGGTCGCGTACTCACTGCTGTAGAAATCCACGCCGTCCGACGCGCTGTAATCCTGCAGAATGATGCCGAAGTTCGACTGCGAGTCGTCGATCCAAGACTGCACCGCGGCCAAACCGGCTGCGTTCAATTCGATGCGTTGGATGCCCGTACCGCCCGGACCAAGCTGGCCGAGCGCCGTCGAATCGTGGTCGCTGCCACCGGTCGCTCCGGCGCCCGACCAATTGTTACCTGTCGCGAGTCGCTGCCACGTCGCGGAAAGCTCATCCCACGCCTTCTGTAAGGCATACACTTCAAAGTTCTGCTTGGTCGAATTGGTGACGTACAACTCGATTGCGGCCGACACGACGATGCTGCCGGCCGGGATCGCCGAGACGTCCCACTTAAGCAGGGCGGCAATGTCCGGATCGCCATCGACATCGAACGTAGTGGCGGTTCCGTAATTCGTCGTCGCGTTGCCGCCCGCGATCTTCGTGTCGCTCGTGCCCGCGTACGAAACATACGGGAACAATCCGTCCTGGAAGGCGATCTGCGTCGGCGTGCCGGACGGCGGCGGATCGGTACCTGGCTGTGGCGGCGGCGCCGCGACTGTAATCGTGACGTCGTCCACGGTTGACCGGAGACCGTCGCTCGCGGTCAGCCGTAGTACGTACGTTCCCACGGCGTCAAAAATCGCCGTCGTGTCCACGGCATTGGCGTTTCCAAAGGTAACCGTGCCTGGGCCGGATAATTTAGTCCACAGCGTGGTTAGCGACGCCGGTGCGGGCTGTCCGTCGTCTGATACCGTGCCGTCGATTGCCACCGGAGTGCCCAGCTCGGTCGATCGATCGCTGCCCGCGTTCACCACGGGCGGCAAATTGACGACCGGCGGCGCGCCCGTGTCGAAGCTGAAGCGAACGCCCCGCGCCGTGCTGCTGCTGCCGGCCAGGAACACGATCTCGTTCGACGAGGTGTATTTCGTACTCGTGACGTTGTTGTTGCTACCCTGAATAAGAACCTGTTTCGCGCCGAAGGAAATGTTGCCCAGCGGCGACTCGCGATAAACCGTGCTGCCGCCGCTGTCGCTCGGCGAATAAGCGACGATCAGCTTTCCAGCCGCCTCGTTCACTACCACGATCGGCCGCGTGCCCTTGCCGTCGACCGTGTATGCATTGTCCCACGTTCCGTTCGGCCGACGGACCAGCAGCATAATCTCCGGCTTACCCGAGCTGTCGTAGCTGGTCTTCACCGCGGCGTACAGCGTGCCGTCGGAAGTGGCGGCTAGGTGAATGTGATCGTCGGCAAAGCTGCCGCCGACGCTCGTCACCCACTGCATGGCGGGGATCTCGAGCGCCGACCAGGCGTTCGCCTCGGCACCGTCCTGATGCGTCTTGAAGCCGAACTTCTTCGTGTTCTGGTTCGACCACATCACGCCGATCGTGTTGTTCGGCATGGCGATGATCGCCGAAATGTCGTCCGAGCTGATGCCCGACTCGACCGTGATCGGAGCGCTCCAACTTGTGTACAACCCGTCGCTGTAGCGAACTTCGACCCTGTTGCCCGGGTCGTACGCGATCCACATTCGGCCCGTCGAATCGATGTCGAGCGTCGCCGTTTCCGAGCCGCTGGAAAGACCCACGTTCACCAGTTGCGGCCGCAGCGACCACGGCTCGAACCGATTGTCGGGCCCGGCATCGTATTGCAGCGATGCGAGCTGTGAGTTCGCGCCGTTGTACAACAGCACGTGTGCCACGTCGTCAACCAGCTTCACGTCGGCATGCACGCTCTTGTTGGTCGTGATCTGTTGCGTCGGCGTCCAGTTCGTGCCGTCGAGGCGAAAGACCCACGTGCCCGTCGAGTTGGGCATCACCGTCCACCACTGCCCGGCGTACTCAAACACCTTTGACTGCGGCTTCTCGCCCGTGTTCTGCGAAACGGAAAGATTCGCGAGCGGCGTGGCCGACAACATCTGCCGCGACTCGAGCGACTCCATCGCCAACGAGCGCCGGTAAACGCGCCGCCGTCGAGGTTTCCTTGCTTTCCCCGCGTTGGGAAATAGCGACTGGTGGAGGCTTTGCAAGAAATGCTTCGTCATGGTTGCCTCGGACGTGGGAGCCAATGGGCCGCCAGCTCAGCCAGAACGGGCGCGGCTCGAAAGAGGAGGCGAGGGCGCGAAACGAGGATGAGATAGGTACGCCTTTCATGCTAATTACCCGTTCGGGGTGTCAAGAAACTGGCGCAACGCGCTGCGAACTCGCCACGCGCGAGACGCATTTCCGTCTCGATCCGACTCAGAACGGTCGTAGAAACGTCACCAGACGCAGATCCGCGCCTAAAACGACGTTGCAAAAAAACCACACCAGAATGGCTGCGTTCTGCAGAGCTGCAACGTCGCAGAAACTAGCCGCGACCCGGGCACCGCCCGTAAGGTGGTCGGGTCGCTGGCGAAGCACCAGCAAATCGCCGGCGCCCCGTTGGGATCGCGGCTGGTTCACCACTCACAAGTGGCGGCACAAGGCGCTACGCTGCTTTTCTAAGCGCGGCCTCGTCCCAAGACGGCGACGACAGCAGTACGTTGCAGTCCGCACCGCTTTCGCTGGGCGCAGCGTCGGACGTCGCTTCGACAAAGAATTCATGCGTCATTTGCCGCAGCTTGGCCTCTTCGACCCACGAGAACGCGCCTTCCAGAAACGCGATTTGCAGGCCGGTCCAGCCGCTGCCGATGCCGCCGCGCCCGGCCGCCAACTTCAATCCGCGGGCAATTGCCCGGACCAGAGCGCGAAGCATCGCGGGTCGCTCACCCGCTTGCCATCGCTGGTGTGCCGCGCGGGTCGATTGCTCGTTGAGACGCTCGACGAACTCGGCCACCGACTCGCAAACGCACCGCTGAATGGTTCCAGTCAACCGGCCCATCTGTTCGGGTACGGCCGCAATGGCGAAGTCTCCGCCATTCCACGAAAACAAGCAGTGCTCCTGACGAAACAAACGAATCGGCCGGCCATTGTCGCCCGTGGTCGGCAAAATGCTTCGCCCAAAAAACTGCGGTACGATCGGGATCCGAATCGCATTCTGCGCGTTCGCGTCGGCGATCTGCTGTTGCAACTGCTTCGCCAAAAACGGCGTCACGATTTCATTTTGCCGAAGCACCAACACCCACGGGTAGCGGGCCACCCTTTGCAGGGGCGCCGTCGCGGCGCGCTCGCCCGCGTCGTCCCCGCTGAGCACAACGCGGTCGAGCACGTCGACCCCGCCGTCACCCGCCGCGGCAATTGGCACCACCTCGTCCGCGATGTCCCGCACGGAATCAATTGCCCGCCGAATGGAAGCGACATTGGGGTGCCGATCGGTAAGAACGAGCACCGAAAGCTCCGGATCCGGCTCTTCTGGCACAAGCACCCCGTCGAGCCACGAACCGTACGGTGTATTCAAGAACTCGCGATAGAAAATTTCCCGCGCCTCAGCGCGGCGATGCCAACCGCGGACGTGCAAAAAGTTCTTCACGTCAAACGTACAGCGCTTCCGCTGCCGCGACGGCTTCTCGTGGAGTCGCACTTTCTCCAGATCGAGCAGCCACACGTCGAGCCGCTCATCCACGATAAAATTCTCCGGCTTCATGTCGTTGTGACTGATGCCGGCCTCGACGAGCCGCTGCCAGATGTGGGCTACCTGCTGGGCCACGTGTCGCAGCTCGCTCGCCGACTGAGACCCGAATCGGATATAGCGGTAAAGCGACGGCCCTTCGACATAGTCCGTCACGAGGTACGATCGTGTTCCCCAAGGACCAAGCCGGTGTTCGAGACATGCCCGCGGCAACGGCGTGGGAATTCCCGCACGGTGCAATTCCAGTCCGAGCCGCCCGCACCGACGTGCCGACGACTCGCGGCCCACAGAGCGGAACGTTCGACCTGCGCCGCCCCACACGTGCCGCTTGATCAATAGCGGACCGGCCGGGTGATCGTAGCGCACCACGATGCACCGGTCCTTCTCTTGCAGCGGCGTCGACGCATAGAGCAGTCGCTCCAAATCACCGCGCCATATTGCATCCACCAAGTCGGCCGACAATTGGTCGTCGCACCAAAATCGCCCCGTGAGCGATCGGCGGATTGCGCGCAAGTTCAGCTTGGATGCGGACGGGCGCATGAGATTCGATGAGACGCGTAGAAAGGAGCTCCGGCCGGTATCGCCGCGATGGCGTAGGACAGAGGACGCTACATTACGCGAGCCCCCCAATTCAGGCTATACGAATGCGAAGGTCGCCGTTGACAGCAGGCCGTTGACGCCGCAAGCATTGCTGGCGTCAAAACAGCGTTCGCTCCACTGCAATACACCGCGGATCGTCGTTCACGACTCGATTGACATGCGTGCTCACCGGCTCCGCCAGCAGCTCGTCATCGCCGCTCGGTGCCAGCAAATGCTGAAGCTCGGCCGGATCCTCAACCGTCGGATCGAGCCACAGCCCGTAGTCGCCCGGCGCCAGAATCACCGGCATGCGGTCGTGCAGCTCGCGCAACGCCGCATTGGCCGCGGTCGTCACGATCGTGCAGCTCTCGATCGCGAGCTCGGCGTTCGAATTCCCCCTCCCTTGTAGGGAGGGGCCAGGGGAGGGTTCCCCGCGCGACGGTTCGCCGCGCCACGTCTCCCACAACCCGGCAAACGCGAACGGCCCTCCATCCGGCCGATGAATATAAAACGGCTGCTTCCTCCCCTTCGCGTCGCCCACCGATTGCTGCCATTCATAAAAACCGTCCGCAGGAATCAGGCAGCGGCGCCTGCGAAACGCGTTGCGAAACGCTGGCTTCTCGGAGAGCGTTTCACTGCGTGCGTTGATCATCGGCGCTCCAGACGCCACGCCCTTCGACCACGACGGCAACAATCCCCAGCATAGCGTCGCGGCCGCTCGCCGTCCGCTCTCGGGATCGGCGCGCACGACGACGACGTCCTGGGTTGGCGCGATATTGTACCGCGGCTCGAACAGCGCCAACTGTCGATCCGCGCGCACGTCCAGATCGAAGTGCTCAATCAACACCGTCCCCGGCGTCCGCAATGTAAATCGTCCACACATAACGCTTGCGGCTTAGCGCGTCTCCTCCCTCAACCACGCTAAATACTTCTCACTCCCCCCCACAATCGGCGTCGCAATCACTTCCGGCACCTCGTACGGATGAATCTCCTCGATCACCTTCTGAATGGCCGCCAGTTTTTCGCTTGCGGTCTTGATCGTACATACCCACTCTTCCTGCGTCTCCGTCTTTCCTTGCCAACGAAACGTGCTCACAATCGGCCCGCTCACCTGCACGCAACCCGCCAACCGCCGCGACACCAACTCCGCCGCGATCCGCTCCGCATCCGGCCGCGTGCCGGTGGTCGTCGTGATCTGCAAAAACTCGCTCATGATTCGGCCGCGCGTTAATGGCCACAAAAAACACAAGGAATCACAAAAAGCAAATATCTACGCTCTGATACTGCAATTTCTGTATCGATAGGTCCCCGTATGTCGTTTTTGTGCTCTTCGTGTTTTTTGTGGCTAACGATCACCGTCCAAGCAATCGATCCACCGCCAAACCAATATCCGCCTCGCGCGTCAGCGACTCGCCCACTAGCATCGCATCGACCCCCGCCGACTCCAGCCGCAGCACGTCGTCGCGCGTCTTGATGCCGCTCTCGCCCACCAGCACGCATTCATCGGGAACCCGCTGTCGCATGCGAATGGTATGTTCGAGGTCCACTTCGAACGTGTGCAAGTTGCGATTATTGACGCCGATCAGCGTTGCCCCCGCGTCGAACACCCGCTGCAAATTATTCGAATCATACAACTCCACAAGCGGCGTCATCCTCAGCTCGCACGCGGCATTGAATAGCTTGCGCAGATTGCAGTCATCCAAACACTCGGCGATCAGAAGCACCGCATCCGCTCCGGCCGCGCGGGCTTCGACCAGCTGATACGTGTCGAGAATAAAATCTTTCCGCAGCACCGGCAAACCAACGGCCGCGCGGATTTGCGACAGATATTCCAACCGACCTTGAAAATACGGCTCGTCCGTCAATACGCTGATGCACGTCGCTCCATGTGCTTCATAGATTCGTGCGATCTCGACCGGATCGAAATCGGCCCGAATCACGCCCGCCGACGGGCTCGCCTTTTTCACCTCCGCAATCAACCGAATCGGCCCACCCGCGGCCAACGGCGTGAAAAAATCCCGCACCGGCGGCGCATCGGCCAGACGCGCGCGCAATTCGCTCTCCGGCACGGCCGATTTCGCGCGCTCCATCTCCGCGCGCTTCGTGGCGACAATCGTGTCTAGAATCGTGGGCATCACCGACAGCTGATAAACGATTAAATAGCCGCGACCGGGCACCGCCCGAAGGGTGGTCGGGTCGCCGGACTGGGGATCGTTGGTCCGCGGCTACTCCTCTATGGAACGCGGATATCCACCATCTTAACGATGCGGCGAAAAAACGCTATCGTTGATAGCGTCGGTGAACGGCGCCGCGCCCCGATCCGCCATTCCGCTCCGCGGCGGTTGTTTGTATGATCGCCCAGATTTTCTTGGCAGCTAGCTAAGGTTTGATTGGTCCATGAGCGATTTTCGCATCGAACGCGACACGATGGGTGAAATGCACGTGCCGGCCGACGCGCTGTACGGTGCCTCCACGGCCCGCGCCGTCGACAATTTTCCCATCTCCCTCGAACCCGTGCCCGCAGCCGTGATTCACGCCTTCGGCCACTTGAAGGCCGCCTGTGCACTGGCCAATCTTGAACTCGGCAAGCTCGACGAACGTCGCGCCCAGGCCATCATCGCGGCCGCCGAGGACGTTGCCGCCGGCCGACAGGATGACCACTTCCCCGTCGACATTTACCAAACCGGCAGCGGCACCTCCACGAACACCAACGCCAACGAGGTGATCGCCAATCTGGCGAACGATCGCTTGGGGTTCGGCGTCGGCGCGAAGGGCAAGGAGGGCACCGTGCACCCGAACGATCACGTCAACATGGGCCAGTCGTCGAACGACACGTTCCCGACCGCCATGCACATCGCCGCGGTCGTGGCGGTTGCCCGCGACCTGATCCCCGCGCTCCAGCGCCTGCACGAGGACCTCGCCGCCAAGGCGCGGCAGTGGGACAGCATCGTGAAGATCGGCCGCACCCACCTTATGGACGCCACGCCGATCCGCGTCGGCCAGGTGTTTTCCGGCTACGCCGCCCAGGCCGAGTACTCGGTCATTCGCGCCAGCCGCGCGCTGAAACGGCTCGAAGAAAACATGCCCATCGGCGGCACCGCCGTCGGCACGGGCATCAACACGCACCCAAAATTCGCCGCCAAAGTGTGCGCGGCGCTGTCCAAAAAACTGGGCGCCAAATTCGCGGAAGCAGCCAATCATCCGGAAGCCCAGGCGGCCAAGGATTCGTTTGTCGAAGCCCACGGCGAGCTGAAAACCATCGCCGTGTCGCTGTCAAAAATCGCCAGCGACATCCGCCTGCTCGGCTCCGGCCCACGCTGCGGCATCTTCGAGCTGTCGCTGCCCGCCACGCAGCCCGGCTCCTCGATCATGCCCGGCAAAGTCAACCCCGTGATCTGCGAGTCGGCGATGCAGGTGGCATGCCGCGTGATCGGCAACGACGTCACGGTCTCGACCGCGGCCCTGGGCGGCGTCGGCTCGCTGTTCGAGCTCAATGTCGCCATGCCCGTGTTGATCGACGCCTTCCTCGAATCCGTGATGCTGCTCGCCAACATGACGAACGTCATGGTCGACAAGCTGCTCACGGGCCTCGAAGTGAACGAGGAACACTGCCGGCAATTGATCGAGCAGTCGCTGATGATGGTCACGTCGCTCGCGCCAAAGATTGGTTACGAGAAGGCCGCGGCGTTCGCCAAAGAGGCGTTTGACAGCGGTAAGACAATCCGCGAGCTATGTCGGGAGCGAAAAGTACTGCCGGACAGCGAACTCAACGACGCGCTCGACCCATTGAAAATGACGGAACCAAGGGAATAACAATTCAGCGAGCCGGGCCGTCCTCGGCCCCGACTCAACGTACAACTACCTCGGAGCCCCGACGATGGCAAGGAAGCTATCCCCGGTCACACAAAGCTCTCGCGCGCTAGTCGCGATTGCCGCTCTCACACTAATCACCGCACGCGCGACGGCCGAACGCCCGAACCAACAGCCCCGGCAATCGAACGCCGCAGGTAGTTCGATCCTCGTGCGTACCGCCACGGCCACGGCGAAGACTACCTCGAAGGGACCGCACTCGCAGCGCCCCGCGGCAACCACCTATCGCAATCCGTTCTCGGCCGATGCCCAGGCGCCGCCCAACGATTGGTCGCTGTTGCCCGGTCCGCTCAGCCGTTGGCGCACCTCAGGGCCGCGGCTGAACGATCTGTCGGCTCCACTCAGCCAACCACTGACCGTGCAGCCGGCGTCGCCGCTCGATGAATCGATGCCCGTAGGGCCGACAGCGCCGCTCAGCAGCACCTTATCGATTAAGGAGGCGATCCTTTCCGTCGACGCGCCGGTGCCCGCGGACTCCGCTTGGATCGCCCCCACGGCGTCGGACAATTCGCCCAAGCGCAACGTCGTCAGCGACCTGAGCGAACCGCGTAACGCCGCGCCCAGCGCCCTCGAACCACCCGACCCGACTCAATTCACGAGCGAGCCGCTCAAGGAGCTGGTTTGGCTTCAAACCGACGCCTCGCGGAAACGCCGTCCATCGCCGATTGATCGCGCCGCGTTTGAGTCTCCGCTGAACGACAGCGCATTGCGAGTTCCCACGGGCGTCGCACAACCGACCGCGGAATCAACGGCCGATATGGAACCGATTATCGTTTCGGACTCGGCCGATTCGCTCGCCGACTGGCTTGCGCAGGCGCAGGAGCTCGCCGCGGCGGCGAAGGAACCGGGCCAACTGTTGACTGTCGTGGAATTATGTCAGCGAGTTTTAAACAGTAATCCGCCCGATGAAACTGCCACGTCCGCGCGGCGGCTTGCCGCGTGGGCACACAACCGCCACGGCGAGCAGTTCATCGAAGCCGGTCAGCCGGAACTGGCGTTCAGCGAGTTCCAAGCGGCCGCTTCGCTAGACCCTACAAACGCAGTCGCCATTCACAATCGTGCCGTCACACTCGCCCAGCAAAACGACTTCCATGCCGCCTTGCTTGATTTCAATCGCGTCCTGGAGCTTAACCCGGGCCTGGCAATTGCCTATCGGAACCGAGCCGAGTTGCTCGCCGCGCAGGGCAAAAAGACCGAAGCCGTGGCCGATTACGGCCGGGCCATCGAGCGCATGCCGGATGACGCGGAACTATATCGGGCCCGCGCGCACGCGCTGCAACAACTTGGCGAGATCGAGCGGGCAGTGACCGATCTGGATCGTGCAATTCGGCTCGCGCCCGGCGATGCCCAAGGTGTCACGCAGCGCGGTAACTTGTTGGCCGAACGCGGCGAGTACGCTCGCGCACTCGACGACTTCAAGCAATCGATCGCGATCAACCCGGATCTTGCGGAAACTCGCCGCAGCCTGGCCTGGCTCAAAGCGACCTGCCCCGACGACCGCTGTCGCGACGCGGATGAAGCGCTCAGCGAAGCGCAAACTGCCGTCAAGCTATCACCGCCCGGCGACTTTCTCGCCCTCGACGTGATCGCGGCCGCCCACGCCAACGCCGGCGATTTCGACAGCGCGGTACAGGCCGAGCAGCAAGCGATACAGTCTGCTCCACCGGCAGCCGCCGAGCCGTTGCAAGCACGGCTCCGTCTCTATCAGCAGAGGCAACCGTATCGCACGGGTCTGTAAGTTGACGTCGCGCGGTAGCAGAATGCCGCCATCCTCTCCGCCAGCATTGCCAGCACGTTCAACGCGGCAAATTGGCGTGAGTTTTCCAATTCTGGCGAGTTTCCGGGTAATTCCGATTAGGTTGTCCGCGCCCGCTGACCGATAGACGCATTACGCAATACGGTCTTACCGTGAAACTTTGCCAGATGGGTCCAGTCATGCGTTTCGCACGTTTCATCCGCCGAGTCGATGTCGGCCTCGCAATTGCGATTTCGCTTGTCGCGATCGGGCCGCTGGTTGCCGTTGCACAACACGGAAACATGCACGCTTCGCCGAACGGCTATCCGACCGTCGTTTCGCCATCGGCCGGAATCCGCGGCTCGAGCGGAGCGCCGCCAAAGCGGGAAGCGCTGTTTCAAAATGGCCAGTTTAATTGGCCCAAGATGCCTTTCACTCGCAGCAAAGCGTCCCAAAGGTCGCCGATGACGGCTCAACAGGCGCAGTCCGGTCGAGCGATGCCGAAGAACGCCATGCCGCTGCCGCAGCGCTTCACCGCGGGCCAACCGAACGGCATGACGACGCAATCGCGCACGCCCAGGGCTCAAGGCCAACGCGCGTCGACCAACCGCTCGATGCGTCCCAACGTCAATGCGAACGCGCGGACCGGAGTCCCGCCGCAGCGCATGACCATGAATCCGTCAACACCTACGTTGGCATCGCCGCGAACAACACCAGCAATGCCGCCGATGCCTTCGCCGCCGAAGTCGGCGCTCGAATCGCCGGCGGTTCGCATCCTGGCTCAGGCGCACGAATGGTCCACGTCGGCGGAAAGCGAAGACGATTTCTCACGCATCATCGAAACGTGCCGACAGGCTCAAGCGAACCAGCCGACCCCGGCAATCGGTAATTACGCGAACGACCTCACGGCGTGGGCGCTCAATCGGCGCGGTCAACTTAGGGCCGACGAGGGCCGCGCCCAAGAAGCGATGAGCGACTTCGACGCCGCGATCGAGGCCGATGCCAACCGCTGGCGCGCGATCCACAACCGCGGCGTGCTCCTGGCCCAAGCCGGCCAGTTCAAAAAGGCCTTCGACGATTTCACGCGCACGATTCATATCAATCCGAAGTTTGCCAAGGCATACTCCAATCGAGGCGCATTGTTCGTCGTCGCCGGCCGCATTGCACCTGCCGTCCAAGACTACAAGCAGGCGATCGAGCTCGACCCCGATTTGGCGGTCGCGCACCGCGGACTCGCCCGCGCTTGCCACTTGAACGGACAACTTGAGGAAGCGATTCGTTACTATGACGAAGTCGTGCGACTCTCGCCGAACGACGCATATGCCGTGGCCAGCCGTGCCGACGTGCTGACCGACCTCGGTCGTTATGCCGACGCTTCGACCGAATACGAGCGGGCGATTGAAATTGACTCGAATTCGAGCCACGCCCACACGAGTTCGGCCTGGTTGTTGGCGACTTGCCCCGACGACGCCATCCGCAATCCGCAGTTGGCGATCGAGCGCGCTCAAACGGCCATGAAACTAACGGGCGACCGCGATGCCGCGAGCCTCGACACGCTCGCCGCCGCTCAAGCCAGCGCGGGCGACTTCGCCGCCGCGAAGCAAACTGTCGAGCAGGCCGTACAACTGGCCAGCGCTGCCGAAAAGGAAGCATTCCAGGAACGCCTTTCGCTTTATCAGCACGACAAGCCCTACCGCATCTCACCCATCGAAGTTGCACAGGCCATTCACGAGGAAAAAACCAAGTAACGCTACGATCACCCGTTTAGCCGCGACCGGGCACCACGAAGTGGTCGGCGGAGCGCGTTACACGTATCAACATCTTTGGGGGGAGCGTCAGAGCCTGGTCGCGCAAGCGACCGGGCTCTCGTCGCGCGCGGACCGAGAAGTGGGCGAGTCTCTCCGAGACTCGCACCCGCGTCTCGGAGAGACGCGGCCACATGTGCGACTGATCTTGTCCCGCGCGATCAACCCGAGCGACAATGCGGCACTACGTTCCGCGCACCGCTGACCCGGCCCATGTCCGTCAAACTTCGCTACCTCTACCGCGCTTACCGATACCGGCTGCGAGTCGACCCCGCCGAGCTGCGATTTGTTTGCTCGCAGCTGCAGCCGGGCCAAGTCGCAGCCGACATCGGTTGCCACAAGGGCGCCTACACCTACTGGATGCGTCGCCGAGTCGGTTTCAAGGGCGCCGTGTTCGCCTTCGAACCCCAACCGCGTCAGGTGGATTATCTGCGTCTCGCATTCACTGCGATGCGTTACGACAACGTCGCGATTGTTCCAATGGCCGTCTCCAACACCTGCGGCCAGCTCACACTGCACGTGCCACACGGTGCCGGCGAGACTCACGCTGCAACGTTAGAGGCATGGGGCAGGGGGCAGGGAGAAGGGAGGCTCAAAAACTCCATGCTCCGTGCCCCATGCACCATGCCGGTCGAAGTCACCACCATCGACGCCTTCTTCGCCAAAAACCGCGGGCCCAGCTTTCTAAAAATCGACGTCGAAGGCCACGAGCTGGCGGTGCTCGACGGCGCGCGACACACACTCGAATCGCACCGTCCGGCGCTGCTCATCGAATGCGAAGCGCGTCACCGTTCCGACGGTGACGTACGCCCCGTGTTCGAACTGCTCCGCTCCCACGGCTACGAGGGGAGTTTCTTTCTCAATGGCCGCCGCCATCCGCTCGCTGAGTTCGACTCCGCCCGGCACCAGCGCATCGATTCGCGGGCAACCTCAACGCCCCGCGGATACGTCAACAACTTCGCCTTCGTGCATGACCAAACTTGGTGAGCGTGGGTGCCATGCCCACGGCTCTGCGTGGGCATGCTGAATCGATCGCGAGCATGGCCACTCCGAGCAGTGGCCATGGCACCCGACAGCCTATTCATAGATTCAGCGCATTTCTAAGGGGCGCTCTTCATCCGCCAACAGCCGCTCGGCTTCGGCGTCAGAGAGCTTCTCCACCTCGGCCAAGAAGGCCGCGAGCTGGGCATCGTCGGGCGGAGGCGGCGAGTGCAAAGTATTGCGCAACTCGTCCGTGGATTCCGCCGCGTTTGGATCCTTGATGCCGGTCATTTGCTCGGCCAGATAGCGGGCCAGGGTCGCGGGCGTCGGATAGTTCCAGGCTACGATCGGCGGCAACGGCACGCCGAACTGTTCTTCAAGCTCGTGACTCAACTCGACCGCCGTCAGCGAATCGACGCCAAACTCGGCAAACGGCCGATCGCGCGCCACGTCGGCCGGGTCGAGCGCCAATCGACCAATCAGCCATTCCAGCAGCCACGTTTCAATCCGCTCCGCCGCCCGGTCCAATTCAACACTCGGGGCAGCAGGCCAAAGTGGCCGCGCACCGAGCGGCTGATTACGGATTGCGGATTGCGGATTGCGGATTGGGTTCGGAAATCCGAAATCGCCCGAGTGCTGGACTTCCTCGACTTCTACTCGTGGCCTAAGTTGTACATCCGCGCGTCCATTCGCCGCCGCCTTCGCCGGCTCGCGTCCGATCGCCGGATTTGTCCAGCAGTGAACGACTCGCAGCTCATCCGCCAAGTACTGCTCGCGGCATAGATTGCGCTGCACCTTACCGCTGGAGGTGATTGGTAGTGACGTTTGCCGAATCAGTACGACCGCGTACGGATCAAGCTCGTGTTGCTCGACGATCGCGCGGCGAATGGCCTGGATGATCTGGTGATAGTCGCTGCCGCGATACTGTCGATCGAGCTGATGCACGACCACCAGCCGCTCGCCCGCCGTGTCGTCGAGGGCGAATGCCGCGCCGGCCAACACGGCTGGGTGCGCTTCCTCGGCCGATTGCTCGATGTCCTGCGGATAGTGATTGCGCCCGCGAATGATGATCACGTCCTTCACGCGCCCGGTGACGAACAGCTCGCCGTCGCGAAAGAAGCCGAGATCGCCCGTGCGCAGGAACCGCCCGCTTTGTCCTTCGATCGTAGCGCCGAATACTTCTTCCGTTTCTTCCGCCCGATTCCAATAGCCTTGCGTCACCGACGGACCTTGAATGAGAATCTCACCGACTTCGGCGTCGGCGCACGCGCGCGACGTCTCGGGATCCACGATCACGATGCGATGGTCGGGCAGCGCTGGTCCGCAGCCCACGAGTCGCTGCACCATGGCGGCTGGCTCGCCGCATTCCGGCGCCACGCGATGCTCGGCCAGCGCGGCCCGATTCACGGCCAAAATGTGCGGCTCTTGTCTGTAGTCGGGCCCCGCGGCGAGTAACGTACACTCGGCCAACCCGTAGCACGGATAAAACGCCTGCATGCGGAAACCGGCGCCCGCGAACGCCTTGGCAAAATGCGTGAGCGTCTCCGCGCGAATCGGCTCCGCGCCGCAGAACGCCAATCGCCAACGGCTCAAATCGAGCGCGGTCCGTTCCTCCGGCGTCGTGCGACGCACGCAATACTCATAAGCGAAATTCGGCGCGCCGCTGATGATTGCTTTGTAATCGTGAATCGCCTGCAGCCAGTGCATCGGCTTTTGCAAAAACGACGTTGGCGACATCAGCACGCTGCGCCCGCCCATGTACAGCGGCGTGAGAATGCCGCCGATGAGGCCCATGTCGTGATACGCGGGCAGCCAGAACACGCCCGTCGACGACTCGCGGTCGTCTTCCATATCGCCGATGCCGAACGATTGGCGTATGCACTCCAGGTTGTTGAGCAGATTGGCGTGCGAAACCATCACGCCCTTGGGATCGCTCGTCGATCCCGATGTGTACTGTAGAAAAGCCAGATCGCTTCCGGCGACCGTCGGCGGCTGCCACATGTCGGCAAGCGCATCGGTCAATTCGTCGGTGGCAATCCAAGAGCTGGTGGCCGCGTCGGCCGTGAGCAGGTCCGGATCGAGCGTCGTGAGTGTTTGTGCGGTCGAGAGCGCGACATGCGCGTCGCAGTCGAGCGCGATCCGCTGCAGCCGCGGCATGGGCCGCTTGGGTTTCGGATAGGTGGCCGGCACGGCTACGACGCCTGCGTACATACAGCCGAAGAACGCGGCGATGAATTCCAATCCGGCCGGATACACCAATAACGCACGATCGCCCGGCCGCAACTCCAACTGCAGCCGCGCCGCAATCGCGCGCGCCCGACGTTCCAACTCCGCAAACGTGATTTGGGTCGCCCCGTCGCGCTCGTCGAGAAAAGCGAACGCCATGCGGTCTGGTTGCTCGGCGGCCTGGCCCGCCAATAATTCAACCATCGTTTGATACGAAGCGTCACATCGCATCGTGGAATCAATCCCGTGCTTGAAACGTGTTCCAGGAACGACGCCCATCGCGTCGAATGAAAAGCTCAAATCGGAGGACGGCCACGCGCACCGCAAATCGACCCCACGTCGGGCTGCGACCTCCCGGAGCGGCACGCTCGGGTAGTGGTACAGCTTGCTTCTGTCACCCCGAGGTCCGCCGAGGGGTCTGGCTGGATTCCTCGGCGGACCTCGGAATGACACGATGCAGAATTAGACAAACTGTACCACTACCCACGCTCGCGTCCTGCTGCCGTAATGCCGCGACTTTAGTAAAATGCCATTCTAAGTGTTCTCCACCAGGGCGAAAAGGGTCGCTTCGACGAAGCGTCGCAGCATTCACGGGCCGTTTATACCGGACATTCCGTCGCCGACATCGCTTCAGGTTGTCAAAGGAAATGCTGCAACTCTCGGCAACTATGAATTCCACGTGGCCCACATCCGCCGAACATCCGCTGCTTCCAACGGATGAAGCACACGTGTGGGCAGCACCGCTGGACATTGCGTCAACGCGATTTGATACGCTTTGGAATACTCTCCGCCCGCACGAACAACAGCGAGCGGACCAATTCCGGCTCGACGCACCACGACATCGTTTCGTAATTGCACGCGCCGCGCTCCGAATTCTGTTGGGACGGTACCTTGGCGTCGAGCCGGGCGACATGTTGCTCACGGTGGACGCGAACGGAAAGCCACGGCTTGCCAACAGAGATAACGTGCCCGAGTTGCACTTCAACATGGCTCACTCCGATCAACTGGCCCTAATCGGGGTAACTCGTGGCTGCGAAATCGGCGTCGACGTGGAACGTCTCCGCACGGTCCGCCATGCCGCGCACATTGCCCAGCGATACTTTCATCCGAACGAAGTCAAAACAATCGAAGCCGCGCCGCCGAACGACCGCGATGCCGCGTTCATGCGTTGTTGGACGTGCAAGGAGGCCATACTCAAGGCGATTGGCGTCGGCATTACCGATTCATTGGCCGCGTTTCAGGCGCCCATCGTCGACGACGGAGGGCGCGGCTCATTCGTCGCCGTGCCCACACACTCGCACGGCAAATCCGCGCGATGCTGGCTGCAACGGCTCAACCCTGGCGACGACTACGTCGCCGCCGTGGCAGTCGTGGGAATTGAACGAAAAATACGTTGTATGACAGTCGTGCTGTAAGGCTGCTGGTGTGACGACGGCGAGCGAGCCGGGGCGTCCCCGCCCCCGAGCGTAAGCAATGAATTCGAGAAGTGTGCCGCCCCAATGAATGCCGTCCACACGGGGCCGAGGCGGGCACCCGGCAGCCGGTTTTGCCGGGTGCCGGGTCGCCGGCTCGCTGTCCCGCCTCGCACGAGTCCCTCACAACGGCTCACTCCGCACTTCCTCCGTTCGACTTCCCAAATTCCCATACCGATGATACACGTGCGAAATACTCTGCTCACGAAGGTACCACAAAAGCTCCACGCGCCCGTGCAGTGACACCGGCGTATCCGCCACGTACTGCAACGCCTCGGCCGCCGCCTGGCGAACAACGTGAGGCACGCGCTGGGGCGCGGCGAAGCGCACGCGCGCCACCTGGCCAGAGCGAATTGCTTCCGCCAAACTTGCATCATCCTCTTCAATAAACTCGATTGCGCCGGCCCAAGAGTCGGTGAGTTTGTCGAGCGATTCAACGGCATCGGCCGCTGTCCCATCGAGCGACCACGGCGCGCTAATCGTGGCGCGGCAGCCCGCCGCCCGCGCCGCCGCGGCGCGGCAAAAGATATCGCTCAGCGTATCATCGGCATGAATGCGAATCCGTAGCGGTTCCACCGGCAAATAGCGGCGAAAGTTATCCTCACCCAACAATCGAAAGTGATCGTGCGCCAGGTGAAACTCCTCGCCGGCCCAGTGCGAGTAACTGCCGATGGCTTCCAACACGCGACACACTTCAGCATCCGCGTTCGCTTGCGCGCCCGCCGCGCCGTCCTCCAGCGCTCGCCGCAGAGCATCAAGATGTTCGTGCCATCGTAAGTCGCGGCCGAGATGGGGAGAGGGGGAGAATGGGAGAGGGAGAGACTCGATTGAGACCAAGCTCTCCCCATCTCCCCCTCTCCCCGTCTCCCCCTCTTCTTTGAATCGCATCAGCGTCATGACATAATTCGGCCCACCGGCCTTAATCCCCGGCCCAACGCTGCTCTTCCCCATGCCGCCGAACGGTTGGCGCAGCACGATTGCGCCGGTCGTCGGCCGGTTGATGTACAAGTTACCTGCGCGAATTCGCTCGCGCCATAGCTCGTGCTCGCGGTCGTCTAGGCTTTCGAGGCCCGATGTCAGTCCGTAGCCGGTCGCGTTCACCAACTCGATCGCATGATCGAGATCACTCGCCTCCATCACGCCGAGCACAGGCCCGAACAGCTCGGTGCAGTGCGTAAAGCCGTTCGGCTGCACGCCCCATTTCACGCCGGGGCTCACCAAGTGCGGGTTGTCGTTGACGTGCAGCCGCGGCATCACGGCCCACTCTTCGCCCGGCTCATGCTCCTTGAGACCCGTTTCCAGCGCGCCCGACGGCGGCCTAATTAGCGGCCCGACCTTGGTCGGCAGTTCCCACGCCGAACCGACGCGCAAACTGACCACCGCGTCACACAGTGCCGCGCGGAATCGAACATCGTGATACACTTCGCTCTCCAGAATGAGCAGCGACGTCGCCGAGCACTTCTGACCGCTGTGACTGAACGCGCTGTGCAGTACGTTCTTGATCGCCTGATCGCGGTCGGAGAGCGCGGTTACGATCGTGGCGTTCTTGCCGCCCGTTTCCGCCAGTAGATTTATCGTCGGTTTGCTGCGCAACATCTGGGCGGCGGTCGACGTGCCGCCGGTAAGAATCACAGCATCCACTCCGTCGTGCGACACGAGCCGCTGCCCTACCGTGCCGCCGCTGCACGGCGCGAATTGCAGCGCCGTCTTTGGTACGCCCGCGCGCCAGAAACATTGGCATAACAGATATGCGATCAGCACCGCATCCGACGCCGGCTTGAGAATGACGCAGTTTCCCGCCGCGAGAGCCGCGGCCACGCCGCCGCTGGGAATCGCCAGCGGAAAATTCCATGGCGAGACCACGACGACAACCCCTTGGCCCGCCGTGCGGAGGCCCGGCAAATCGTGAAAATACGCTGCGCTGTCCGCATAAAACCGGCAGAAGTCGGTCGCTTCGGAAACTTCCGGGTCGCTTTCGTACAGTGTCTTGCCACCGTCGGCGATCATCGCGCCCATGAATTCGCCGCGTGCCGCCGCGATTTCGTCGGCTACGCGATACAACGTCTCAACGCGCTCGTCGATCGATCGGTGCCGCCAACCATCCGCATTGGCCTGGGCCGCTGCGACCGCGCGCTCGACGTCGTCGTCCGTCGCCTGTCGATAGCGGGCAACGATGACGCCCGGCCGCGACGGGTCGGCCGATGCGCGAACGGCGCGATCGTCGTTGATCTCCTCATCACCAATCACGAGCGGCACATCGGTTGCCTTTGCATCGCAGCGATTTATCCACGACGCGACGATCGACTTGGCCCATTCGCCGTTTTGAGGCAGCGACCAATCGGTGTCGGGTTCGTTATGGAACTCATTGACAAGCGAGCCGGGGCGTCCGCGCCCCCGTGTGGGGCCGACGTTACTCTCGGGGGCGGGGACGCCCCGGCTCGCTGCCGAAATTCGACGCTCATTACTGCGATCCTGCGTCCTCCGTGGTGCACTGCTCACGCTTTCCATTGCGCGAAACGCCGCCACAAACTGTTGCTCCAGCGCCTGCCATTCCGCACTATCCACTTCGATGTTAAACGCGTACCGCAGATAATTGTCCGGCCCCGTATTCTCATCCAGCCGGCGGACCAAGTACCCGATCGCGTTGGTAAAATCCTCTTGCTTACACGCCGGCGCGTAGAGCAGCATGTTGCCCGTCAGCTCAAACAGCGCCCGTCGCTGGTGATTGGCCATGCCTTCCAGCATTTCGAATTGCACACGATCAAACGCATTCGCGCGCGTCGCCAGCACCAGACCGTACGCGAGGGTGAACAAGTTGTGCGACGCGATTCCCAGCCGCACCGACGCCAGATTCTCCGGCCGCATTCCTTCGTGCAGCATTCTCAAATAGTTCGCGTCCGTTTCGAGCTTCGTTTTGTACGGCGCCTGCGGCCAGCCGCGCAGGCTGGCTTCTACTCGCTCGGCTTCCATGTTGGCGCCCTTGACGAGGCGAATTGTGACAGGCGAGCCGCCTGTCGCCACGCGGCGGCGCGCCCATTCGTTGATCCGCTTTTGCGTGCCGAACGAATCGGGGATGTAGGCCTGTAGCGCGATGCCGGCATGCACTTGCTCCAGGCCAGGCCGCTGGAGCGTGCGTATGAACACCTCGGCCGTGAGCTCCTTGTCGCGATACTCTTCCATGTCGAGATACACGAATTTGGGCACGGTCGTGCCATCGCGACGCGTGAACTTGGCCTTCGCCGCGGCACGGAACAAGAGTTCGAGCCGGTCGCAGAGGACGCCCACCGTGTGCTCGCGCGCGAGCGCCGAGATTTGCGAATAAATCGTCGAAATCTTCACCGAGATGACTTCTATCTCCGGCTGCTGCAACGCGGCCAAGTACCCGTGCAGCCGCTGCTGGGCATCTTCCTCGCCAAGTAGCGCCTCGCCCAGGAAATTGACGTTCATGCGCACGCCTTCTTCCCAACGAGCGCGCAAGTGCTCGGCCAGCAGCTCGCGTTCGGCCGGTAGAATCACATTGGCCGTCTCGTGCTGCATCCGTTCCTTCACAAACGGCATCGCCACGCCCGGCAAATACGAGCCAAACGATTGAAAGCCCAACAACAGCGTGCGATCGATGGCGCTGAAGAACCGCGGCACGCCTTGCACGTCGAGAATATGAATCAGCTGGTCGGCCGCCCGATGCGGCCGGCGCGAGCGAAACGCCTGATCCGTGAGCTGCGTAAGCGTGGCCTTATCGTGCGGCGAATGGATCATGCGATCCAACTCGGCCTGCTGCCGCCGCTCCTGCGGCGTCTGCAACTCCCGCGCACGTTGGCACAAAAGCCGCGCCAGGTGCAGCGCTTGCTGCACCTCGAGCGGTGCCGCTGGCGTTCCACCGGCGCGAGAATCCGCCAGCAGCCGCTCGACTCCCAGCTGAATTTGCTGAACCGAGTTGTTGGATACAGCGGATGCCATGGCTGTTAATTGTTACGCTCAGGCCGGCACCGTCTATGCCGGTTTGAATGGGTCGCATCTCAAATTGGGAAACCACTACTGTCCGGCTAACGCCGGAGTGACTTCGGTTAACTCTTAGGATTTCAACAAGT
>JAKEIB010000016.1 GCA_022614705.1 Planctomycetota bacterium | reverse complement strand
TTCCACGAATCGCTGCCCGATTCGCGGCCGCCGCCGGTTTCTTTTTCGCCGCCGAACGCGCCGCCGATCTCCGCGCCGCTGGTGCCGACGTTCACGTTCACGATGCCACAGTCCGACCCGGCCGGCGACGTGAATCGTTCGGCCTCGCGCACGTCGCCGGTGACGATCGCCGATGCCAGTCCCTGCGGAACTGCGTTGTGAATGCGGATCGCGTCATCCAATTCGCGGTAACGCATCAGGTACAAGATTGGCGCGAAAGTCTCCTGCTGGATGATTGCCGCATCGGGCGAGATTTCGACAACTGCCGGACGCACATAGTAGCCGCCAGCCGGCACCCCTTCTATCACGCGTCCGCCGCCGTGCACGTTGCCGCCTTGCTTTTTCGCCGCAACTAGCCCAGCTTCCATTGCGTCGAACGCTTGCTTGTCGATAAGTGGCCCAACCAGTACACTGTTCCGCGTCGGATCACCAATTACGAGCCGCTTGTAAATTGCAAGCAGGCGATCGCGCAGCTCGTCGGCGATCGATTCGTGCACAATCAGCCGTCGCAGCGTCGTGCATCGTTGACCGCACGTGCCGGCGGCGGCGAACACGATCGAACGGATCGCCAGCTCCAAATCGGCCGACGGCGCGACGATCATGCCGTTGTTGCCGCCAAGCTCAAGCAGCGTCCGGCCCAGCCGACCGGCGACCGTTTGTGCCACCGCGCGGCCCATCGGAACGCTGCCCGTGGCGGAGACCAGCGGCAACGAAGGCGACGCGGCCAATGCCTGGCCAACCTCTTTCGCACCGATGACCACATTACAAATCTCCGCCGGCACACCGGGCGTGTCTTGAATCACCCGCTGAACGAGCGACTGGCAGGCGATCGCCGAGAGCGGCGTTTTCTCCGACGGCTTCCAAACAATTGGGTCGCCGCACACGAGCCCGAGCATTGCGTTCCAGGCCCACACGGCGACCGGAAAATTAAACGCCGAGATTACGCCGATTGGGCCAAGCGGATGCCAGTATTCGGTAAGCCGATGGCCGGGCCGCTCGCTGGCGATCGTCTTGCCATAAAGCTGCCGGCTCAGACCGACCGCGAAATCGCAAATGTCGATGACCTCTTGAACCTCGCCGCGGGCCTCCGCGGCGATCTTGCCCGCTTCCCACGTCACGAGCGTCGCCAAGTCATCTTGATGTTCTCGGAACGCGTTGCCGATACGTCGCACGAGTTCGCCGCGCACCGGCGCGGGCGTATCCCGCCAAGCCGGAAACGCCACGACGGCGCGCTCAATAACCGCGTTCACCTGGTTTGCCGAAGCCATCGCGAACTCGGCCAACGCGCTACCATCAATCGGCGATCGGGTAGTCAGCACGGCCCCTTCACCCGCCTTCCACTCCGCGCCCACACCGACGCCGCGCGGCTCGCCACCCGAGATAAGGCGTCCCAGCACATGATTTAATTCGCTGCCCATCGCCTACTCTTCTTCCCCCACTACGCCGCTGCTGAAACGAGTCGCAGTGCGTGATTCGTAGTATTCGCCGAACCGGTTGGCGAGAAAATCTTCGAGCCGCACTTGTTCTTGTCGCACCAGGCCGCGGCGCGGCAATCGACCGGCGACGTGCAGATCGAGCACGGCGCAGATGCCGGCTGCCGTGGTAATCTGGATCGCGCTCCACATCTCGTCGCCGATCTGCTGGTGATAAATCTTGCGGGCGTCGCTCTTTTGCACGAGCAATCCCTTGCGCCAACCAGTCACCGTGCAGAACGTCACGACGACGTCCTGAAACGTCACCGGCACGGCCCGCTCCAAGATTTCCTTGAATTGCTCGCGGTGTTCGCTCAGCCGCAATTCATTCACAAGCAGCTTCATCTGGTCACGATGACCCATATAGCGAACCGTTTTGTAATCCAGCTCGCGCACTTTGCCGGCGAGCGAGTCGCACAACGTGCCCAGACCGCCGCTGGTGTTAAACGCCTCGTAGCGCACGCCGTCGAGCGAGAAATGTTCCAGCCCCTCCAACGGCAATAGATTAATCTTGCGGCCGGCGTGAATCGCTTCGCACGGATTGCAATACTCATTGATAAGACCGTCGGTCGACCACGTGAGATTGTACTTAAGTTCTCCAGTGGGAAATTGCGGCAATGCCCCAACGCGCA
Source organism: Planctomycetota bacterium (assembly GCA_022614705.1). GTDB lineage: Bacteria > Planctomycetota > Planctomycetia > Pirellulales > Lacipirellulaceae > JABDGM01. Next base: position 17,667 of record JAKEIB010000016.1, on the reverse strand, counting down.
TCTTCACCGTTTCGATCCGTTCGAACCAATTGATAAGATCGTTGGCGGCAATCGAAATGAACCCCGGCGCGAGGCCGCATTGCAGCATAAAGATTTGCCCTTCGGCCGCGCGCTGGGCAATCTCGCCGACGATGTCGCTCGTGGCCACGTCCTCTGTAAGGTCGAAGTAGCTAGCGCCCGTTTTGAGCGCCGCCTCAGCCACGAGCGGGTTATGGAAGTAACTCAGCGCGGAGATTACCGTTTGAACACCCTGCATCGCGGCCGCCAACTCATCGGCGCTGGACGCATCAATTCGCCGCGCTTCCGCGCCCGTCAGTTTCGAAACCCGCTTTAACGCGGCATCGCTGACGTCGCCGACGACCAGCTGATAGTCGCCCGAATCCATCAGGAACCGGGCGATCATCCGTCCGATTTTGCCAGCGCCAAGGAGTAACACGCGGTGCGTCATGAGAGATCAGGGGTCAGGGGTCGGATGTGGGAGGACGGGAAGCATTGTGCGAGAGTCGGCGATATTCGCGTCGGCCGCCAAGCCGAATTTCGCTCGGCAGGCATCGCCCCGCAGGCTGCTCTGCATCCCGCATTACTTTCACACTATAATTTAACTAGCGAAACGACTGGCAGCCATTGCAAAAACGCGAGGTAACGCATGTCGACAACCACCGCACCGTCATTGGACGAATACACATGGGAAGTTCACCCGGAAGCGGCACGCTGGGTATCGCGAACCGTGGCGATGTTGGCCAAGCGCAATCCGACGATCGACCGCCTCGGCCGCGTGCTGCGCGAAAAAACAGGGACGCGGCTTATCGACTGGATCGACCATCTGGCGGTTGACGCCGCGGATGCCGCTGTCGAGCGCGAGTTGACAGAAGTTGGATATATTGCCGAGTCGAACGGCGACGGCATTTCTTGGCGACACCCACTAGGCATGTTTCCGCCGGTGATCGTTGATGCCGGGCGCGTGGGAATAGGCGTTCGCTGCGATTCGCTCGACGATTGCCTGGCGACGTTGCCGGCAGTGTTGGAGTTGCCGCCTGTTGCGGGCAACACGGTGATTGGGCGTCGCGGCGGCCCGTTTCGGCAAGCAACGTTAAGCACTCTCGACGGCGCGAGCCTGTGGATCGTCGAACGCCACGGCCATCAAGGCTTTGCGGAACCAGATGTTGATAGCGCGCAGATTGCCGCGGCGACCCGTCATCTGAACGCCTTTCGCTCGCGCAATCGCAATTCGTTCTCGGCCGACGGATTCAAGGTCGCTTTTCAATTATTCGCAGCCGCGGCCGACGACCTTGGCCGGGCCTGGGCCTGCGATTTGTTTTTCCAGGCCGAGCGCGAGTATTGGCAGAGCCGAAACCATGCGGCCCGCGTGCAGTACGAACGGCAGAACCGGTTGGGCCTCGGCTGGGCGAATCACGATCATCACACGTATCGTTCGAGCCGCGCGGCGTTCCGATACCTCATTGCGACGCTCGAGCAAATGGGTTTCTTATGCCGTGAGCGTTTTTACGCCGGCCGCGAAGCAGGCTGGGGCGCTCAAGTGCTCGAACAGCCCGAGTGCCGTATTGTGATTTTTGCCGACGTCGACCTGTCGCCAGAGGAGCTTGTGGACGATTTCGCGCACCAGCCGCTGGTGGGTCGCGACGAATTGGGAACGGTGGGCTTATGGTGCGAGCTGCACGGCGAAGCGTTCCTCGAAGCCGGCATGCATCACCTCGAATGCCAATTCGATTTCGACGCCTCCCGCGCTCAACTTGCCGAGCAGGGCATTGAAACCATGGCTCCGTTCACCGACTTCCCGTTCCTACGGCAAGCATTCACGCGCGGCGAAACGTGGCCCGTCGATCCGCGTCGGATCGAGCGTCTGGTCAAGGACGGCCGCGTCACGAGAGAACAAGCCGATCGCTTCCGTCGCGAGGGAGCCCTTGGTTCCCACCTGGAAATTCTCGAACGCAACGACGGTTACAAGGGCTTTAACCAAACCGGCGTTAGTGAGATCATTACTCGCACCGATCCGCGCCGCATGATCGGGGCGTAGTAAGTTCCGCATGGCACGTCGTGTCGGTAATCCGCAAAGGCTCAGCATGAACGACGACCGGTCTGGACCTGGAAAGGCAAAAATTCCGAAAGAGTGGCTGGAAGAGTTTGAGGCCGCCGCGCGCCGGCCGCTCAAGCAGCGTCTGCGTTATGCTTTCATTAAGACGTATAAGCCCGTGTTGGATGACGCACCGTACCGTTCGTTCGAGAACACGGCCGAATATCGTCAATGGTGCGAGGAGCATCTGCCAAGTTGGCTAGGCTATGGGCGAGTTTGAATACCGCCAGGCAGAAGAGATCCGTGACGCCTTTGCGCGCCACTCCGTTCGCTATTTGTTTCTTGGCAAATCGGGAGCGATTTTGCTCGGCTTTCCCGATACGACTCAAGACGCCGATGTGTTTCCCGAAAAGTCCCCGGCGAATGGCCGGGCCATTACCGCAGCCTTGCGAGATCTTGGGTTCTCGCTAACCAGCACGGAAGCCGCCGAGATTGAGCGCGGCAAGGATTTTGTGCAACTCAAGAACGGACCGTTCGATATCGATCTGATCTTCGCACCCGACGGCATCGAGCGCTTTGAAGACGCCTGGAAGCGGCATGTGGACGTGGAAGGTTTTCCGGTATGTCACATCGACGACATCATCGCCAGCAAAGAGGCCTCCGGCCGGCGGAAAGACTTAGAGTCGCTGCCGCGATTGAAGTCGTTTCGCGATTACTTGTTGGGCAAGTGACCGGTTATTGCGGTCCTTCCGTGACTGAGATTTCGCCGCATTTCACAATTCAAACCGTTTGTGTGATAAAAACTGAATTGGTAAATCTGTTCCATCATCGAGAGCCAAATCTGCGAGCGTTTTGCCGAGCACAGGCGCGAATTTAAAGCCGTGGCCAGATAGGCCGGCGGCGAAAACTACGTTTGCATGGTACGGGTGTCGGTCGACGATGAAATTCTCGTCGGGCGACATTGTGTAGAGGCACACGGAGTGGTCCGTAACATTGGACGACACACCTGGCAGGTGCGTAGCCAGGACGTTGACGAGCCGATGTTGTTCGTCTGGATCAATGGACCGGTCCACTTCCAGCGGATTCACCACAATTCGTCCGCCCGAATGTTCCGCGAACTTGACGCCGCGCTCGTCGAGTTTCGGGAAACCGTAAAAGACGCCGGTCGGCAACTCGAACAAATACACGGGGAAGCCGCGCGACACGTCATACTCGGCCGAATCCGTTGCGAACCAAAACAGCGACTTTCGCCGAACCGTCAGCGGCACGTTCAAATCCGCCAGCAAGCGACCAGCCCAGGCGCCGGCTGTGATAATAAGTCGATCCGCTGAGATGTTGCCGCGCGATGTTCGCACACGCACTTCCCTTGAGTCGGCCGTCCACGACGCGACTTCCGTTTCGATGAGAAGCTGCGCGCTGGCGGCGCTCGCCGCGTCCAGATGCGCCCGCACGCAATCCTCGACGAGCAGGTATCCAGCGTTGGGCTCGAACACGCCGCATAATTCGTCGGGAACGGACAAACCGGGCCAACGTCGACGCACTTCGCCGGCCGTCAGTTGCTCCACTGCCAAACCGTGCATGGCGGCCGCTCGGGATACTCCCGGCACGACGACGCCATCCGCCGGGCCGGCCTGAATCAAACCGACATGATCGAACAGCTTTCGATTCGCAACATGCTCCAACTCGCGCCATCCACGGTAGCTTTCAACGAGCAGCGGCACATAATCCGGATGTTCGAAATATGCCTGACGGATGACGCGCGTTTGCCCGTGTGAGCTGCCGCGGTCGTGCGGCGGATTGAAGCGGTCGATGCCGACGACATGCACGCCCCGCCGGGCCAGGTGATAGAGGGCCGCGCTGCCGATGCCACCGGCGCCGAGGACGATTGCGTCGTATCGATTCATGACGCTAAATCTAACATGCGGCTATTTTGGAAGCGACAATGGAGTCGTCAGCGAACGATTGCCACGGATTTCAAACGCCGCCGTGGCGTGGCCGATTTTGTCGCTCTGGCGGTCCTTCACGATAAGCTGCAATTGATATCGCCCCGGTGTCATTTTCTCGGGCAGCGCGAGGCCGTACTGAATGTGGAAGTCACGTCGCCGGCTCCGGCAGCAGTCGTCGACGTCGGGGAATTCGCCCCCGCTGACGCGCTCGCCCTTCTCGTCGAGTATTTCATACGTTGAACTAAGCGACGTGCAAAAGCCTTTTTCGGTCGGCTGGCTGCGATAATTCTCAACGTCCACGTAGAGCGACACCTGCTGCCCCGGCGAAAACTGCTCATGCTCGAACGGCTCGAACGACCCATAGCCGTACACGTTTTTGCAGAATGCCAGATTGCGCAATGAAAGCGAGCCCAGCTCGCGCAAACTGGCGACCGCGTCGTCGAGATGCGTGACACTGGCCGCCGCTCGACGTTTGTCGTCCGACTGGCTGTGATGGTCCAGGTAAGTTGCGAGCGCGAACAGCTGTCGCGACCAGTAATCCTGCTCGGCCGGTGAAATATGCGGAATCGGCTCAAGCGCTTTCTCTGTGTCGCCCGCCAGCAGCCAGAGCATACGCAGGCTAACATGCTGATGTACTTCGGCCGTCGTGGCGGGAGACGCCGCCACGCGGCCGCTCAAGTCCTCCGCTGCTTGCTCCACCAGCTGTTGCCAATCCGATTCACTGTCGGGCGGTTGGGTTTCATTTGGCTCGCCGAGCCGGCTGCCGACTGCTTCCAGCCGTGTTTGGATCACGGCTGGCTTAGAACTAGTCTCAGAACCGTTTTCCGGAAGGGGGACAGGCACATTTTGCTCCGAAGACTCCGCAAAATGAGCCAGTCCCCGACGGTTCTGGGATAGGTTCTTAGCGTTCTTCGCCGGGATCGGATAAGCCGTGTCATTCGCCACGAATTCACGCGGTGCGGCCGACTCCTGTTGTGCCGTTTGAGGAATCGCGCCGGGCGTCGAATACGGCGTGGCTTTCGCCAGCGCCTCGCTCGAAACGCCGTCAACGCTTGCGCTACGAGGATCGACCAATGAGCCGATCGGCGCCGAGGGTCGTGAGTTGAGTGACGTGAGGGTCCGCGCTGTAGTGGCGGCATTCCCGGAGTCATAACCAGTTTCCAATGCAAGCGGCTCAGTTGACTGCGGTAAGTCTTGTCGAGTCGTGGCCTCGCCCTCCCGACGCGCGGGTTGATTCTTCGCCGCCAGTTTCTCGTGATATGCCAGTGACGCGCGAAACTGCTCGGCAACAAGCGGCCACGATTTGGCCGGCGTCCGCCGCAACTCCTCCAGTAATTTCGGCTCTGCCGGCGGATCGATCGCCCGCACTTGCTGCAGTTTGTCGAGCACGGCGGTCATGTCAGGCTCGGACTCGGCCGCCTTGACTTGGGCGACTTGAGCGGGGGGCATGTCCGTGTCGTTGGGAATCGCGGCGGCTCTTAGCGCTCGTTCGCGCTTGAATGGCGGCCCGGCCCACGGCCCCGTGCACCCGCACAAAAACACGGTGAGTGCGCAGACGAGCGACGCAAACAGTTTGTCGGTACGCATCAGCAACATGCGTGTCACAACCGTGGAAACATGATGGCAGCAAAGAACTGCTGGCAAAAGTGGGCCGGATAGTAGAGAAAACTGCCAACACTGGCAATCTCACGAAGAAGCAGGGAGGACGGAGCTAGAGGCATCGAGCGTAGGTCTTCTCCCCGCTCCTTGCCGGGCACCCTCCTGGTGGCTCTCCGCCGCCAATCGCACGATGAGCCGCTCCAGCTCAATGCGTGCCGCGTCGTCGGCCGAATTGTGGCTCTTGATCGCCAGGTCCGCTGCTAGCAGCCAGCGTGTGAGCTGCTTAGCGCGGGCGCGGCCAATTTGCCGAAGCTGCCGCTCGGCGTCGTTCAATTTGAATGGCAGCACGCCGGCCTGCGAGAGCGCATTTCGCAACGGCAAACGTTGCCGCCGCGCGTCGGCCGCTTCGATGAGCTCCATGGCCGTGGCGAAGCGCCGCAGCGACGAGGCCATTTGGGGCAACAACCCGTGCGGCTTCTCGCCGGCCGCGATGAGTCGATCCAACTGGGCGAGCGCTGCGGCCGCTCGACCGTCCGCGGCCGCGTCGATCATGTCCCAGGTCGTGCGGGCCCGCCAGCCGCCGACGTTTTCGCGCACAAGTTTTACATCAATCACTTGCCCATCGCCGGCCATGAGGGCCAACTTGGCGACCTCCTGAACGAGAATGCCAAGCTCAGGCGGCACGAGTTCCAACAGCGCATCGGCCGCCGCCGCATCGAGTCGTACCTGGTGCTCCGCCTTCGCGCGCTCGACGAGCCACGACTTCAACTGCCGCTCGGCAGGCGTTTTACATTCAATGGCGAGACCATCGGCCGCAACCGCCTTGGCCAGCCGCGTGTTGCCGGGCCACGTTTTAACATCGAGAACCAGCACACCGCCCTTCGCAGGCTTCGCGACATAGTCCTCCAACTGGCTTCGATACTCCGTCACGAACGGGTCGGCCTCTTCAACGATCACCAAACGACGTCCGCCGCCGAACAGCGACACCGTTGCCAGCGCGTCGAGCACTTCGCGAAGCTGAGCCTCCTTGCCCGTGAATGTCGTCAACGAAAAGCTATCGTCGCCCTCCAACACATGGCGACGAATCGCGGCCAGCACTTCCGACTTCAAGAACGCGTCATCGCCGAAAATGGCGCACACCGCGGGGATCGGATGCTTGTCCGTTTGGGACAAGTATTCGAGAGCATTCACGACGCCGGACTTTTTTGCCATGGGCTTGGCCATTCGTTTGGGAGAAAGCGCCTATGGGAAACGGAATCAAGAAATCAATATAGCGACGTACTGGTGCGGCTAAAACAACCGCAACGCCTTCGGCGTTGTTGTTTCGCGAAAAACGGCGTCGCGGCGTTATCGATGCGCGCCATCGAATTGAACCGCCGTCGGCCCGACCGGTTCGGCTGATCGAAGATGCCCGCTCGGGCTTAGCGGCGCGAAATCGACCGGCTCGCGCGTTTGAAACGCGGCCAAATTGCCGGCCGTGTCGCGCGCTTCGATGCGGACAAAGAATCGCGCCGGCACATGCCGCTCGACTCGCCACGCGTATTCCCCCGTGTCCTCAAGGCTGGTGGCGATGGCCGACCACGGGCCGGTCGGCCGGCTGCTGTAGAACAGCGCGATCGGGCGCGGTTCGAGATTGTCGTCGGCCGCTTGCCAGCTAAAAACCAGGTGATCCGCCAAGTTGCCGTCGCCGCGTTTGATCGCGGTCAGCTCGACAACCGGCCGGCGTAAGTCGACCGAGACCCACAGCTCGGCCTCGTCGCCCGGGTTTGGCGGCGCGGCCGCGGCGCTACCGGCGCTGTCTACCGCAATCCGGAATCCGTAGATGCCTTCCTCGTCCACCGTCACGACAAGCGGGCTGCGCCCGTCATCGTCGCGCGCGAAACTGTGCCACGTGCGACCGCCGTCGCGAGTGCCCCAAAGTTCAACTTTGGACACGCCCCATCGACCCATGTCGTCCAAGTCATAATCCAGCGCGAACGTGCGCGAGCCGACGCGTTTGGTCTGGGCGGGCGGTGCTTGAGGCGCGTCGACTGGCCCGACTGGTGGCGGTTGCGGCAGGTTGGCCGGGGCCGTTGCCGACGATTCCGAATGCGGCGCCGGTAGCCGCTTCACCGACGCCTGACGGAACGGATCCAGCGCGGCAAACCTGGGGCTGTTCGTCGGTGCCTGTTCGACGCCGCCTTCCACGACATGCTGCGTGGTCGCGTGTCGAGCGCGGGCGCGTTGTTCTTCGGCGTTTAGATTCGCCGCGCCGTTGTCTGGCGGCGGCGCGTCGATAACAGGCGGCGCGGTGATTACCGGCGGACTGCCGTACGACGTGACGCCGTCGTTCGGCGTGCTCGCCGCGACGCTCGACAATCGAAATGGCGAACGTCCTGTGGCGGTTGCCGGCCAAGGTTGGTTCGCCGGCATCGCGGCTGCTTGCGGCAACGCTGATCCTGGTGGCGATGCTGCTGACGCCGAAACCCATCCTGATGCGTTCGCCGCTGCCGGAAGTCCCAACGGCGCGCCAAATATGCCATTTGAGACCGCGGCACTTGCGCTATTCGGCGTCGCGCTCAACGGTGGCGCGTCGATGCCGTTTGCGGCGATCAACGTGACTTCCGATCGATACGTAGCAGCATTCTTAGCGCGGTCCAGCACGGTCGCGCGAATCGCAACCGGTCGAGTTCCTGGCGGCGGCTGCCATTGAACTTGACCGCTACACGTCGAGCCGAGGGCTGAATTTGTTATCGCGCCGGGCGTCGTCGACCAGTTCGCTATCGGCACAGCTTGCCAGGCGTCAACCGCGTCGATTTGCGCCTCAATCACCAGCGAGTTTTGATCGAGATTCGCATCCGAGCAAAGCCACGCGATCTCGATGCTTCCGCTTGGCAATATCTGGCTGCGAAGCGCTTCGATTCTTGGAATCGTCGTATCGACGATCACTCGCAATTCCGGTTGATACACCCCGGTGGGCCAGGTGCGGCCCTGATGATCGAGCGTGCGTATCGCGAACCAGTATTCGCCTTCGCCGTCGGCCCGATAGTTGAACGCCTTCACTTGCGGCTTGGCTTCGCTGATCTTTTGCCACGTGACGCCGTGATCCTTCGATACAAACAGCCACACGGCTTGGGCCGCGGCCGGCTCGGCCGCCGAGCCAAACTGATACGGAATCAGAAAGAGGTCCTGCTTCCAGTAAACGGGCTCCGGCAACGTACTGACCGGCGCGCCGAGCGGCGGCGCTAATTGTCCACGCGCGATGGAGGAGGTGCCGTCGAACGCGATTCCGCCGACGGCCAGCAGGAATGCTAGTCGCGCGGACCACAACATTCGCGAAATCTTGGTACGCATCGCGGTGAGACGTTCCCGGTCAACGAAATGCGCGCGGTGAACTTCACGCGCACCCATCCTGAATCGTTATCGGGAACGCGCTCTTGCGCTCTTCACGGCGAAATACGTACGTATCCAAGTAGCCGCGACCCCAACGCGTCGCCGGGACGGAACCACTAATTCCGGCGACCCGACCACGGCAGCCGTGGTGCCCGGGTCGCGGCTAGTTTGAGCAGCACGCGTTTAACGTAGCTGTTTCATAGCTCTTCTTCGCCAAGGCACCGTTCTGGACCAATTTTTGCTCGTGGCGCATAATGTAAGGGTTGCGGTAAGTTGACCAGCTAGCAAAACTTTTCATTGGCACCACGACCCGGTGGCATGCCCGAATTGTTTCGTCATCCGTTGTCTCAGGCGGCGCTGTGGTTTGCGTTAATTTTCGCATTATTGGCGCTGGCCGTCGTGTTTCTGAGAAAGTGGCGCGGTGATGCCGCGAACGACCAACCTGATGCCAGGGAATTGCTGACAAAATTTCGAGAACTGCATGTCCGAGGTGGCCTCAGCGACGAAGAATACCGAACAATTAAGACGAAGCTAGCAACGCAAGTCGACATCAAGTTAAACGACACCAAAGATTCAACTTAGGATCGCCACGACACTCGCGCACCAGTCGCAACGACTGTCGCGAATTTGACGCGGCAACGTGAGCGTGACAGCAACGTCGGAGATGCGAACGGTGAACGACGCGTGCCGTTCCGACGTAGTGGTAAGCGTGGCTGTTACCAAGCCGCGGCGAAGCGGCCCGAGGTGGGCCGACCAACCGCAGCGGACAACGAACTGGGGACAAGGAAGCTCCTCCGGACGCATCGTGCGAACTGTCCGAACAGCGGGCGATCCGTGGTCGTGGACGACCCGGTTCACCACCCTTTAGACGACAGGACCGGGAAGGAGTATTTTCCATGCCCACCGGCAGGGACATCAGCGGCACACGCCGCGGCGGCACCACCAAGAAGAACGCATTCTGTTCGTTTTGTCGCAAGAGTTATCGCGACGTCGGACCGTTGGTCGAAGGACCGGGCGACGTTTACATCTGCGGCGAGTGCATTGAGCTTTGCCAATCGATCCTCGACCAGGAGCGCAAGCGCCGTGGCTCGAGCAAGCAGCTCTTCACGCGCATCCCCTCGCCGCGCGAGATCATGACGCAGCTCAACGAGTACGTCATTGGCCAGGAACTGGCCAAGCGCGTGCTCTCCGTCGCGGTGCACAGCCACTACAAAAGGCTGGTCGCCGCCGAGGATGACTCGGACGTCGAAATTGATAAGTCGAACATCTTGCTTGTCGGTCCCACGGGCTGCGGCAAGACATTGCTCGCTCGCACACTGGCTCGAAGCCTCAACGTGCCGTTCGCGATCGGCGACGCCACCACGCTCACGGAAGCCGGCTACGTCGGCGAGGACGTGGAAAACTTGCTGCTCAAGCTGCTGCATGCCGCCGACTTCGACATCGAAGCAGCCCAACGCGGCATCTTGTACATCGACGAGATCGACAAGATCGGCAAGACCAGCCAGAACGTCTCGATCACGCGCGACGTGTCGGGTGAAGGCGTGCAACAAGCGCTCTTGAAAATGCTCGAAGGCACCACAGCGAACGTTCCGCCGCAGGGTGGCCGCAAGCATCCTGAGCAACAGTACATCCAGATCGACACCACGAACATCCTGTTTATTTGCGGCGGCACGTTCACCGGCGTCGACGACATCATCCGCAAACGCCTCGGCAAGCGTTCGATCGGCTTCACGCAAGATGCCAAGTCGCACACCGACCTGGGCCTGGCCGAAACGCTGCCGCACGTGAACGCGGACGACCTCATTGAATTCGGCATGATCCCCGAGCTTGTAGGCCGCTTGCCGGTCGTCAGCGCTCTTACACCGCTCGATGAGGAAGCGCTCATCCGGGTGCTCACCGAGCCGAAAAACGCGCTCACCAAGCAGTACGAGCGGCTATTCTCGATGGAAGAGGCCGACCTGCGGTTCACCGACGACGCGCTGCGGGCGATCGCCAAGAAAGCCCAGGAGCGCGAAACGGGCGCCCGCGGTTTGCGGTCGATCATCGAGCACGTGATGCTCGACATCATGTTCGACTTGCCCGAACAGCCGCGCGGCAGCCGCTACGTGATCACCGACGAGATCGTGCAGGGCAAGAAGCCGGTCTTCGGCGAGCAGCCGCAAACGAAGAGTGCATAGCTGTCACTGCGTGACAACGTAGCGAGCCGGGTCGTCCCCGACCCCGATCGCCAGGAAGCAAAGTCCTCGACGCAGTAAGCTGCGGGCAAAGTCGCCACAGCTCAACGTAGCTGAATTCGCAAGAATTCAGATTGCGGCACCATGGACTGAATTCTTGCGAATTCAGCTACGGCCTTCGATAAGGCGCGCTCGCTACGGATCGATCCGATCCTGTGCCATCCATTCCGTGATCGTCTGCGGTCCTTCGACCTGTCGCGGATCGTCCGCCCCAAACATCCGCTTCCAAATCGAGGGACGATCCTCGCGGCGAGCAATCCGCGAGCTGTTCGGCTGCGACCGGTCGCCCGGCGTGATCGCGTCCACCGTCTTGTCCCATGCTCTGCGCGTGCTCTGTCCGACTCGCCGCGCTCCGTCCGTCACGGCTTGCAATGGCGACGGCTTGAGCGGGTCCGGACTCCTTTCAACCCACGAATTGCGGGCCGCATCGATCTCGGATTTCTTCGGCCAGGGCGAAGGCGGCATTTGAAACTTCGGTAACTCGGGCATGTGCACTCGCGGCCAGCTCACTTTGGCCAGCGGCGAATTGATCATCCAGCGCCGCTCGGGTACTTCCGCGGTCGGATACTGCGGCAATGATGGCTGCTCACCCGGCATCGACGGTGCCGATGTCGCCGCGCTCGGCGCCGCGTATGGCAGCCGCGCGACTTCCGCGTCTCGCCTTTGGCCAAACGGCCACCACTTCGAGCCCGCCTCGGTCGCCATCGCCTGGCAGCAACTCCATCCAACGAGCATTACGCCAAGTAGCGCACGCATCGAGTGTCGCATCGCCTTCATGCCTCCAACGTAAGTCAGGCTTTCTAGCCTGACTTTTGCCTTTTGTGTCATCGCATGTAATGCGCGTTTCGCGTCGGGTCGCCACGGCGACTCGCTGTGGCGAGCTAGAAAGCCTGACCTACCATAGCGTTTCGTCCAGCACGGGTCGCGGAGTCTCGCAAAAACTTCGCAAGCCGCCCAGATTAGTTTGGCCATCGTTCGCACCGCATTGCTAGCGGCATCGTTGTATAAGCAGTCGGTTTTCCGTAAGATTTGTGGCGGAAAGAAGTGCTTGCAATGCTGGCGATTCAAATCGGTTTGATCGGCGCGGGGCGAATGGCTACGGCCCTCGCGCGCGGGTTTGTCGAAGCCGACGTGGTTGCGGCGGATTCGATTTTGGCGAGCGATCCAAGTGAAGCGGCGCGAGATGCTTTTGCGCGCGAAACTCAGCGATTCGTCTACGTTTGCGACGACAATGTAGCGGTCGTCGAAAATGCTGACGTATTGCTGCTCGCCGTGAAGCCTCAACAGATGGACGCTGTATTGGCCGAAATTCGCAATGCCGTTCGTGCCGTCGCGCTCGTGGTATCGATCGCGGCCGGAATTACGATTGAGCGTCTGGCGGCCGGCCTCGTTCCCGGTCAACGAATTGTCCGAGTCATGCCTAACACACCTTGCTTGATTGGCCGCGGGGCGAGTTGCTTTAGCTTGGGGCAGCACGCGACGAAAGCAGATGCGGAAACAGTGGCCGCGCTATTCTCCGCTGTTGGCACCGCGTTCGAGGTGCCCGAATCGCTGCTCGACGCGGTGACCGGCCTGTCCGGTTCCGGCCCGGCCTTCGTGTATAGTATGATAGAGGCCCTGACCGAGGGCGGCGTCGCCGGCGGTTTGCCGCCGAAGCTGGCAGCCGAGTTGGCTGCCCGCACCGCGGTCGGCGCCGCCGAAATGGTGCTGCAGACCGGGGAGACGCCGGCCGTGCTCCGCGACCGCGTAACCAGCCCCGGCGGCACCACGCAAGCCGGTTTGGCCGTCCTCAAAGAACAGCGATTTCACGACGCCGTCGTCGATGCGGTAACCGCCGCCACGCGCCGCTCCGCGGAGCTTGGCCGAGCGACCAAGTGAGGATTTCAACCAGATGTCGATCTTTTGTCGCATTGATGACAAGCACGTGCCGTTGTATCGAGTAGTTTGGGTTTCCGCCACTCCGCACTACTGCGGCGAGGAGGATTGCGTCCGCGAAGGCTCGTACGAGATTCGACTCGAACAGGGCGAAGCGGTGTGGGCCAGTCTGGCCGAGCGCGACGAAATGCTGCAGCGGCTCGAAGCTTGGCACGGCGACATGGACGTGCCCGACGACGGCGAAGAAAACTGGTGAAAGGCGATTTCGGATTGCGGATTGCGGTTTAGCTCGTGTTAATCCGCAATCCGAATGCCGCAAAAAAGCGAGCGGATTATGAACGATAACCGCGATGATCAGCTGGAGTGGCGCGACACCTACTTCATCCTCTTCCAACAGTCCGACCGCCCCACGCTCACGCAAGTCGAAGCGGCCATCACGGAAGCCTCGCGCCGCTTGAAACTCGAGAATCTTGAGGCCGACGACGACGGAATGTTCGAATCGGTCCTGGTTCAAGCGCCGCAGGATAACGCCGCCTTGGAGATCAGCTACGAAACGGGCGACGCCGTCATCCAGCAAAGCGCCGACCTCGCGAAACAGCTCAGGGATGATCTCAAAGCCAAAGAGCTCAAGCAAATGCTTAAGGCCGACGCCCGGCTCGATGTGATGCTGTTTGAGCGAGTCCGCGAGGAAGAGTTCGCCGACGAGGACGACGACGAGGATTGGGACACCGGCTCGCTCGACCCGTCCAGCCTGCTCAACGTCGTCGACGCCCTAGCGAAACTCACCGGCGGCCTGCCGATCGACCCAGCGTCGGGCGCGATATTGTCCTGAATTGCGGATTGCGGACTGAAGGGTAACGGCTCATAATCCGCAATCCGAAATCCGCAATTCGAAAATGGCCACCCCATGCTTGCCAAAGAAATCAAACCGGGCACGGTCGTCAATCACAACGACGCGCCGCACATCATCGAAAGCGTCCAAGTCCAATCGCCATCCGCGCGCGGCAGTGCGACGCTCTACAAATTTCGCGCCCGCAATCTCGTCACCAAGCAGAAGACCGACATCACGCTGAAAGGCACCGACGGACTCGATGACGCCGACTTCCACCGACGTGAAGTGACGTTCATGTATGCCGATACCGAGGCGGCCCATTTCCTCGACTCGGCCGACTACAACCAGTACGCCGTGCCGCGCGACGAGATGGCAACCGAACTACCGTACATCACCGAAGATTTGCAGGGCATGCTGGCTCTGATTTACAACGGCCAGTGCGTTGGCATCCAGTTGCCGGCGGCCGTGGACTTAAAAATTACACAATGCGACCCGGCCGCGAAGGGTAACTCAGCCACGTCGCGCACCAAGCCGGCCACGCTCGAAACGGGCCTCATTGTCCAGGTGCCCGAGTACCTCAAAGAAGGCGAAACGATCCGCGTCGACACCCGCAGCGGCGACTTTCTGGCACGTGCTTAAGGCCCAGCGGGCCGAAAGTTAATAGCCAGGCGGCGTCAGCCCCTGGAATCGGGAGCAAGAGACATGAAGAAGCCCCAACGGGGCGACAGTACACTGTCGCCCCGTTGGGGCTTCCGTCGTTTTCCAACCTGGTACCAGGGGCTCGCGGCCTTGGCTATTAACGATCGCCGCGTTGCGGCTTATCCGACCTTACGCCTGTAACACGCGCGTGGGCTGTTCCGCCGTCTTCGGCACAGTGTGCTCGATCTCGACCAGCTTGTCCGCGGCGATTTCTTGCGGGAGCGTGGCCAATCGGCCGGCCGCTTCGATTTGCCGCGCGAGCACGCGTCGACCGCCGTCGGTCCAAACGCCGATGGAGCGGAGCGGGACCTTGGTGGTCGGGCAGAGGAACGTAACGCGGGTAGGAGTGACGTCGCTGATTTCAACCCGCTTGGCGTCGAGCCGATGGTTCACCACCAGCTCGACATGCCGGTTATTCTCTTCGTCCTCCCAGGTGGCTTGAAAACTCTTCATCGGTGTCACTCCAAATTCGCGGAAACAAAACGAACCCAAAGGATTTGTACGGGGATGGCGACCAACGTGGCCGCCAAACAAGATTGCGGCATGCCTGAGCTGCCGCATCAGGTGGGGAACATCACAATGTAATTGCCAATTCGGCCGGCCGCTATGGCGACTTAGTGAAAATTACGCGTAGCTGCGATATTTCCCGCTCCAAGGGGGCCGACAGGATCAATGATAGCGGTAGACCGCCTTTGGGGCAAGTAAATCGGGACGCCTCTGTAACCGCTAAGGGCCGCGGGTGCCATGCTCACGGCTCGGCGTGGACATGGTCGTCTAAACGCTCGAATGGGGCTAACGAGCTTTGCGTTTCGCCCCGCCGGCACGCTTCTTGCCATCAGCCTTCGCCCCCTTGGCGATCTTCTTCGGCGACTTGCGCGCCGGCTTCGCGGCTGTTTTCTTGGAAGCCGACCGACGAGTGCCGCCGCCGAAGATTTTGTCCCAGTTGTCTGAATATTGTTTCGTGGCGCCGACGCGAGTGATGCTCATTGGGGGTTAATGCTCCGAAACGTAAATTTGAACTAGATGGAAAAGGTTGTTGGCGATAGTCCGGCCTCGCCGCGGCGAGTAAACTTTGCGGCCGGCGCTAATGCCGCTACCCATGCTGTAGTTTTTTATAGCGGAAACGTTTCGGCTCGTCTGCGCTCTCGCCCAATCGTTCGCGGCGCTGCTCCTCGTACGTTTGGAAGTTGCCTTCGCACCAGTGGACGTAACCGTCGCCTTCGAACGCCAGGATGTGCGTCGCCAGCCGATCGAGAAACCAGCGGTCGTGGCTCACGACGACTGCGCAGCCGGCGAAATTGGCGACGGCCTCCTCAAGTGCCCGCAGCGTGTCGACGTCGAGGTCGTTCGTCGGTTCGTCGAGCAAGAGAACGTTGGAACCGCGCCGCAGCAGCTTGGCCAGATGCACGCGGTTCCGCTCGCCGCCCGAGAGCACCCCGACTTTCTTCTGCTGATCGGTGCCGGTGAAGTTGAATCGCGACACGTAGGCCCGTGAATTCATCTTGCGACCGCCCATTTCGAGCGTGTCGTGGCCGCCCGAGATTTCCTCGTACACGGTGTGATCGGGAACCAGGTCGTCGCGGCTCTGGTCGACGTAACCGAGCTCCACGGTCGGGCCGATTTTGAGCTCGCCCTCATCTGGTTGCTCCTGGCCCATAAGCATCCGCAGCAGCGTGGTCTTGCCCGCGCCATTTGGTCCGATGATGCCCACGATGCCGCCCGGCGGCAGGCGAAAATTTACATTCTCGAAAATCAGACGCTCGCCGTACGCCTTGCCGAGATTCACCGCCTCGACGACTATGTCTCCCAGTCGCGGGCCGGGCGGAATTTGGATTTCCAGCTCCTCCGGCCGGTCCTGAAACTGCTCGGCTGCCATCGCATCGTAGGCCTTGATGCGGGCCTTGTTCTTGGCCTGCCGGGCGCGCGGCGCCATGCGGACCCATTCCAGCTCGCGCTCCAAAGTTCGCTGCCGCGCGGTGGCTTGCTTCTCTTCGACTTCCAGTCGGCGCTTCTTCTGTTCCAGCCAGGACGTGTAATTTCCTTCGAAGGGAAAACCCTTGCCGCGGTCGAGCTCCAAAATCCACTTGGCGACGTTGTCCAGGAAATAGCGGTCGTGGGTCACCGCGACGACGGTGCCCGGATACTCTTCTAAATGCCGCTCCAACCAGGCGACGCTCTCGGCATCGAGGTGGTTCGTCGGCTCATCGAGCAAGAGCAGGTCGGGCTTCTCGAGCAAAATCTTGCACAACGCCACGCGCCGCTTCTCGCCGCCGGAGAGCGTCGTTACATCCGCGTCGCCGGGCGGCAGGTTCATCGCGCTCATGGCGATTTCCACCTGTCGGTCGAGCTCCCAGGCGTTGCAGGCGTCGATGCGATCTTGCACCTTAGCCTGTCGTTCGAGCAACTTTTCCATCTCGTCCGGGTCGGTCACTTCGCCGAGCTTCTCGGAGAGCTGCTCGAACTCGGTCAACAGCGCCCGCGTCGGCGCGACGGCCTCCTCGACATTGCCGAACACGTCCTTGTCGGGATTGAGATGCGGCTCCTGTTCGAGAAATCCGACCGTGAACCCGTCAGTGAGGCGGACCTCGCCATCGAAGCTCTTGTCGATCCCGGCCATGATCCGCAGCAGGGTGCTCTTGCCCGACCCGTTGCGGCCCAAAACGCCGATCTTCGCGCCCGGATAAAAAGCCAGCCAAATATCCTTGAGCACTTCGCGCTGGCCAATCTTTTTGGTCAGCGCCCCTATCTGGTAAATGTATTTCTGCGACATCGGTGAATGTTAGCAATTGGATGCTTGATGCGGGTGGGTTTAATATCTCTCGCGTTTTTCAATAGATGTCCAAAACTCCCCACCCGTAATTTTGGCCATCTGTCGCGGTTTTGACATCAGGCTTGGACTGGACAGGGAATGCGCGCAGCGCCAGCCCTTGACCCTGAATTCGTACGACTTCAGATTCTGCTGAATTCTTTTGAATCCAGCTCAGTAGTGTCCGGCTATAAGTCGAACAGTTTCAGTTGGTTAGGGTCGGAGGATTCTGGAAACGGTTGATGTTTGGCGGTGAGGGCCTCAAACAGCGG
>JAKEIB010000160.1 GCA_022614705.1 Planctomycetota bacterium | reverse complement strand
GTCAACGGCAGCAAAGCCGTTTATGGACATTCGTCGAGCGCTCTGGTCATTGCCTGCGGCAGGTGAGAAAGCAAGGCCGGCCTTCGCGGTGAGCGGTGCGGAAGTAGTAGAGGCGTTTCGCGAAGTATACGCTGTCTTGGTTGAGGGGAAGAAACCCCGCCAGTCGTTTCCACATAACAGCAACATCTACGTTGCATTTTTTTCGTATCAAAGCCACCCTTACGTTCGCCTTCACAAGGTTGAGCGTCAAGGGGTTACGATCAACGTCCGTTGGCGCTTTGTGCCACATGAAACTGAAGAAACGACAGAACATTTCGCGCTGATTCCACTTGGAAAGCTTCCAAGCGGACAGTATCGCGTGAATATCATACGTTCCCCAATGGAGAAGAAGTTTGCGGACCGTAGTTTTCGAGAGCTACGTGAGGAAGTCGCGCGCCGAGTGGTGTGCGGATCATTTTCGTTTGCGGTCTTGCAGCAAGGAGAACAGTCATGGTTTGCTCCAAAGTTCGGATCGGATATGCAATCGGGTGCGTATTGTTCTTCGCTAGCATGGCATTTGCGGACAGTGTTACGATCGGGCCGAGGGGCATCAATTCGGCTGGATTAGGGTTAACAGGCTCCGGAGTCGTAATCGGCCAGGTTGAACAAGGACGCCCTGGCAGTCTCGAAGCAGGAGACGATCTCGCCCACCGGAATACGACCATCGAGCCAGCGGATGTGTTCATTAAAAACAATCCGGGAAATCCCGCGCCTAATAGTTCGGACGTGCGCCCACATTCCGAAGAAGTAGCGGGAGTAATGATTTCGACCGACATGACAGATGGCGCCGGCGAATTTATGAACGGTATCGCGCCTACCGGCGTGGCAACAGGCGCATCGCTATATTCTTCAGCCTACGTCACTGAGGATGTTGATCCAGGGTATGACGACGCGATTCTAACCTTTCAGTTTATTGCGACGATTCCCGGAATGCGCGCCGTAAACCATAGTTGGGGGAAGCCAGAAGACGGAGTCGTATTCCCGAATAATGGCGAATCAATATTAACGATGGCTATCGATTGGTCGGCGAGCCAACACAATGTGCTTCATGTCATTGCCGGAAACCAAGGGGCAGTGTCCAATCTACCGGTGCCAAAAGACAATTACAACGGGATGACGATAGGCCGATCGGCGAAAGCGCCGGATGGAGTCTATCGCCAAGTCTCGTCAAATAACAATTACGATGCCGACGCCTTTGGTCCCAGAACATCAACTTCGCTAATAGCTCCTGGCGACGAGATTGAGTTGGCGAGTCTCAATGATGCTCACGCAATTAAAAATGGCTCCAGCTTTGCCACGCCGCACGTGACAGGAACCGTGGCGCTCTTGCAGCAGAATGCAACAACCACCAATTCCCACCGGCACGAAGTTATGAAGGCGGTCCTGATGAATTCCGCGGACAAGATCAAGGGCATCATCGGCATGGAGCGGACGGTGGTAAAACAAGGCGGTTCTAATTGGTTCGGCTCGAACGCCCACACCGATCCGACTATTCCGCTCGATATAGAGATGGGGACCGGCCATCTGAATGCGAACCGAGCACTTCAACAATTCAACGCGGGCGAACAAGGCCCCGGCGGTATTGCATCGAAAGGTTGGGATTACTTCTTTCAGAACGATCCATTCATACCGAATACGTATTCGTTCATTCTCGATGCGGGCGACTACGTGTCCGCAACGCTCGTTTGGGACCGAGATGTCTTATTGAACTCGCCATTTCCCGAATATCAACCAGGCGACAGTTTTCTGGATTTTGGTTTTGCCAACCTCGACCTTTTCTTAGTGTCTGGTGACGGGACTGTCATCGCGACATCCACCAGCACCGATTCCAATGTGGAGCATATTTTTGCGGAAGTTCCTACGGCTGGAATTTACGACATAGAGGTTTGGACAGATGAGCCGACTGATACATTTTATGGGCTAGCCTGGTGGGCCGGCGCGGATGACCGACCCCCATCGGGCGACGTCAACAGCGACGGCTCAGTTGACGCGGCCGACTACGTTGTGTGGCGTAAGACGGATGGCTCGACCGAAGGCTACAACGAGTGGCGATCAAATTTCGGCAACGTCTACGGGAGCGGTAGCGCGGTGTCGGTGCCGGAGCCAACCAGTCTGCCGTTATTCGTCATCGCTACCGCTCTGCTTGGATGCTACTCCGCGCGGTCACAGCGCCCTATTGCGCTCGTCTGTGAGCCGTGAGACTGCTGCATTTGTCCGAGGTTGTTGGCCGAATCGAGCAGCCGACCCGGCAGTCAATCATCCACTTTCCGCGTCACCAGTACCCGGTCGATCCGCTGGCCGTCCATATCGACCACTTCCAGGCCGAGGCCGCTCCAATCCGCGGTGTCGCCGATCGAAGGGATGTGCCCCAGGCGGTCCAGAATGAGGCCCGCCACCGTGCTGAAGCCTCTGCCTTCCCATGCGTCGTCGGCATCGATATCAAGCCGTTCGATTAAGTCGGCCACGCTCACGGTCCCATCGACGAGCCAACTATGCTCGTCGCGCTCGACAAACTTCTGCTCCTCATGGCGGCGGTGCTCGTCGCGCATTTCGCCGACGATCTCTTCAACCACGTCTTCCAGCGTCACCATGCCTTCCGTACCTCCATATTCATTGAGCACGATCGCCAACTGGTTGTGCTTTTCCTGAAACAATTCGAGCAGCCGGTCCAGCGTCATCGTCTCGGGCACGAACAGCGCGGGATGAAGCAGCTTGCGCAGCTCAATTGGCCAGCCGAGATGCTGCTGACGAAACAGGTCCTTGATATGTACAAAGCCGATCACGTGATCCAGATCGCGCTCATAAACGGGCAGGCGGGAGAAACCGGCCATGGCCACGGTCCCGATCACTTCGTCCGGCGGCGTATCGACGTCCATCGCATCCAGATCGATCCGCGGCCGCATGATGTCGCGTACCGTGCGGTCGCCGAGTCGCAGTGCTCCGAGCGCCAGCTTCTGCTCCAGCGGCTCGACCACGCCTTCTGCCGTTCCCGCGCCGATCATGTGCTCGATGTCGTCGAGCGAAACCGTCGGCTCGGACATCGCCCCGAGCCGCATTAACCACAGCACGGAGTCGGTGGAAATTCCCATCAACCAGACCAACGGCCGCACCGCCGCGGCGATAAACTGCATGATCGGTGCGACAAAGATGGCTAAACCCTCGGCGCGATGCAGGGAGATACGCTTGGGCACCAATTCGCCGAGGATCAGCGACGCATACGTAAAGCAAGCGACGAACACCGTGAGTCCGATGCCGTCGGCATGACGCCGCGCCCACGGCCAGGGCAGTTGCGCGATCCACGCACTGAGGTCCGCCACAATTTGCTGCCCGCCATAGGCTGCGCCCAAAGCGCTCACCAGAGTAATGCCCACCTGCACGGTGGGCAAAAACCGATTGGGATCCCGCGCTAGCTCCAGCGCCCGCTGCGCATTGCGACTGCCTTCCGCCGCGCGCTGCTCCAAACGACCCCGCCGGGCCGTAATGATCGCGATCTCCGCCGCGGCAAACAGCCCGTTGGCGAGGATCAGTAGCAAAATGAGCAGAATTTGCCAGAGCATTATTTGTGAGGTGAAACTGCAAACAATTATCAAGAACTCACGCAAAGTCGCTAAGGCGCAAAGGCGGTAATTCAAATTTGTCTCGACAGAAATACACTCTTTGAAAGGGAGACTTCAGAGGAAACCGAGCGTTGTCGATGATCCGTTCTCTCCTCTTCCAAATGTGTTGATTCTGTCTTGCATTCTTTGCGCCTTTGCGTGAGATATTCTTCACAGTTTCATTCACTCACTCACCCCAACTCCACCCCCATCTCGCGCATCAACAACTTCATGTCCTCCCACGTTTCCTTTTTGAAGGC
>JAKEIB010000159.1 GCA_022614705.1 Planctomycetota bacterium | reverse complement strand
CCTGCAACGAACCGGTTCCGATGGTCCTAGTTTGACAATCGTGCTTCTGCGGCAAGTCTACGATCAATGCATCGCTCCAGTGATCTCCGAATACGAAGATAGAGGCTTTTCACGGCATCGACTGATCGACCTGTCTTTTCGGATATCTGCTTGACCGACTGGTCTTGAGCGTAGCGAATCCGCAGAAACTCACGGCTTCGCTCGGGTAATTCCTTGATGCATTCGCGTAGGGCACGGCTGCGTGCCGACACTTCGGGCGATCGCTCCGAGGCTACATCCACCATCAGCTCGACCAACTCGGGACTAAACGTATGACGATCGCGGCGGCGAGCACGCATGAACGCCAGGATTTCGAACTTGGCCACATTCAAGGCCCAGGGCAAGAACTTCGCATCCGAGCGAAACTGCGCAGCCTTTTTCCACAGTGCCATGTTCGTCAGTTGTAAAACGTCGAGGGTGTCGGAGTAGTTTCCTAGCGACGACATGATGAACGCTTGCAGGTCGACCTGATGTTCGGTCAGCATGCAAATGAATTGGTCGAGGGGTTGATCGCTGCTTTCCTTCATAACTGTCCTTGTCGGCGCAGCATGCCGCCTGATGGGAACGGATTCAAACAGCCACCAACGTGATTGTCGAAACCACCAAGGCAACTCGAAGGCACAGTCCCGTAGTGTATCTTCCAACTAGTTGCACTTGGTGGCGGAAAATCTTGTGGAAAAGCGGCAAAAAGTCGGCGTCGAGGAGTTTTTCAGGTGCCGGCTTTACGAAAACCGGGCGCGCAACCAGCTCCCATTGCCCCGGCCCGCCGAGAACCAAGCCACGATTTTAGGGAATTCTTTCTTTTTAGAAGTTTTCTTCGCCACCAGACAAATCCGGCGCGCAGAGTGTCTCGCGAAGGGGTGCAAGTCTGCGCGCTACCTTCCGGGTTCGGACCGGCCAGAAACAGATTACTGAAAACGATCGCTCTGGACGAAGGTTCACCGAAGTCGGCCATGAAATTTGACCCGCGAAAGTCGATCGGCTGTCGGCTGACTGCTCTGGCAGTTGCTGGCGCGCTGGTCGGCCTCAGCGGCTGCTCTTCACATGTCGAGACAAAGAGGGCCCTCACCGCCGAGACGTCCAACCTCAAACCACTTAGCATTTTGTACGGTCAGTACACATCCCGGAACGAGAACCGTGCGCCGGCAAATGAAGCCGATTTCAAGAAGTTCATCCAGACCAGCGGCCAATGGATGTTAGAGCAATTCAAGACAGATATCGACACGTTGTTTGTGTCATCCCGTGACGGACAACCCTATGTCGTTTTTTATCGCGACAATCCTCCGCCGGCCTCTGGCATCGTGGCATACGAACGAGTGGGAGTTGGCGGCGAACGGCTCGTCGCGCAGCCCTTCGGCGGAGTGGAGGCGGTGGACGACGCCCGCTTCCGTGAGCTGGTGCCGAATGCGCCCTGATCGATTGATGATTGATGATTGATGATGAAGGTCGGATTCAACCATCGGCATCCGTCTGGATGGCCGAGAGAGTAGTAACCAACCGCAATCTAACAATGGAGTCCTTCACATGTCGGCAGGTCATGTACTCCGCAAACGCGGGTTTACCCTCGTTGAGCTGTTGGTTGTGATCGCCATCATCGGCATTTTGGTGGCGCTATTGTTGCCGGCGATCCAGGCGGCCCGGGAAGCGGCGCGGCGATCGCAGTGCAAAAACAATCTGAAAAACATCGGTCTGGCGATCCAGAACTTCCACGACACCTATAAGCAGTTTCCGACCGGTGGAACGTACCCGTGGACCAATATCGAAAACTACCTCCAGGATACGCCGACTCAACCCAATCCTTTGCTGCGCAAAGGACCGCCGAATGGGCCGCTGAAGCAAGGGATCGGCTGGATGTACCAAATTCTGCCCTATTTGGAAGAGGGCGCGCTGAAGAATATCGTGCGCCAGCAGGATCTCCAGCAGAACACCATCCCGTTGTACACCTGCCCGTCGCGACGAGCGCCGACTAAGAGTCCATCCACGGGAATTTCGCTGGTGGATTATGCCGGCGCGACGGCGGGACCATCGCGCTCGGAGATCGCCAACGACACGACGTTTGCCGACTATCTAAGCAAACCTTTCGATCACCGCAAGGAGATTTTCTGGGGTTGCATTATTTGTGATGCGGGGCTGCCAACCGCTGCGTTTGTCACCGCCATGAACAACGCCGGCACGCCCATTCAATTCCGCGGGATTATCCAGCGCACGGATTGGCAGGTCGACTTTAACCTGTCCAGCGGCGGAAAACATAACGGTTTCACGAAGAAGGTCTCATTCGCCCAGATCCCTGATGGAGCCAGCAAGACGCTGCTCGTCGCGGAGAAACGCGTACGTCCCAGCACCTACGATATTGGCGAAGTGTCCGACGATCG
Organism: Planctomycetota bacterium; assembly: GCA_022614705.1. Classification (GTDB taxonomy): domain Bacteria; phylum Planctomycetota; class Planctomycetia; order Pirellulales; family Lacipirellulaceae; genus JABDGM01. The sequence continues at coordinate 9,151 of JAKEIB010000159.1, read as the reverse complement.
TGGCTGGGCGGATGGATGGGATTTCGATCATCTCCGATCGTGCATGTTTCCGGTCGAGCAGGACGGCGAGTTGCCGAAGGACGGATTTGAGTTCGCCTATCACTTTGGCTCGGCCCACTCGGTCGGCATCAACGCCTTGTTTGCCGATGGGTCGGTCCATTTCATCGCGTACGGCGTCGACCAGGAGACGTTTAACCGGTTAGGACATCGTCACGATGGCGAGGTGATCGACCAGGGTGGCCTGGGGATTTGACGCGCCACGAAGTCCGGGGTGCTGGGCGTGGCGTAAGGCTGATGTGATTCGCTGAAGACGTTAACGCGCGGGGCACTATCGACGCGATCGAGAGATACTCGACTAACACTGTGGGTCGCTGTCTTTTTGGAAGGTTACAAGAGGAATGAATAGACCACTTAGATTTCTTCTGGTTTCGCTGGCGGCCGCGGTGGCGCTCGGGGATGGGCAGTTGTTCGCACAGAATTTGCTCACCAACGGCGATTTGGAGGATCCGATTCGCGTGCCTCCACCCGCTCCGCCCGGATTTTCCTCCGACCCGGTGCCAACCGCCTGGACACTGACCGAAGGGCCCGATTCAACGGGGGCGGCCTGCGGAATGGGTAATCCTTCTCCCTGCCCGACCAATACGGCGAATATCATTAATTTCGCCGTCAACTCCAATCACAGTGGCGACCAGGGTTTGTGGTTGATGCCGTGGCGGGGCAGCAGGCCCGGCGTCGTCGGCAGCCCCACGACGGTCTTTGCGGATCTGAAGCAATCGGTGGCCGGCACCCCCGGAATGAAGTACACCATGACCGGTTGGGCTCGTTTTGAATTTCACTATGCCGGCGGCGCGGACAATTTGGATAGCGATCAAGCACTCCCGACCGATATGGATGGCCCGCCGCCGCCGACCGACACGTTCTTCGCCTTGGAATTCCTGGATGCCAGCAATAACGTACTCGCCGGGTCGGTGGTGATCGAGCTGAAGGCGAATGGACAGCCGAACGACGAACGCGACGACCTAATCCCCAACTTCACTATCGAGGATGCCATGTGGCATCAACACATGTTGATGGCCGTGGCGCCTGCCAACACGGTCAACGTTCAGGTTCGGGCCTCGATGGTCGATGGAATTTTCAACGTGGATCCTCGACAGTCGGCGTTCGTCGATGATTTTAGTCTGACCGCCACCGCGCCGCCTCCATTGCCGGGCGACTTCAACAATGACGGCAAGGTCGATGTGGCCGATTACGTGATGTTTCGCAAGAACGATGGCACCAACAACGCGCTGCCGAACGACAACGGCCTCGGTACCCCCATCCGCCCGGCTCACTACGGTCTGTGGCGGGCGAACTTCGGCAATATGGCCGGCAGTGGAGCGAGTTTGGGCGCTGTGCCCGAGCCGGCGACGTGGGTCTTAGTGGTCGTGGGCTTGCTGCTCGTGGGTGCAAGGCGTCGAGGTCGTTAATGCAATGCGAAGAGTAAATGGCGAGGACCAAATCCTCCTGTAGCCCAGGGGAAACAAGAGTAAAAGCCGGGAGTCGAGGCGCGGACGGCATTTTCAAACGGGGCTGACAGCAATGAGTTCATCGATGTGATCCATCGAAGGAGATGCCCGTGAGTTGAACTTCCAAGTGTTTCCGAATCAGTTTTTGTGGTGAACGAGAACAGGCGTGTGAGGACAGGCGGTACGTAACCCGCCGGCCTCGGTTTGCTACTTTGAGAGTCATAACGGGAGAAGACTAATGAGAAAACTTCTATTTCTGCCCGCCTTAATGGGCGTGCTCGTCTTTTGCCTGGGCGGGGCTGCCCAGGCCAATCTGCTGGTGAATCCTAGCCTGGAGATGCCAGGCATGTCGTCAGCCGATATTCCGACCGGCTGGTCAATGTCCGAAGGGCCGCTGGCGCCGCCGGTGCCGCCGTTCACCGGAGCGCCCGGCGATACGCTACAAGTGCCTAACTTCGGTGTGAACAGCAATCACGCTGGAAGTCGGGGTTTGTGGTTGCGCTCGTTCCGCGGCGGGCAGCAGCCGGGAGCGGGCGAAAACCGCGACAAGGCCTTTGGGCACCTGACCCAAACGGTTGCACCCGTCGCCGGATTTTCGACATACGTCTTCTCCGGGTGGGCTCGTTTTGAACAGAATTCGGCCCTGGGCGCGGTCTTTTTGGACGGCGACCGGGTCGTGACCGACCCCATGGTGGACCCGACACAAGCGTCCGACATGATGGGCGGAAAGACGCCGAGCCGCGGGGAATTCGCCATCGAGTTTCTCGATGCGGGCAATGTGATGATCGGTACGTCCATTTTAAAGCTGAACAATAGCAACCAGCCGAACGACGACCATCTCGCCAACGTCACTCTCGCCGATGCCATGTGGAAGCGGCATGCGGTGAGGGGTCTCGCGCCCGCTGGCACGGCGAGCGTTCGGGTGCGGGCCTCCATGATCGACGGAATTTGGAACGTGGATCCGCGCCAATCGGGGTTCTACGATGATTTCTCACTTGTGGCCGTTCCGGAGCCGACGAGCGTCGCGCTAGGTTTGATCGGCGTGCTGGGCCTCGTGGGCCTGACGCGCCGCCGTCGCTAGTTTGTTCGTTTGGCTTGTCGTGTATGAGATGGAATAAGGGGTAGAGGACGGACAAGCCATTGCTGTCGGAAGGGGATGCTCGTCAGAGTCGCGGCGGGCATCCCTTCCTTCGCTGCCCAATGTTGGCTGTGAGAGCAGGCGGTACGTAATCCGTCGGCATCGGATTGCTGCTTTTTACTGCTTTGAGAGTCAAAACGGGAGAAGACTAATGAGAAAGCTACTAGTTTTGCCCGCCTTGATGGGCGCGCTCGTCTTTTGCCTGGGCGGGGCTGCCCAGGCCAATCTGCTGGGTAACCCTAGCTTTGCGGACCCGGCGGTCGGCGGGAATCCGGCTGCTCCCTGGGTAACGGTCGAAGGGCCGCTACCGAGCACCAATACGCTGTCACAGAATAGTTTCGGCGTTAACAGCAATCACGATGGTACCGCGGGTATTTTCCTTCAGACGTTCAGAGGCGGCAGCCCTACCAACGCGGCTCTGGTCGATGGGGACCTGCTGCAAACTGTTCCGCACGTTCCCGGAACGACAACATACGTCTTCTCCGGGTGGGCTCGGTTCGAGGTGAACTCGTCCCTGGGCGCGGTCAAGTTGGACGCCGACCACGCCCATGGCGGGGATAACTTGTCCGACGAGGATGGCCCGCTGACGCCGAGCCGGGGAGAATTCGCCATTGAGTTTCTCGATGCGGGCAATGTGATGATCGGTACGTCCATTTTAGTTCTAAACAATAGCAACCAGCCGAACGACAACTTCGGTACCAACACCACGGTCGCCGATGCCATGTGGAAGCAACACAGAGTGAGAGGCAGCAATGTGCCCGCTGGCACGGCCAGCGTTCGTGTCCGGGCGTCGATGATCGACGGACTTTTCAACACGGATCCTTCCCAGTCGGGGTTCTACGATGATTTTTCGCTGACCGCCGTCCCCGAGCCGGCGAGCGTGATGCTGGGCTTGATCGGCGTGTTGGGCCTCGTGGGCCTGATGCGACGCCGTCGCTAGTATGTTCTCCTGGCTTGCCGTGAATGACACTCGATAAGCGGTAGAAAACGGACAAGCCATTGCAGTCGGAGGGGATGCTCGTCATGTCAACCGCGGGCATCCCCTCTTTTTTTGCTAGAATCGTTATCTCAACACCGTGATGCTTCGATGTCAGTTTTCGTTTTCATACTTACGACCGCATGCGCTTTGCAGGAAGGCCCCTCCGTGCCGCAGAAGACGTACTGTAATCCCATCAACATCGACTACGGCTTCTGTCCAATTCCGGAATCCGTCGAACAGGGCAAGCACCGGACGACCGCGGACCCGGCCATCGTCATGTTCCGCGGCGACTATTACCTGTTCTCTTCCAACCAATGGGGCTACTGGTGGAGCAGCGACATGCTCCGCTGGAACTTCGTCCCGCGCAAGTTCCTAAAGGCCGAGCACCAGGTGCTCAAGTCCGGGCGCAAGATTTACGACGACCTCTGCGCGCCGGCTCTCTTCGTAATGGATGATACGCTTTACGTGATCGGTTCGACCCACACCCCGGACTTCCCCATCTGGAAGAGCGCCAATCCGCGGAGCGACGATTGGATCGAAGCTGTGCCGGCGTTCCAGGCCGCCGCTTGGGACCCCGCGTTTTTTCTCGATGACAATGGACGACTCTATCTCTACCAGGGCTCCAGCAACAAGTTTCCGATCTATGGCTGGGAGGTTGACCGCAAGACGCTGCAACCTATCGGAGCGCGTCAGGAGCTGATTGGGCTCCACGATGACGTGCATGGCTGGGAACGATTCGGCGAGGCCAACGACAATACCTATCTGCACCCTTTCATCGAGGGGGCGTGGATGACCAAGCACCGCGGCAAGTACTACCTGCAGTACGGCGCGCCGGGGACGCAGTTCAGTGGTTATGCCGACGGCGTTTATGTGGGCGATAAGCCGCTTGGACCTTTCACCTATCAGGCCCACAATCCGGTTTCTTACAAGCCTGGCGGATTTGCCCGCGGTGCGGGCCACGGCGGCACCTACCAGGACGCTTATGGAAACTGGTGGCACACTGCGACGATCGCCATCAGCGTCAAGAACAACTTCGAACGCCGCATCGGGATCTGGCCGGCGGGCTTTGACGAGGACGCTGTCATGTACTGCAACACAGCGTACGGCGACTATCCGCATTTTCTGCCGCACGCGCCGGGCAAAGATCATCGGCATGACACGTTCGCCGGCTGGATGTTGCTCAACTATGCGAAGCCCGTGACGGCATCGTCCACTCTCGGCGGCTTCACGGCAAACCGCGCGGTCGACGAGGACATCAAGACCTATTGGAGCGCCGCCACTGGGGGCGCCGGCGAGTACTTCATCACAGACCTTGGCGCGGTGAGCACCGTCCGCGCGATCCAGGTCAACTATGCCGACCAAGATGCGACGGTCATGGGTAAGGTTCCTGGCCTCTATCATCAATACATTCTTCAGTCCTCCCGGGATGGTCAGCATTGGGACACCATCGTTGACAAGAGCGAAAACCGCAGCGACGTGCCGCATGACTATATCGAGCTGCCTTCGCCGATCGAGGCGCGATACGTGCGCATCGAGAACCTGCACGTCCCCACAGGGAAGTTCGCCCTCAGCGGCCTGCGGGTTTTTGGCCGCGGGCACAGCCCAAAGCCGAATCCCGTGACGGGGTTCGTCGTCCTGCGGGGCGAAAGCGACTGGCGCAATTCTTGGCTCAAGTGGCAGACGTCGGCCGAGGCGACGGGGTATGTGATCTACTGCGGCATCGCCCCCGACAAGCTGTACACGAGCGTCATGGTGTACGGCGCCAACGAGTACTATTTCCGGGCGATGGACAAGGACAGGCCCTACTACTTCCAGATCGAGGCCTTCAACGAAAACGGCATTTCCGACCGCACGCCGGTCGTGAAGTCTGAGTAGTCAGGATCGCAATGCCCGATGATCTTAACCTGTCCTGTATGCGACGGGGCTAGCCCCAGTATCGAGAAAGAACGAGAATGGTCCGAGGGCGAAGAATCAGCGGGAGTCCGATGCCTAATTACAAATGCACATTGCTGCGTGCGACTGTGCAAAGTTGGGTACGATTTCCACGGCTCGTGACGACGCGCTCATCCAACTTGATCGGCCTTTGCGGCGTTGCTCTCACATTGCTATCGTGTCCAGCTGCGAAAGCCGATGAATTGCCTGCCGTATCGGATCGTCCGCCGGTCGCGGTTCCGCATTTTCCCGATGCCGCGCACGCGGTTGTGTGGCGCAATTGGCAGCTAGTGGAACCGCAGCGATTGGCGGCCGTGCTGGGAACGAGCGCGGATCAGGTAACTGAGCTAGCCGTCTCCATGGGCCTGCCGCGCAAGGTGAGCGTTCCACGCGAGATGCACGAGCGTGGCTACATCACGCTCGTGCGCCGCAACTGGCACCTGCTGCCTTACGATCAGTTACTGCAGCTCTTGGACATTTCGGCCGCGGAACTGGCCTTTCGACTACGCGAAGACGATTTCCTGTATAGCAAGTTGGGCTTTGTCAAACCGCCGTGCGAGACGGTGAAGTACCGCGAGCCCGACGCCGAGTCGCGACGACGGGCTGCGGAGATTCGTGCATTGGTGCATGCGCAGTTCGCGGATCAACTTGACCAGCCGGCCGAGCAGCGGTTTGGTTTCATCGATGCATTCAATGGCGCGGGCGGCCCCCAGGCCGATAATACCAATCGCAACTCGGACGAGCAGTTGCGGTTTATTTATTCGTATTTCGCCATGTTTGGCGATCCGCTTTCCAATCCCCAATTGGATCCCTTTCCCGACGGTTTGCTTGCCCTGCTGCGCGCGCGGGGCGTCAACGGCATCTGGCTGCACACAGTCCTGCGGCAGCTGGCGCCGGGCGGAGAGCACTTTCCCGAGTTCGGCCACGGGCACGAAGATCGTTTGGCCAATCTGCGGCGTCTGGTCGAACGGGCCAAACGACACGGCATTGATGTCTACCTCTATATCAACGAACCGCGCGCGATGCCGAACGAGTTTTTCAAGCAGCGACCGGAAATGGCGGGAGTGAAGGAGTTCGGGTACACGGCAATGTGCACAAGTGATCCGCGCGTGCGCCAATGGCTCAGCGATTCGCTGGCCTACGTTTTCGAGAAGGTGCCTGGACTGGGCGGCATTTTTACGATTACGGCCTCGGAAAACCTGACGAACTGTGCATCGCACACCAACCGTCAAGGCTGTCCCCACTGCGCCAAGCGTGCGGAATCCGACATCGTGGCAGAAGTTATGCGCGCCATGGAAGAGGGGGTTCATCGCTCGGCGCCGGATGCAAAAGTAATCGCCTGGGACTGGGGATGGGGATGGGCATGGAACGACAACGACGACGAGGCCCGGGCCACCATTGCCAAGCTGCCCGACTCGACCTGGTTGATGTCGGTGAGCGAGTGGTCGCTGCCCATTGAACGCGGCGGCGTTAAGACCGACGTGGGCGAGTACTCGATCTCGGCGGTCGGGCCCGGGCCGCGGGCGACGCGGCATTGGGCCGACGCCAAGCAGCGCGGTCTCAAAACGGTGGCTAAGGTGCAACTAAATAACACCTGCGAACTATTGGCCTTGCCTTATTTGCCAGCGCTGGACCTGGTGGCTGAGCACTGCGAACGGCTCGCCAAAGCCGATGTCGACGGCATGATGCTGAGTTGGAGCTTCGGCGGCTATCCGTCGCTCAATCTCGAACTAGCCAGCAAGTTTGCCGCACGACCGGCGCCTGATGCTGAATCGGCACTGCAAGCAGTTGCCGAACGCCATTTTGGCCCCCGCGCCGCGCCGCTCGTTCGCCAAGCCTGGACAAAATTCAGTCGCGCCTTTCAGGAATATCCCTACCACAGAAGCGTCCTATACAATGCTCCTCAGCATATGGGGCCAGCAAACCTATTGTTTGGTCAGCCGACCGGTTACTCGGCCAGCATGGTCGGCTTTCCCTTTGACGATCTAAAGGGCTGGCGAGATCCGTATCCGGCGGAAGTCTTTGTCGAGCAGTTCCAAAAGGTCGCCGACGGCTGGGCCGATGGCTTGGCCGACTTGGAAGCTGCTCAAAGCCTCATGCCAGAGGAACTTCGCGCCGCGGCCGCCGCCGATTTGCGAGTCGCCCAAACCGCCCACGTTCATTTTGCAAGCGTCGCCAATCAGACGCGATTTGTCATAGCGCGCGATGCACTGATCGCTGCCCGAGATGATGCAACACGCGACAAGCTGCGCGAGGAACTGACCACGATTCTGGATCGTGAAATTGAATTGGCGCGGCGCATGTTCGCGTTATCGTCCGCCGATTCGCGGCTGGGCTATGAAGCCTCGAACCACTACTACTATGTACCGCTCGACTTGGTCGAAAAAGTGATCAGCTGCGAGGATCTGAAATCCGGATTTGAACAGCACGCGAGTCATTGATAGAACGCACAGCGATACCACAATTGTGCCGCCGGGGAAGTTGGCCGCGGACATGGGGACCATCCGCGGCGGATGGTGCCCGGCACATTTTGCTGCGAAGACTTCGCACGACCATCGCCGCGATGGTGCCCGACCAGTGCCCGGCGGACGAAATCGGGTGAATCGCCCGAGAAACTCTGTAGGTGCGCAAAACTCCCCTCCGGGATTTTGCGCACCTACGACGAGCCGGGCCCGATCGTTCCCGCTGGCGCGCAACGGTAGCGCACGTCGAATCGCGCGGGAGTGCACAATCGGCGGGCGGATGGAACGAATTGTCAAGGAACCAACGCCGCTGATGCAGCGTGACGGCAAGCATAGCCGATATATGAACATATTTCCAGTACCAAGTTTTGGCCGGGTCGAAGAATGTCGAGAATCAAGGCGCCGGGAGTCATTCCCTGACAACGCACACAGGATCCCGCAATCACTAGCGGCAGCACTAAAAATGACTCCCGTCCCCTTTGTTTCCTCATCGACTGCTCTTAAAGCAGATTGCCCGCCGCGCGTACGAACTCTGGCAGGCCCGCGGCTGCCCGCCCGGCGACGACAACGAGGATTGGCAGGCCGCCGAGGCAGAGCTTTCGCGAGGTCGCGTGCAACGCAACGGTTCAACCCAGCAGCGGTTACAATCGTGGTTGAGCCGAGTAACGCAGAAACTCTCTGGCCGGGACAATTAAGGTCGCATTTGGATTGAAGTCCGGCCGCCGCGGGGACCAAAGCAGGGATTTCGACGTTGCCCTTGCTTGCGCGTCGCGCTCCGAGCCATGGTCATTCCAACCGACCGCGAAAGCTCGCGGAGTACGATTTAGGCTAACGGTCGCAGCTTAGAGCGAGTTTATTGGTCGTCCGCCAACGACAACATAATGCCCCGTAGAGAATAACACTGAAAACGATAAGCACCGAAGATGGTTCCGGTACAGCGGTCAAAATCAGCGAAGGCCTATCCAGCACACTTCCTTCTCTGGATCCAAAGTTGTGGACGTACCCCCCAGAATTTGGATCAAAGAAACTGCGCGTAACAGTAGTGTCCGGCTATAAGTCGAACAGTTTCAGTTGGTTAGGGTCGGAGGATTCTGGAAACGGTTGATGTTTGGCGGTGAGGGCCTCAAACAGCGGG
>JAKEIB010000158.1 GCA_022614705.1 Planctomycetota bacterium | reverse complement strand
CGCCCGCCAACAGGCGAAAACGAAAGAAGAAGTCGCCGAGAACCAGAGGGCGTGTCTCGCGATTAACGCCAAGTATAAGAACTGGATTTGCAACGAAGAACGGATGAAGCTCGCGAAGAAGCAAGCTGTTTACATGCATTGCCTCCCCGCGGACCGCGGTTCAGAGGTGACCGACGCGGTGATCGACGGCCCGCAATCGATTGTGTTCCAGGAAGCCGAAAACCGCCTCCACACGGCCAAGGCGATCATGGCCTCGACGATGCGCGAGCGGCCGTTCTAAGGTTTTTAACCACGGAGGCACCGAACGCACGGAGCATGCAGAAAATGTTCAATGCAAAATGACAAATGCAAAATGCTCAATGCGGAATTCGGGTTCCGCATTTTTCATTTTGCATTGAACATTTTGCATTTTGCATTACGCTCTCCTCCGACTTCGTGGTTATTCCTATGGCTGACCGCTGCAAGAGATTGGTTGTCGCGCTCGGCGGCAACGCGATTAGCGCGCCCGGTAAGGTCGGCAACATCGACGAGCAGTTCGCCCAGGTGAGCGAGACCGCCGAAGTCCTGTGCGATGCGATTGAGCGCGGGTACCAGCTCATCGTGACGCATGGCAACGGCCCGCAAGTGGGAAATATCCTGCGTCGCGTCGAGATCGCGCGCAGCGAGCTTTATCCCATTCCACTTGATGTGTGCGTCGCCGACACACAGGCGGGCATGGGCTACATGATCGCCCAATGCCTGTCGAACGCAATGAACCGCCGCAATCTCACGTGCGACGTGACGGCGGTTGTCACCACCGTGCTCGTTGACGCTGGCGACCCGGCGTTTCAGGACGCGAACAAGGCCATCGGCCCCGCGATGACGACGGCGCAGGCCGAGTTGTATCGCACAAAGGATGGCTGGCAATTGCGCGACGAAGGCAACGGCCGGTTCCGCCGCGTGGTTCCCTCGCCGTTGCCGCGGAAAATCATCGAAATGCCGGCGATCGGGCACCTCGTGGATGCCGGGCAGATTGTTGTCTGCTGCGGCGGCGGCGGGATCCCCGTAGCCGTTGATTCATTGGGCCGCGTGCGCGGTGTCGCAGCGGTCATCGACAAAGATCGCACGACGGGCCTATTGGCCGGCCAGCTAGAAGCGCCAACGCTGATGATTCTCACAGCGGTCGAATACGCCTGCCTCAACTACGGCAAACCAAACGAGCAGCCCCTCGAGCAAATCACCGCCGACGAAGCCGAAGCGCACCTCAAGGCCGGCCAATTCGGCGCCGGCTCGATGCGCCCCAAAATCGAAACCGCCATCGACTTCGTCCGCCGCTCGCCGCACGCCGAGGCGGTCGCCATCATCGCCCACGTCAACCACTTCGCCGCCGCCCTTGACGGCAAAAGCGGCACGCGCATCATCCGGAAATAAACGTTGTTCAGCCGGCCGGTCACAATTCACCGCTTGCGGTTTAGCTTAGTGCCTATCCCAGTACCGTCGGGGACTGGCCGGGCACCATCGCCGCGATGGTCGTGCGGAGTCTTCGGAGCAAAATGTGCCTGTCCCCCTTTCTGTGGACGGTTCTGGGATAGGCTCTTAGCCGCAAGTGGCAGTGCAATTCGTCGATGGCTAGCAATTATTGATTGCTGCGCTGGTAATGACCCATCGCTCGTTTAACCCCGAGCCAACGGCGAGGCGGGACGTTGTGCTGCCTCGCCGTTGGCTTCGGGTTAAACGAACCAAATGAGGATCATTATCCATGCAGTCATCAATAGAATGGAATCGCGGCCATCCGCTCATGCAGTCCGCGGGCAACTTCGACCGAACGGGCGCGAATGGCCGGTTCATCGCAGGTCACGACATGGCCTTTTCGCATGAGCCACCAGCCGCCCACCATCACGTCGCGCACGAATTCCGGGCCCAGCGCGAAGAGAAAATGTCCGGCCAGGTTTTCCGCAGCGAGCGGCGTTGCGGGACGATAGTTCGTCATCACCAGGTCGGCAGCCGCGCCGACGTCGAGGATTCCGAGTTTCACGCCGAGTGCGCTTGAAGCAATTCGTGCAGACTCACCGAGCATCGCCAGCGACCGCCCATACGGCAGCGCAAGCCCCGCATCGTGGCTTTTGAACTCGGCGACTCGGGCCTCGCGCCACATGTCGGCGCCAATTCCATCGGTGCCTAAAAGAGTCAACCGTGGGAACTTCAAAACCGGCATGTATCCCACACCGTTATTCATATTGGAGCTCGGATTGTGAGCAAGCGAAAGATTCGCGCGCTCGTACACGGCAGCAAGGTCGTAGTCGGAAAAATGCGTCCCATGGGCCAGGATCGTACCAGCCACATTAAGCAGTCCGACCCTCTCGAACCGCTCCATGAGCCCGCAGCAGAATCGTTCGCGCGTGATCCGTTCGTCCACCGGGTCTTCGGCCGCATGAATGTGTACGCCGACGCCGAGTCGCCGCGCGAGCTCAACGCAGCCGGTCAGCGAAGCTTCCTCGATCGTGAAACTTGCGTGAGCGCCGACCATTGCGGCGAATCGGCCGTCTGCACGGGCCGCACACTCTTTTGCGAACCGCTCGTTTTCCGCGAGGCCCCGGCGGCCTTCGTCCGGCCAGTTGCGAT
>JAKEIB010000015.1 GCA_022614705.1 Planctomycetota bacterium | reverse complement strand
TCGATTTCGTCAGACCCTACAAAATCAAGAGCCCGCGTTTGTTTGCTAGCACCAAATAACCCTGCAATTCCCGGGGTTTAGTTTCCGGACAGCCTCTTACTTGTGAGCGAAGACCGCTTCGAACGGCTTCGGCCGCTTTTTGAGATCGATCCGCCGTCTCTCGAAGAACAGCGTTTTCGCTTGCGAGAGGCAGGCCAACGCGCCGGCTGGGATGATCCTGCAATGGACGCGTATGATCGGTACGATGAGCATCGCTCTTAGGCGAAACCATGAAGGTCCGTCGCGGCGACGTCATCCTGGTGGACTATCTGTTCAGTGACCGTACCGGGTCCAAAGTCCGTCCTTGCCTGGTCGTTCAGAACGATCGCAACAATCAGCGGTTGGACGACACGATCATCGCACTCATTTCCAGCAATACGGGCCGTGCGATCGGCGAGCCGACTCAGCTGGTAATCGAAGTTGCAGCGCCGGCCGGTCGTCAATCAGGGTTGCTATTTGACTCCGCGGTGCAGTGCGAGAATCTCGTCACCATTGATTGCCAATTTGTGATCCGCAAGATCGGTAGTCTACCGACAACTTCGATGGATCAAATCGGCGACTGTTTGAAGATCGCACCTGGAATAACATAGCAGATTTACGCTCACCGCTGTTACTCCTGCGTCAGCTTCTTGAACCGCTTCTCGAGGTCGCACGTCATCGGGCCCGGCTTGCCGGCGCCGATGGTGCGGCTGTCGACTTTCACAACGGGCACGACTTCGGCCGCTGTGCCGGTGAGGAAACACTCGTCGGCGACGTAGACATCGTGCTTGGTGAGGGCGCACTCGCGGACTTCGATGCCGGTGTCCTTGGCGATTTCGATCACGGCGTCGCGCGTAATGCCGCCCAGAATTCCGGCGTCGAGCGGCGGCGTGTAGAGCAGGCCGCGGCGAACGAGAAAGATGTTGTCGCCTGTACACTCGGCCACTTCGCCCTTGTGGTTGAGCATCAGCGCTTCAATGCAGCCGGCCTGCAATCCCTCGATCTTCGCCAGGATGTTGTTGAGATAATTCAGCGACTTGATTCGCGGACTCAGAGCGGCCGGGCTAGTTCGCTGCACGCTGACCGTCACGATCTCCAGGCCCTTCTCGTACAGCTCCTGGGGGTAAAGCGAAATCGCATCCGCGATGATGATCACTTGCGGATTGCTGCAGCGGTTCGGATCGAGGCCGAGCGTGCCGGCGCCGCGCGTGACGACGAGCCGCACGTAGCCGTCGTCGATCTTGTTCACGCGCACGGCTTCGTTGACGGCGCCCTGCATCGCTTCCTGCGACATGGGTATTTCCAGCCAAATCGCCCGGGCCGATTCGTACAGCCGCACGATGTGCTCGCGCAGCCGAAACACTTTGCCGCGGTAGCTCCGCAAACCCTCGAACACGCCGTCGCCGTACAACAGCCCGTGATCGAAGACGCTAATTCTGGCGTCTTCCTGCGGCACAAACTTCCCGCTGATGTAAATCTGCCGCGACATGATTACCGGAATGTTTCACCACAGAGGCACAGAGAACACTGAGGTTAGATCGGAGAATGCAAATCGGATAATGTTCAATGCAAAAGGCATCGCTTTGAACTCTTTGCATTGGCCGTCTTGCATTTTTCAATTTTTTGCCGATCTCCGTGGTCTCTGTGTCTCTGTGGTTAATAAATACTTGAAGAATCGAGGTGCGCGTTTAGTTACAGACACGAGTTCCAAGCCGGCGGTTCACGCCGCCGCGACGCGGCCGTCGATGAGCGTCACGGTGCGGTCGGCCTGATCGGCGATGTGCTGGTCATGCGTCACCATGACTATAGTGAGCTTTTGCTCGCGGTTCAACCGACGCAGAATGGCCATGATCTCTTCGCCCGTGTGTTTGTCGAGGTTCCCCGTCGGTTCGTCGGCCAGCAGCACGCGCGGGCACGACACGAGCGCCCGGGCGATCGCCGTGCGTTGCATCTCGCCGCCGGAAAGCTCGCGCGGCTTGTGCTTGAGCCGATGGCCGAGGCCCACGAGCTCCAGCATTTCCCGCGCGCGATCGCGATATTCGCGCCGACGACGCAAGTATCCCAGCACGCCTTCGCCGATCATCGCCGGCGCGAGCACGTTTTCCAGCGTCGTGAGCTCCGGCAGCAGGTGATAGAACTGGAACACCATGCCGAAGTACTTGTTGCGCAAAATGTCTCGCCCGGCGGTTGGCAAATTGTCGATGCGATGCCCTTCGAAGCACACCTCGCCAGAGTCCGGCGCATCGAGCGTACACAGCAAATGCAGCAGCGTACTCTTGCCGCAGCCGCTGGGGCCGATGATCGAAACGAATTCGCCTTCGTTAATGGAAAGCTCGACGCCCTGTAGCACCGGAATCACAATCGCCGCCTTGCGATAGCTCTTGCGAACGTAGTGCGCGGCGATGATCTCTTGCGTACCGGGATGCGAAGACGCAAGCGGATTTCGTGCCACTAGCGGAGCAACGAACTGGGATGGCGCGAGGCCGTACGGTCGCGGCACCGGCGTCAGCGCGACGTCGGCCAGGTTCAGCCCGCCGCGCGCGTAGGGTGGTTCAAACGAGCGAATGTCACTCATAACGAAGCGCCTCGACGGGATGAAGCCGCGCGGCACGGCGCGCGGGCAGGATGCTGGCCAAGATCGCGATCGCCATCGCGCCGATCACAATCGCGGTGACGGTCGGCCATTCGACGATCGTGGGAATCTTCTGAAAATAATAAATCGACGGGTCAAACACCGGCTTGCCGGTGATGCGGCCCAGCAAATCGGCAATCTCGTTGATGTAACGTACGAACAACAGGCCCAACCCCATGCCGACGCTCGCGCCGACGATGCCCAGGCTCAATCCATAGCCCAGGAAAATCCCCATGATGCCGCGGCCGGTTGCCCCGAGCGATTTCAGGATGCCGATGTCGCGCGTTTTCTCCACGACAATCATGAAGAAGATCGCCAGGATGCCAAAGCCGGCCACCGCGACAATGAGGAACAGCAGCACGTTGAGCACCGCCGTTTCCATTTGCACGGCCGCCAGCAGCGCCCCTTCCTTGTCGCGCCAGGTACTGATCTTGTACACCTGCGGAGCGAACTCCGCGCGCAGCAGGTCGCGGACCATATTGAGGTCGACGCCTTCTTTGAGACGAACTTGGATGGCGTTGCAATTTGCCACCTGCGTCGTCGGATCAACCATGCCGCGAAGCTCCTGCAGCTTGCGGATCGGAACGAACACGAAACTCGAGTCGTATTCGCTCATTTTGCTCTCATAAAAGTCCACGATCGTAAACTTCGCACTGAGCACCTTGGGCGGCTTGGAGGCGGTCGGATAGCTGATTTCCACATCGTCGCCCGGCAACGCGAGAAATCCGTCGGCGCCGTCGAGCGTGCGGTAGGCGCAAAGACCGATGCCGAGCACGGCGCCCGTGTGCTGTTCGCGACTCGGATCGAAATCGGTGCCTTCCAATTCCTCGGTCGCCTTATCCTTGGTTGCGAACGGATTGGCGTCCGTCGAACCTTTGGGTGCGCGGAGGACCGGGGCGAGGTTTGCCATCTCCTTGCGATGTTTCCAGCCAGCGTCCCGCATTTGCAGCCGAGGAATCGCCTTGGACGGATCGGCGCCCTGATGGTCAATCGTATCGTAGCCACCGTCCTTCAGTTGGAAGTCGAGCTGCTTGCGGTTGTCGGGATGCTGCAGGAACTGGCCGAAGTCACTAACCGTCGCATACGATGTTTCGTCGACGCCGATGACCGTGATTTGCCGGTTGACGTAGTTGCTGCCGTAGGAATAGCTGAGCATGGCCGGCACATGGACGGTGGGCGACATGCCGGCGATGTAGTCGCCGGCGATCTCGTGGATTTCCGCCATCCGCTTCTCGGCATCCGGGAAGCCGTCGAGCGACTGGCTTTCGAACACGATGTCGGAGAGGATGCCGTGAATCCGCTCCTGCATCTCGTTTGTGAAGCCTTCCATGACGGCATTGACGACGATCATCGTCGCCACGCCGAGCATCACGCTAATGATCGAGGCCAGCGCGATATATCGAGTGCGCAGATAGCGCCAGCAGAGCAACAGTTTGTACATGAATCCCGTCCTTGGGAATTGTGTGCGTCTGTAGCCGGGGTCTGTGACCCCGGTTCGTTGCGTACTCGCACGCCGCCGGCCTCATCGAGGCCAGCTACAGTTATTCCGGTCTCAACAGCGGAAACAAAATTACGTCCCTGATCGATTGTGTGTTCGTGAGCAGCATCACCAGTCGGTCGATGCCTAACCCGAGCCCGCCGGCGGGCGGCATGCCGTGGCGCAGCGCGCGAATAAAATCATGGTCCATCTTGGCCATCGAGTCTTCGTCGGCCAGCCCGGCGAGCTGCGTTTTGAACAACTGCTCCTGCAGGTCCGGATCATTCAATTCGGTATACGCGTTCGCAATCTCCATGCCCTGCATGATGAGCTCGAACCGCTCGGCCACCGCCGGGTTGTCCGACTTGCGCTTCGTTAGTGGGCAGATGCTGGCCGGGTAATCCAGTACGAAGATCGGGCCTTCGAGTGATTTTTCAACCACCGTCTCGAACACTTCGCTCTTGATCACGTCGGGATGCTTGAGCGCTGTCTCCAGGCCGAGTGACTTTGCTCTGTTGGCGACGGAAGCGGCATCTGCCGGATCGACTTTGACGTGTTCGCGAAATACTTCGTCATAAGTCTTGCGCGCAAACGGCGGCGTGAAATCGAGCGTCGTATCGCCCCACGGCAGCACAAGCGGCTGGCCCGTGGCGCGAATCGCCTCCACAATGCACGCCTCGGTGAGGTCCATCATCGAGCGGTAATCGCCGTAGGCCTGATAGGCTTCGAGCATCGTGAACTCAGGGTTGTGCCGCGGGCTGATGCCCTCATTGCGATACACGCGGCCCAGCTCGTACACGCGTTCCATGCCGCCCACCATGAGTCGCTTGAGATGCAGCTCGAGCGCAATCCGCAGGAAGAGGTCAATGTCGAGTGTGTTATGATGCGTCTTGAACGGCCGGGCCGCGGCGCCGCCGGCGATCGAGTGCAGCGTCGGCCCCTCGACTTCGACAAACCCCCGGCTATTGAGCGTGTCGCGGATCGATCGCACGATCTTCGTGCGATTGAGAAACCGCTGCATCACGCCTTCGCCATATGTGAGGTCGAGGAAGCGCAGCCGGTGGCGTAGCTCGGGATCGGTGAGGCCGTGATGCTTTTCGGGCGGCGCAGATAAGCTCTTGGCGAGCATCGTGAGCCGCTGCGCGAAGATCGACAGCTCGCCCGTCTTCGTGCGGCGCAGCTCGCCGTCGACGCCGATGATGTCGCCCAGATCGAGACACTGGGCGAGCGCCCAATCGTCGCCCACCTGCTGCTGGCCGACGAAGAGCTGGATCTGGCCCGTCATGTCGCGGATATCAATGAACTGCAGCTTGCCCTTGTCGCGATGCAGCACGATCCGCCCCGCCGCTCGCACTTGCGGCCCGACAATTTCACCCGCGCCCTGGTCGCCGAGCCATTTGCGGAAGTCGAAGTCCGCGCCGGCGGCCGCGAAATCGGGAAGCGACACCTGGCGGCCATCCGGCAAGCGGTACACGATCTCGCCGGCCCGAGCGCGGATGTCCGCGATCGGCGTGTGGTCGTCGAACCGCGTCCCCCACGGATCGTGGCCAAGCTTGGCGATCTTTCGTAGCTTGTCGCGCCGTGCCGACTGCCAGTCGCCCGCGGTCGAAGCGTTTTCCGGTTGTTCGGTCACGATGGAACTCATGCGGACGATCAAACGTCATCCTGAGCGAAGCGAAGGATCTCGCGTACACACAGAATAGATTCTTCGCTTCGCTCAGAATGACAGATGGACGAAATAACGGTCAATCTACGCGCGCAGCGGCGACGCATCCCCCCGCCCGGTAGGGGTTCAACATTTTAGTAGGTTGCTGGCACGCGTCAATGTCGGCTGAAATGTAGCCGTCTCGCTCCGCGAGACGCCTTTCCTCTCGCGGAGCGAGAGAACCACATTAGTCGCATTGACCCGCCCCAGACGCCTTCCTACGATTCCCCGCACGCTCGCTCCCGCCCTGCCCCCTGCCATGCGGCAGGACGACAAGCTGCGTGCGAGGAACAGCGTCATGGCTCGCAAGTTTCGGATCGCCGCCGTCGGATCGATCACGGCGGCCGCATTGCTTGTGGCCGTGCTGGGCAGCGCGTATTACGCGGCCCAGCAGGTGCAACCATTCTACAAGCAGGCGCTCGAGGTCCAGCCAGAAGTGCTGGTGCGCGGCAGCCGCGAGCTGGAAAGCCGGGCCACCGCCCTATATAGCGACGCGCGGCAGCAAGGCCAGTGGCACGCCCTGTTCACCGCCGAGCAAATCAACGGCTGGCTCGCCACGCAGCTTGCCGCGAATCAGGACCGCGAGCTACCCACCAACATCCGCGACCCACGCGTGGCTATCGCCAAGGATTTGCTCACGCTCGGCTTCAGCACGAAGTCCGGCGGCGTAGACACGGTCGTCACGGTGGACGCATCGGTGTTTCTCACGGCGGAGGGTTCCGTGGCGATCCGCCTGATGTCGGTGCGTGCCGGCGCGCTGCCGCTACCGGTGATGCGATTGGCCGACGAGCTGGCCGCCGGCTGCAAGAAGCTGTCGCTGCCCGTGCGATGGACGCAGCAAGACGGCGAGCCGGTCGCGCTTGTCGAACTTCACAGCGACCCGGCATCCGACAAGCCACAGTTCTACATCGATACGATTGAGCTCGGCGAGAGCGAGCTATACGTGGCGGGACACACCGAGTTAGCCAAGACAAGCGTGAAACACGCGCCGCCGGGCGTCGGGCGTCGCGAAAGCGTCAACACCGCGATCGTACTCGAGGACTACGAACTGCGCCTCACGCCGCGACACAAAGACGGCGCGCTTCAAATCGCGCGGCGAACCGTGCCGGATGACGCGGACGACGCAAAGTCGTCAGAACGGTAAACAAGCGTCTGCTGTAGCCGGGGTCTGTGACCCCGGCTTTCTGACACCTCGCGAGTCGCCGGCCTCATAGAGGCCAGCTACAGTCTGGGCTGAAACGTCAGGTCGGTTCCGGCGAACAAGACCGTTCCGCGCACCAAACCGGCCGACAATTCAACTTCCCAAGATTCTGGCTTCTCCGCGATGCTGACATACGTGCCAGCGTCGATGCGACGCACCTCGCCGCGATTGCCGCTGAGCGGCCCCTCTTCGTGTAAGTAATCGAGCCGATGATCGGCCAGCCGCTCGGCGACAATCTTATTCTCGCCGGCAACCATCGCACACGACGGATGCGCCATTGCCGTACGTGCGCGTGCCGCCTCCCACCCGCGCGGCAATTGCAGGAGAGCCCATGTGCGCAGCGTGTCACCCGCTTCGAGCATGAAGTCCCAGTGCGACGGACGCTCATACCCCGGCGGACATTCGTGATAGAGCAATACAAAGCGCGGCATCAAGGACATTATAGTGCGAGCTGCCGGGTTTATCCCGGCGGTTCCGGCGGGTTAAACTCGCCGGCTCGTAGGTGCGTCGCATCGCGCCCGCTATGGCCCGAAGACATTGCCCGTCCCGGCCGGCGATGGCGGAAGTACTTCCACGCAGGCATCCGCCGTCGTCGTGAAGCCGCCGTCGGCCGTGAGGTCGGCCCGCGCGCACGCGTTATTGCTCGCCGACTTGCAGCGCGCCACGATGTGAAACGTGCGCTGCTCGCGCGATGGAATGTTGCCAACGTCGAGCGAGACGCCGCCATCCGGGAGTCGTTGATGACTCGGATCAACGATTTCTGTTGGTTCAAGTGCCGCATCGAACCTGAGCACGACCTCGACATTCAGGGCCGCTACATTACCCTGGTTTCGAACTACGACGTCGAACGGCGCCGTTTCGCCCACCACGCGGCTTCGCGGCCCGGTGACACGCAGCTCAATCGCGGGCTTGATGCCCGTGGCGCACGCTCGCTGCGACGCGGGCTGAGCGCCCTCGGCGCTCACCGTCACCGTGTGGCAATGCGATCCTTCCGCCAAAACCTGCAGCGTTAACGGCACGCTCGTCGACTGGTCCGGCGCCAAATCGCGGATGCCGGCGTTCTCCACGGCGAGCTCATTCGGCTTCGCGCTCGGATGCCGCAGGCCGGGGTCAAATTGGTCGCGGATTCTCATGCCGCGGGCCGTGCCGTCGCCCGTGTTCGTGATCGAGACCTCAAAACTGACGAACTCGCCGACGGCAACTTCCGTGGGACTCGTCGCCCGCAACTGGACCTGCAACTGAGGCTTGCCGGCAGCCGGCTCGCCGGCTGGCGGCGTGTAACGATCGGGAGGCGATGTCGATGAGTTTGGCAAACTCGGCGCCGGCGAGTCACTTTGCGGCGGCGCTCCGCCTGGCGGCGAAACCGGCGCCGACGGCAACGACGGCGCGCTCGGTGAATACGGATTAAAAGGCGAGGAGCCCGGCGGTCCTGGCGCGGTAACGCCCGGCGCGGTATCAACCGGCACGGCCGGCACGCCGGCGCCCCACGTGATCGTCGTGTTACCGCGCCCCAGGCCGAGCTGCGGCGCTCCGCCAATTGCCGGGCGGAAGATCGAAATGCCGACGTTCGTCGTCCCGCCGCCCGGATCGACGGGACTCACTTCGACGTTCGCCCGACCGGCGGTGTCGGTCGTGGCCTGCACGAAGTTCCCGCCTTCGTATCCGAGCGATGCTCCGCCCGCCACATCATACCGCACCGTCCAACCGGCGAGCGGCGCGTTGTCGGAGCGGCGAGTGACGGTCGTCGTCAGCACGTGCGGCCGTCCCGGCTCCGCCATCGCGGGCGGTGGAAAAAAGAACTGTGCATCAACCCAATACACGGTCGCCGTGACGCGATTGTAGTTGTCGAGCGCCGGCGTGCAGGCCGTAACGAGACTCGTTCCCTCGCACGCCGAGGTGATCGTGACCCACGACTCGCCGCGAGCAATCGGCACGTCGTCGTTGGGATCGGGCGTGCCGCGATAAAGCGTCGTCTCAACCAGGGCCGTCGAACCGACCGCGTGGTTGTACGCAATCCGCCGTGGCGTGTTCCACGACCAATTGAAGTAGCCGACCTGATACGGTGCGCCGAGCTCGGTGAATTGACCGGCGCCGGCAATTCCCCATTCGACGCGCCGATTGACGAGCGGTGTGCCGTCGCAATTACAAATGCTGGCCTTGAGCACGACTTCCGTGCCCACCGGCGCCATGATGCCGTTGGGCGTGACTCGCAAATACGGTACTCCGGACGGAGCGACGTTGCCGAGTGGCGTGGCGACGCCCGGCATCCCGGCCGGCCGCATGGTGGTTAAGGGCAGCGGCGTCGCAGCGGGCACTCCAGGCGCGGTGACCGCTGGCGCGACGACGTTCGGTGCAAACGGGTTCCACGAACTGCCGGCCGCGGGCACTGCCGCGCCCGGCATCGGCGTTGGATCCGAATACACGGGCGGTGCCTGCACATTCCCGACCGGCGCACCGATGCCCGTGGGAGGAGTGATGGGCGCAATCGGCGGTGTTTGAATGACGGGCGCACCCGGCGGCGGAGCGCCGACAACGGGCGCGCTGACCGGCGGTGTCTGGTCGAATGGCGACGTAACGGGCGATGCCGCCACCGGCGTGGGCGCCTGATTGGGCCAAATAAAAATCCGCTCGCCCGACGGGTCGATTCGCGGCCCCTGCCAGCTCGCGCAGCCCATCAGCGCGGCGCAAATCAGCGCGGCATTGGCGCGGAGGACAATTCGCCTTTTTGATCGGGGAGACATCAGCACTGGCCATCCATGCCGGCTATCTGTGGCCGGGATCTCTGACCCCGGTTCGTTGAATAATCACCATTCGCCCGGCCTCGCAGAGGCCAGCTACAGTCGGGGCGAAAATGACTGCGCGCCCGAGTCGGGGCACCCGGCCGCCGGGTCGGCTCGGCGCGCGCAATCGACCAGCCTGTTAAAACTTACCGCCTGGAGAACCTGGTGTTGCCGTTTGGCAACCCGCTTTGTTGGGTTTTTTCACCAACTCGTGCAGCTGGTAACGATTGTGCAACTTGCGCCGCGCCTTCAACTGAAATAGCCGCGACCCCAACGGGTCGCCGGGGCACCCAGCCTGACCGACTCCTCCGCACGCCGTATTTTGACGCGAAAACCCTTATACCGTATGGATTTCTTGCGTTGCCGAGACCCCCGAACTAGCATAAAGGAAGCGGTCGGTACGCTGTCATTCCGAGGTCTTCCGAGGAATCTAGCCGGACCCCTCGGCGGACCTCGGGGTGACACTTCGTTTTTCGCTGCTAAGAGGCACTCCTATGGTTCGGTCGATGCATTTACGCTTCAGCACATCCCGAAAGCTCGCCTTGTTCGCCGTCGTGGCAGCGGGCCTCTGTCAATTCGTCAATGCGCCGCGCGCGATCGCGCAGATCGGCGGCGGCGGTGGCGGCACGATCGGCGGCGGGCCCACCTCTGGCGTGGCCGTTGATGCCGACGGCGTTCTGCGACGCGTGACGGCCATCGACCCCACGGGCGAACTCGCGCGGCAGCGTGCAGCCGAAGCGCTCACGAATCTCGATCGCGATGTGGCCAAGCGCAGCCCACTGCGCAAAGTGTCGCTCACGCGATTGGAGCGGATCATGCACGAGCGGCTGGCCGATGGCCGCGGCATCGACGACGTCATGAAACACCTGGCCGGCCTCACCCGGCTCGAGTACGTGTTCTGCTATCCGGAGTCGGGCGACATCGTGGTCGCCGGACCGGCCGAGGCCTGGGGCGAAGCACCGTCGGGTCGGATCTTGGGGATCGAATCTGGCCGGCCCGTGCTCGAATTGCAAGACCTCGTCGTCGCGCTGCGGGCATTTCCGCCGGGCGCTGACAACAAGAAACCGTTCATCTACTGCTCGATCGACCCGACCGACGAAGGCCTGTCGCGCATGCACCAGTTCCTGCACGAGCTGGGCGGCCGCATCGGCAATCCGGCTCAAAATCCCGGGCAGGAGCAATTCATCGTCGAGGGCCTGCGCGAGCGGCTGGGGATGCAGGTCATCACGGTCGGCGGCATTTCGCCGAAGACCCATTTCGCGCAAGTCATGGTCGAAGCCGACTACCGCATGAAACTCATCGGCATCGGTCTGGAGATCCCGCCCGTGCGGCTGACGAGTTACGTGGAGCGGGCGAATCCAGCAGCCGTTGCCCGCAATGCGCTGCAGCGGTGGTACTTTGTGCCCGATTACCAGTGCGTTCGCGTGAGCGACGACTCCCTGGCGATGAAGCTGGAAGGGCAAGGCGTTCGGCTTGTCGGCGAGAATGAGGTCGTCGCCAAAGACGGCAGCCGCAGTCGGGCATCCAAGGGCAATCGGGCCAGCGACGCGTTCGTGAACGCGTTCACCAAGGTCTATCCGAAGCTGGCCGTGCGGGCGCCCGTATACGCTCAACTTCGCAATTGCATCGACATGGCCGTGGCCGCGGCGTTCATTCAGCACCAGGACTACTACGGCCTCGTGAACTGGAAGCCGGCCGTGTTCCACGACGAGTCCGCTTATCCCGTGGAAACGCTCAACGCGCCGCAGCAAGTCGAATCGGCCGTCAACAGCATCTGGAAGGGCAACACGCTCGTCACTCCGATCGGCGGCGGCGTGCAGATGCGTCCCACCGAAGCCATCAGCTCGACGAACTTGCTCGACGACGAGGAATCCAAAGTCGAGGAAGCCCGCGCGGCGATTGAACTCTCGAAGCTAGCACCCGACCAATGGTGGTGGGACTGAGACTGTAGCCGGGCTCTGTGAGCCCGGTTTGGGGCGTCCGGCCTCATAGAGGCCAGCTACAGTTACTATGCCAGGCTCTTGCGTAACCCCGCCGCCTCCACGCGCCGCTCCTCGGCCTCGCGGTATCGCCAGCGCACGACGGGAATCAACACACCGACGACGATGGTCATGACGGTGCCACCGAGCACCGGGCCGTACCAAACGCCATACGGCTGGCCGACCGCGAGGGCATAGATTCCGAAAGTAAGCTGCGCGATTCCTGCGACGACCAGCCCGTACATCAAGCCCAAAATCCAGCGTCGGCCGATGCCACGCGGCGCCAATGTGCCTCCCATGGCGCCAACGATGCCGCACAACGTACCACCTCCTCCGCCCGCGATCGCGCCATACCACGCGCCAAAATGATTGGGATCGAACCACGGCTCTGCCATTTCATTTCTCCTGTTGACGTTCAACTTCTTTGCGATGCTCGGCCAACACGCGCTGTGCGGCCGATGGCGACATCTCACCCTTCTCCACAAGCCTGGCCAATAACTCCGCAACCGGATTCACGGGCTGACCCCGCCGCAGCTCTTCAAACCGAGCGATCAAGCGGTCTAAACGGGCACGGATCGTCGGGTAACTCACGCCATAACTTTGTGCCACGTCTTTCAACGAGCCGGAGGCGAGAACGAAGCGAGTGACGAACTCGCGGTCGGCGTCATCCAACCCTTCCAAGGCCTGTGCTTCGCCGCGCTTTCGATTCGTCTGATGCATCCAGCGCTCGATGATTCCTCGACAAACTTACTTCTCTTGTCATCCTAGCGGCTGTTTAATAAAATGCAAGTACACCTAAATAAAATGAAAGTGGTGTTTTTGCCCGCCGGGCGCGCGACAGGGCGCTAGATGCGGTCCACGGTGACGATGCGCAGATCGCAGACGTTGGTCTGCGTAGGACCGGTGATAAAGAGGCCGCTGGTCCGTTCGAAGAAATGATATGCGTCGTTGCGCGCGAGAAACGATTGCGGCCCGAGCTGCAATCGGCGCGCGGCGGCGACAATATCTTGAGTGACGAACGCGCCGGCGGCGTCGGTCGGCCCATCTTCGCCGTCGGTGCCCGCGGACAGCAATGCAATGCCGTCGCAATCGCCGAGTTCCGCCAGCGCGGCAAGGGCCAGCTGCTGATTGCGGCCGCCTTTACCGCGACGCAATTCGTCGACGAGCGTTACGGTCGGCTCGCCGCCGGAGATCAGGCAATCGGGACCCGCTTCGTGCCGCATGCGGAGCGCCATTTCGGCCAAATGCCGCCCAATGTCTTCCGCCGGCCCTTCCGATTTGGTCGCCGAGATCATCGTGTGCGAATAACCAAGCCGTTCGGCCTCGACGCCCGCGGCATCCACGGCCGTCGCGTTGTTACCGAGGATGAGATGTGAAATGCGGGCATTCGGCGGCGGCGTTTTCGAAGAGTCGTCCGCACTTTGCCGCAAGTAACGCACGACCGACGCGATTGCCGGCTCGGTGCTCAGGCGAAGTTTCTCGAGCACATTCAGCGCGTCACGGGACGTGGTAACGCTGGTTACGACCGTCGGGCCGGAAGCGATTGTTTCAAGTGGGTCGCCCAACACATCGGAGATCACGAGCGTAATGAGCCGGCCGGCGGTGCACGCACGCGCCAGCCCGCCGCCTTTCACCAAACTCAACGGTCGGCGCACCGTGTTGAGTTGCTCGATGTTAGCACCCGCTGCGCTGAGCAACCGCGTCAACTGGATCTTTTCGTCGAGCGAAATCTGCGGCACGGGAGCAGGCAACAGCGCCGAGCCGCCGCCGGTCAGCAGGCAGAAACAGAGATCATCCGGGCCGAGCGACGATACGATTTCGAGGATGCGCCGCGTGCCTCGGGCGCCCTCCGGCCGCGGCTCGTTGACGCCCGGTGGGCGGGCCGCATGAATAACGACGCGCTGAGTCGCAACGACGCAATCGGCCGGCACGTTGACCCAGCCAGTGACGTTTTTCTCTTCCAGCAATCGCGGACCCAATGCGGTCTCGAGCGCCACTGCCATCCCGCCGGCCGCTTTGCCGGCACCGACGATCGCGATTCGCTTCACGCCGCGAAGGTCGATCGTTTCGTCATCGACTCGCAACAGGTCGTCGTCGACTTGCACGTGTGAACGAATGAGCCGCTCGGGCAAGACGGCCGCCACGCCGGCTCGCCAGATTCGCTCGGCATCGCTGCGCAGTTGGAACGCGGTTCGAGTCATGACGCAAGTTTACTATCGCGTCTGCGGCGCCACAAACAACGGACCAGCGGCGGCGGATGGAGTGGCTGGCGGCGCGTTGCCCGCCGGCGCCAGGATCGGAAGCCGTTGTGCCGGCGCCTGTTCAAGCGGTAGGACCATGACGGCGTCGAGCCGGGCCGAGCCGAGGCCGGTGAGAGCGAACGCGAGCCGCATCTCGGTCGACTCGGGAGCGGCGCGAATGATGGTGAATCGCTCCCAACCGTTCGTCTGTCGAACGACCAGCGCCAAGTCCGGACCGCCGAGCGAATCGACGATCTGCAGCCCGTCGCCACTTGAGTCGGGCGAAGCCTCGACGCGAACCCAACCGCCGATTTCCACAAGTTGGCCGGCCGTCACGGCAACGGGCGGCGATTCGATCCACACGGGCGTGCCCTCGACGTGCGGCTGCGCATCGCCGGTGGCGGCAGCCGCGTGCAGCGCCAAGCAATAGCTGCCATGTCGCGGCTCAGTTGCCGACAATTCGGCGTTCGATTCAACCCCCGAATTCGACTCGCGAAAATGCCGCCAACCAAGCGGTGTAAGTTGACCGAGGTCTTCGAAATCGCCGCCATAGAGCAAGTTTTCGCCGCGGCGAAGCGCGGTTTGAGTTCGCTCGAAGGCCGCGAACTCGACAAGCCGTTCGTGGCTCAGAGCCAGTGGGTTACTAACTAGTTGCGACGGCAAAGTAACGCCACGCCGCAGTTCGTCGCGCGCCTGCTCCAGAGCCTGATTCGCGGCAATGACGACTTGATGCGCTTGTTCCGTGCGGTTAATCGTCAGCGCCGCATTGACTTGTTGGAGCTGCCCGTTCGCGCTCGCCGCGGCCTGTGTTGCGGCACTTGTATTGACGCCGAGCTGGGCCAATCCGCGAGCCATTTCGGCGACCGCCGCGGCCTGCAATGCGGCCCGATCTCGCTCGGCGCGCACAATTTTCACACCATCGCGGGCGATGAGTTGCCGCAGACTCTGCACGACTTTGGGATCTTCCGTCATGAGGACGAACGTGTCGTCATCCGGCCGAAGCACGAAACGCGTGCCGCCGGCAACGCGCTGGATGGGCAGCGTTTTGAGCGCCACGGGCGACAGCGAGAACACCTGACAAGACTCCGGCACGCCGGGCACGACGAACGCCACTTCCTTGGTTGTGGAGCTGTCGGCGGCGGGATCGGCGATCGGAATCAGCAGCCTGGCATGATCGACGTGCAGCACAACGGCGCTCCACGCGTGATCGGCAGACGGAAACCGGCCGATCACATGGCCCGCGGCGAGCCACGGCTCCAGCCGCTGCAATCGGCGGTTGATGAGTTCCAAGCCGCTTGTGCGCAATCGCGTGGCGACGTCCGGTTCGTTCAATGGCGAGTCGGAATGGAAGACAAAACCACGGACGCCGCGCATCGAGGCGGTTCGCACCAACGATTGAAGTTGCCGCGTATTGATGCTTGGAGCGGCCACTGCAACGCCGCCGAGGGCCGAGATTTGCCGGCCGACGGCTGGGTCAAATTGCGTCGCGAAACAGGCCCAAATTGGCGTGCCAGGACGAATTTGCAACGAGCGGCTTTCCAGCCACCGATCGTAATCCGCGCTCGACAGAAAACCCATTTGCGAGCGTTGGGCCAACAAGACATCCGCGATTTTGCTGGACGAGCTCCAATGGTCATGCGGCGCTACGATCACCGGCCTGTCGGCAACAGTATCGCGCTCGCGCACCAGCTCGGTCCAACGGCGCGGGTAATTCGGATCGCGCTCGATGGCGTTATCTTCGAGATACCAGGCGATGACGCGATCTCCCGGCGTGCCAAGTCCATCCCGCGCCAAAGTTTCCGGTTGCGGAGGTCGGGCGATGAACCAAAGTCCGTGTCGCTTTGCATCGGCCGATTGCTCCGCGCTCGGCGGCCGATCCAGCAAAACGACGTTGAACCCACGTTCGGAAAGGAACTGCAGAGGCTCGCCTTGCCACTGGATGGCGCGCGAGACAAACGGCCTGTCATCGATCAACAGGAGCTCGCCTTGCAATCTAACGCTGCCTTTGTCGGCGGCAGTGGAACTCGCGAGGTCCGGCAAGCGACGCAGAGTTGCCGGGACGGACGCGTTCACTCGGGCTCCGGCTTGAACAGTGGCCGGCGCCGGATAATTAGTAAGCTGGATGTCTTCGGAAGCGTTACGGACGACGCCGTCGATCACAAGGTCATCGGTTTCAATCGCGACACCTTGCGACTCGCCGGGAACGATCAGCACTACGGCGTCGACGAAAGCTTCGCGCGGATCGACTCTCCTACCCGGAGTTGATCGCAGAACGCGAACCTCGGCGGCGAGCATTTTGGGCACGTCGTTCAGAACCAATTGCTGCCAGTGGCCCGGCCGGTCGTACTTTGCGCCGCGCACGATCGCGCTGGCTATCGATTTACTGTCCGGATCAATAGTCCTTGGCAATCGAGCGCGAGCGGCGAGCTGAATGTCGGGGCGGCTGGCCTTCACCCAGATGCGAATTTCAAGCTCGTCGATCGCAGCGATTTCCGCGGAAGGGCAAACGAGATGAACCGACTCACCGCCTGGCGCGGCGATCACGAGACGTTCCATGCCGGCGTTATCGCGCGCCCCGCCAGGCACAATTTCATGCGCGAACACGCGGCCGACTCGATCTTCGTCGGCCACCTGCCAAACGGTGTCGGGACCGTTGAACGCGCGGGTCGCCACCGGCTCCGCGGCGACAAGTTCGCCGACGAATAGGTCAGTCCAGGCCAATACCACAAGACATGCATACTGGCCGACCGTGGCATGGAGATTTAGTGGCGGCATTGTCGAGTGAGTGCCCGACGGGCCGGTTGATGGAACGCGAGACGCGGCCACGTGGCGAAAAAGCAGCGCGCTGAGGCCGCACGACAATCGACCTAAATTGGCCTTCTATCAGCATTTCCGACACCGGGCCAGGGCACTCGTTGCGTGCGGTCAACGTGCGCCCGGCAAATTGGCCGCTCGCGCGCCAACTTGTTGAATGAATGCAAGTTCTTTCCGTATAATCAGTTAAGCCGCCCGTGGAACACGGCAGGTCGGGTAGTGGCGCGGAGTGTGCATTTGGGCACTAGCATCACCACCCGGGAGAAGCACCATGGCACAAACGCACCGAGTTTCCACCGTTCCCGTTGAAGAGTTGCCCGCCGACTTGATTCGATTGGCCATCACGATTCGCGCTCTTCCGGACGAATACTCCCGCGAGCTGATCCCGGCGCTGGAACGCGTCGTGGAAAGCACGAAACGACGTCGACGAATCTTGACGCTCGTGCAAGACGCGTTGAGCCAACTGCGGCTGGACATGAAGTACTTGATGTTTGACTTGGAAGCGACCCGGCGCGAGCGTGACGAGTATCACGCCAAGCTACAGGAATTCGAAAGCTGATCGAGCTTGCCTCGTGCATCTCGTAATTGCGTGCCATGGCCGAGATCAAAACCGCGGAACAACTGGCCCAGCGCGCATTGGACGTCAGCGTCGTCGATGACGCACAGCTTCAATCGGTATGGAGCGAACTGGGCTCCACGAACGCGCCGCTCGGCGCGCTGCAGCAAGTTCTTTTGCGCCGCGGACTGTTGACGCAGTATCAGCTCGAGCGGCTGATGCGCTCCGACACTCGGACCGGCTTCTTCTACGGCGACTACAAGGTGCTGTATTGCGTCGGCGCGGGAACGTTCGCCCGCGTGTTTCGCGCGGTGCACCGCACGACCGGCAAGATGCATGCGGTTAAAGTGCTGCGCAGCAGTCTGAGCAATCCCAAGGCGACCAATCCGAAAACGAATCGGAGCAACAAGCCGATCATCGATTTGTTTCGCCGCGAGGGGGAAATCGGCATTCCGCTCAAACACTCGAACATCGTGGAAATCCACGAGGTGTATTCGCACGGCGTAACGCATTACATCGTGATGGAGTTCATCGAGGGGCGAAACCTCCGCGAGTTTTATCGGGCCAAGCGGCGATTCGACCCGCTGGAAGCCGCCCGCATCATGGAAGGCGTGATGGCTGGCTTGAATTACGCGCTGCAGCAGGGCGTCACGCACCGCGATCTGAAAATGTCGAACGTGCTCTTGTCGAGCGACGGCGAACCGAAGCTCGTCGACTTCGGCCTGGCCGGTTTGCAAGGCGCCGAAGAGGAAGCGGCCGAAGGAATGAGCCGGCGCACAGTGCTTTACGCCGGTTTGGAACGGGCCACCGGAGTGCGGATGGACGACCCGCGCAGCGACATCTTTTTCGCCGGCACGATCTTCTACCAAATGCTGAGTGGCGCTCCGGCGCTGGCGGCCGACGCGCGCGATCGCGCGCAACAGGCTGGGAGAGCGCTGTACCGCGACATCAAGCCAATCCTGGAGCTCGTTCCAAAGTTGCCGTTGCCGTTCGCGATGGTGGTCAACAAGGCACTGGAGTTCGAGCCGGATCGCCGTTATCAATCGCCGTCCGACATGCTGGTGGAACTCAAGCTGGCCATCAAGCGCGTGAAGGCGGCCAAGGCAGGCGGCCGGGCCGCCGG
Organism: Planctomycetota bacterium; assembly: GCA_022614705.1. Lineage (GTDB taxonomy): Bacteria > Planctomycetota > Planctomycetia > Pirellulales > Lacipirellulaceae > JABDGM01. The sequence goes on along the minus strand of JAKEIB010000015.1, from coordinate 4,306 downwards.
ACAGGAATTGCACAGCCGCGAAGGCTACGACGAACAGGGCGAGCCGCGCAAGCTGATGATCGTCGCCTCCGACGTGAAGATGCAGGACATGCTCCGCGATCTGTTCAAGCGCAACGGCTACCGCGTGCTCGTGATGGGCGATCTGGACCGCGCGATGACTCGATTCTTCGACGATCAGCGCGCGGCGGACGCCGTGTTATTCACCACCAGCAGCAACGGCCGTGCGGCGCTCGAAACGTTCAATCGCTTCGGACAAGAAACTGCTACGCGAGAGTTGCCGGCCGTGCTGCTGCTCGATCAGATTCACCATGACTGGGAGGACGAAGCCAAGGTGGCCGAGCATCGGGCCGTCGCCAAGATGCCGATCAAGATGCGCGAGCTGCGCGAGGTGCTGCGCGAGGCGATGCGGAAGAAGGTGTCGTAGGAACACCGGCTCGCCAGGGACTGTTTGCTTGCGTGCCACTGCTTGCGGCGCTACGTCCAGCGCGAACCTGCGGACAAACACTGCTCGCGGGTAAGATGTTGTCGACGTTGGGCGGCAAGCAGTGCTGACTTGATGTAAAGGCAGCCCATTGGATCGCTGCGAGCAGTGGCACACGATCAAATCTCGGCGCTGTGCTAATTGGACTTGTTCTCGCGCTCCAGTTCGCCGATTTTGTCGATGCGGCGGGCGTGGCGGCCGCCTTCGAACTCGGTGTCCAGCCAGACTTCGACGACGCGCTCGGTGACTCGCGAGCTCAACAGATCGCCCGAGAGGCACAGCACGTTGAGGTCGTTGTGCCGACGACTCAGCTCGGCGGTGACTTCATCGGCGCAGGCCGCGGCGCGGACGCCGGGGAATTTGTTGGCGGAGATCGCCATGCCGATGCCGGTTCCGCAGATGAGGATGCCACGATCCACCTCGCCGCTGCTCACCTTCTTCGCCACGAGGGCTGCGAAATCGGGATAATCGACGCTGGCTTCGCTCGCTGGGCCGTCGTCGATCACCGTGTGTCCCTTGGCTTTAAGCAGCGCGATTACCTTTTCCTTGAGGTGAAATCCGCGATGGTCGCTCGCGATGGCAACTTTCATGGTCACGTCCTTGCCGGCAAGCCGGCGAACCTGTCCTGGCGAGATGAACCCGCCGTCTCACATTTGTTATCAAAGTCGATTTGTTTTGGAAGCCTGGTAAAGCTCGTGCTTCAGCTGACTGGCATGATGCTTCACGCCTTCGATAATCTGGGCCGCACAATGACGATACGCGCCGATCGGCTGGCCGATCGGATCGCAAACGTCGGCACGATCCGGCATCAACACGCGAGTCCGGTCCACCGCGCTTGGCCAGCGCTCGACGATCGATTGCATGTGGCTGTGCGTCATGGTCAGGACCAGGTCGGCGTGCCGCACAAGTTGATCGGTAAGCGGCTGGGCTTCGTGTCGACTTAAATCCAGATCGTATTCGCGCATCACGGCGACCGCTTCGGACGATGGCGGACAGCCGGGCGCCGCCGCGACGCCGGCCGACATCACCACCACACCGTGCTCCTCCAGATCGTCCAGCGAGCAGCCCACACACTCGGCAAGCTTCGCTCGCATCAGCAACTCGGCCATCGGGCTGCGACAGGTGTTGCCCGTGCACACAAACAGCACGATGACGTTGGCCAGCCGGCGCAACGTGGCTTCGCCGACGACACCTTCTCGCAGCACTTCGAAATGATTGTCCTTGATGCGCACCACCGACGACGGCTGGCCATAGCGGCATGGCCCGTCATCGAGCACGATTGCCACTTCGTCGCCGACCTCGCGCACGACTTCCTCGGCGGTGACGGAATCCGGGCTGCCGCTGCGGTTCGCGCTGGTGAGCACGATGGGGCCGGTCATCATCCGCAACACGTCCTGCGACATTTCGTTGGCCGGCACGCGCAGGCCGATCGTTCCATTGGGAACAACGAGCTCGCGGACTCGCTTGGGCAGTTGCTCCGTGAGGCCGTCCTTATGTTGGTTGTCGACGACAAGCGTCACGGGGCCCGGCCAGCAACGTCGTGCCAGGCGGCGTGCCAAGGGCGAAAGATCGGGCACGAAATCGGCGGCCTCATCCGCGCTCTTAATGGCCAGGGCGAAGGGTTGGCCGGTGGGGCGGCCCTTGGCACGGACCAGCCGATCGACGGCGTCGGCCCGGCAGGCGCTGGCGGCGAGACCGTAGACGGTTTCCGTGGGCAATGCGACTAACTGCCCCTCCGCCAATGCTTGAACGGCACGATGAACGACGTCGCGGGCATCCTCTGCGTTACGAATATCGATGACAAGCGGCGGCATAGGCAGGGCGAAAAGCGGCCGCGCGGAGAGAAGCGGACGCAATGGACGGACGACTCGAAACGGGCCACAAATCCCCCGGCGGCGGATCATCAACTATATCGTTCGTTGGCGGCGGCGGTCAAGCGAACGCGGCCCCGTACGTGTTACGCAAATCCTTGGCATACTTAAACTTTCGGCGCGCGACGAGCGGTGAGCCGATTGCTTTCCGCACGAATTTGGCGACATTGAATTAGAGGATCGTTGTGCCGTCCGAGAATTGAGCGATTGTCACCCCGAGGTCCGCCGAGGGGTCCGGTCAGATTCCTCGGCGGACCTCGGAATGACAGCCAGTATGAATTTCATTCAATCTACAATCTTAAGTCCGAGCCGAATGTTGAAAGAGAGAGGACCGAAAATTAACCGCCGCCGGTTTGGGCGACTCGCCCTTGGGACAATGGCCGCCGTCGCAACCGGCGGATGCATTCGCGGGTCGTCGTCCGAGAGCGAGCCGGACAAGGTGTGGGGCCGCTTGGGCGCCGGCAACGGGCAGTTCAGCAAGCCGCGGGCGATCGCCATCGACGCCAACGACAATTTATACATCGTCGACATGACGGCCCGCATTCAGGTGTTCGACGCCGACGGCAATTTCATTCGCGTGTGGCAGACGCCCGAACAAGCCACCGGCCGGCCGACGGGGCTGACGATCAGCAACATCGACGGCAACCTGATGGTGGCCGACACGCACTACTATCGCATTCTTACCTACACGCCGCAGGGCGAGCTGCTCACGCACGCCACAATTGGCGGCACGCTGGGCCAGGGGCCAGGCGAGTTTGGATTCGTTACCGATGCGGTTCGCGACGTGCACGGCAACTACTACGTTTCAGAGTACGGCGAATTCGATCGCATCCAGAAGTTTTCGCCCGACGGCAAATTCATGTTGCAATGGGGCGGCCACGGCGATGTGCCGGGGCATTTCATGCGGCCTCAGCATTTGGAGTTCGATGCCGACGGGCTACTGTGGGTGGCCGACGCGTGTAACCATCGCATCCAGGTGTTCGACGATGATGGGAAGATTGTCAAGATTTGGGGGACTCAAGGCACCGCGCCAGGGCAGCTTCAATATCCATACTGCCTCGTGCTCGACGGCAAAGGGCACGTTTACGTCTGCGAGTACGGCAATCATCGCGTGCAGAAATTTACGCTCGACGGCGAATCGGTCGCCTGCTGGGGCCGCGAAGGACGCAAGCCGGGCCAGCTATTCAATCCGTGGGCGCTGGTGCTCGACAGCCGCGGCCGATGCCACGTGTTGGATTCGATGAATCACCGCGTGCAGCGGATCGTGCTGTGATAAGGCGTATACGAATGATTAACTCGACACGAATGGAGGTCTTCTGATGAGCCATCATATCAGAGAGAATAAAGACAGGTCTGGCTGGCCGCGTAAGACACGGTTAGCTATCTTGCTGTGTGCGGTACTGATTCCTTCTGTCCTGACATTCGTGGATGGCTGGTATTATCTGGCGTACGTTACGACCGCGGGCAAAAGTTGGTTGGCCGTCCTAAACCCGATTAATATGCTGCGATACACGTTCACGATCGCTAGTCTTGCCATAAAAACGCTTATGCTAACTCCCGTGGCGTTACTTCTTGTTGCGTTATACTTCAACTGGCCTCGGGATCGGGATGTCTCCGATACTCGAGGCAGCGCATAAGGCCGCACGTCAATGCGATGTGCACATCCGCCGCTGCCGACTCGCGTTTGCTCGCATTAAGCGTGCGCATCGGCGATATCGTCCACGATTTGGACGACGCTATTGTGGTCGAAATAAACCGGGATACCGCCGGGGCGCAAATAGACCGCCACGCTGTTGCGCAGAACCGTGGCGCGCGGATGATCCACTTCGAAACGCTGACCGCCGAAAAGTTCTACCGTAAACGGGTGGAACGGCTTACGGTCCAGGAACGCAATTAGAAGCTCGTCGAAGTGTTGCTCGGTCATACATCAATGTTAGCACGCGGCCATCCGAGT
>JAKEIB010000003.1 GCA_022614705.1 Planctomycetota bacterium | reverse complement strand
CCCGCTGTTTGAGGCCCTCACCGCCAAACATCAACCGTTTCCAGAATCCTCCGACCCTAACCAACTGAAACTGTTCGACTTATAGCCGGACACTACTGGCACGGGATAACGATTGCCCCTGCGACGTCAGGAGGTCTGCATTACACTGTGTTCATGGACTCTAGCTGGCCTCTTTGACCGGCCGGCGCACGTTTGTAGCTGGCCTCTATGAGGCCGGCGAGATAGGACCCGAACTGCCGGGGTCACAGACCCCAGCTACAGTTCGCAGACCCCACCTAGGAATGCCCTGCCATGCAAGTCGTGATTACCGCGGTCGGGCCCGATAACCGTGGATTGGCCGATCCGATCGTCCACTCCGTGACCGGGCTGGGCGCGAACATCGCGGAAATTCAGATGTACGACCACGATGAGGAGAGCGTGTTCTCGATGCTCACGCGGATCGAGCTCGACGCCAGTCGCTTCGACGAATTGCGACTCGCGATGAATGACGTGGCCGCGCGGACGAAGCTTTCGATTCGGACCTGGTCGCCGGAGATCGTGGGCCGGCGGCCACGGTTGGCGATTTGCGTGACGTTTCGACCGGAGCCGGCCCTGGCGCTGTTGCGAGCGATTCGCGACGGACACGTGAAGGCCGACGTGCGGCTCATGATCGGCAATCGCGACTCGTGCCGCGGATTGGCCGAGCAATTCGGCCTGCCGTGGTTCAACATTGCGGAAGTCGCGGACCATAGCAGTGGCGGAGCCAGTGGCACGCCGGACGACGAACGGATGATCGCGCTGTGCGACGAGCATGAGGTGGATTTCATCGTGCTTGCCCGCTACATGCGAATTTTGCCCGCGGCCAGTTGCTGGAAGTACGCCGGCGGGCGGATTATTAATTTGCACCACGGCCTGTTGCCGAGCTTCCCCGGCATGCAGCCGTACCATGAAGCGTTCGCCAGCCGGATGCTGACGTTCGGCGCAACCTGCCACTTCATCGTACCGGAGCTCGACGCCGGCTGCCAGATAATTTACCAGTCGACATTCACCGTGCCGCCGGGCATGTCGCGCGACGAAATCATTCGCCGCGGCCAACAGGACAACGAGCCGCACTGCCTGGTAGAAGGCGTGCGCCGCGTGGTCGACGGCGAAGTGCAGTTGCATTTCAATCGGGTGGTGGCGCGGAAGTGATTGAACCGTCTTGCTATCTGCCGCGGCTAGCGCTCGAGATTTATCGAGCGACCGGTCCAACCGCGGTACAGCGTTTCGACCACGAACGAACCGATGGCGATAATCATTAGCGCCATGATCGCCCGGGGTTGCTGTTGGTAAGTGTAGACGGCGAGCATCGCGAATATGGCCAGACACGTTAGCAACGAGAGCCAGACGATTGCGGCGCGGGCGCCGGTTTGTTTCAGCACTAAAAGGTGGCCGGCGTTGACGACGGCGTAGACGAGCAGAAACGCGGCGCTGCCCATCATGGCGATGCCGGAGAGATCGAAGGCCAGCGTCAGCAGGATGACCAGGATCGCCGTTAGCAGCAGGCCGCCGGTGAGCTGCTTCCACGCGGAGCGCGAAAGTCCCGCGGGTAACTCGCCGTCTTTGGCGATCATGTAGCACACGTTGGCCGAACCGAACAGCGTCGCGTTAATGGCCGAGGCGGTCGAGAACAAGGCGGCGATGGCGACGAGTCGAAAGCCGAACTCGCCCAGGAAGGGACGTGCGGCTTCGGCCAGCGCGTAGTCCGCCGCGGCCGCGATTTGCTCGTTGGTGAGGTTGCCGGTCACCGTCACGGCGACCGCGAGATAGATGATGATCACGAGGATCACGGCCGTGTAGAGCGCGCGGGGCAGCATTCGGTGCGGATCCTTCATGTCGGCGGCGGCATTGGTCACCAGGCCGAAGCCCTCGTAGCCGATGAACAACACGCCCGCGCCGAACAGGACCGACTTGGCGTCGGGCCACAATTGGGGCGATAGATTGGCCGGCTTGATGAACCAGATTCCGACGCCCGCGAACAGCAACAGGATGGCAACCTTCACGGCCACGATGACGGTTTCCGATCGGCCCATCAATTGCGCGCCGAATGCGTTCACGATTGTGAGCGCGATGACGGCGCCTACTGCCAACGACTTCACGAGCAGCGCTGAAGGAGTGGTCGTGATGAACGTGGCCGCGTAATGGCCGAAGGCCGCGGCGTAAAGAGCCAGCGAAATGATGTAGCCGGCCCACATGAACAAATTCATTCCGCCGGCCAGAATTCCGTCGCCAAAGCTCTTCACCAAGAAATGCACTGCACCGCCGGCCGACGGGAACGTAGCGCCCAGCTTGGCGTAGGAATACGTCGATAGCAGCGCCACCACGCCGCCGACGGCAAACGACAGCCACATGGCGTTTCCAGCGACTTCAGCCACCGTGCCGAGGATCGAGAAGATGCCGGCGCCGACCATCCCGCCGACGCCGATGGAAACGGCGGCCGCCATGCCAATTTGATTGGCCGACGAATTGGGAGCCGTGGGATTGCTCGGGCTGCTGGCGGAACGGTTGGACATGTGCGCACTTGACGGCAGCGCGATTGACGTTGCTGGCAACAGCTTAGCGGAGGAAGAGAGTTTGCGTCGACCCGGCTTGATGCCGCGCTAAGCCGCAAGCGGCTGGGTTGGGTAAAATCTGCCCTTGCGAGGCCTAGGGTGCGTCACTACCATCGCGGCCGCCCACCGTATCGGTGAGGCACCTTTTCTACCTTGTCTTCACGAACTTATCGATTTGCCATTCAGGCGTGGGAGCGCCGTCGCGCTCCGCCTAATGCCGCGACTGCCTTGGGCACGGAGCATGGTCACTCCGCGCTCGTGTGCTCATTGCTTCCGGAGTAGCTGTCCGATGCCACAACGAGTCATTGCAATTCGGTTGCACCTTGCGATTCTGGTCGCCGGCGCATGCCTTGCCGCGACGGGCGTATCCTCGGCTCAGGACGTCGTGATGCCGGGCGTCGGCCCCGCGGGCATGGACAACAGCGCGGCGCCGATGTCGCACTACAGCGAGGGCAGCTACTTTTCGCAGGACCTCGGCACGACGCTGCGCTTGCGATACAGCACCGAAAGCTACGGCCAGCCGGATAGCGGAAACTTTGACATTGGCACGATGCAGGTCTTCCCGCTCGACGGCTCGGCCGCGTTCTTCGACGGCCAGGTGACGCTCAACGAACAGCAAGGCGTGGGCTACAACCTGGGCGTGGGATTTCGCGCGATGCACTTCCCCGCGCTAGCCCGGGACGCGGGTCGCATCGCCGGCGTCAGCTTGTGGACCGACGGCACCAGCACGGATGGAGGCAATTTCTTTCCACAGATTGGCCTGTCGCTCGAATCGTTGGGCGACATGTGGGACTTCCGCGCGAACGGCTATCTGCCGCTCGGACCGCAGGACCAAATTGGCGAATTCGTGCCGACCGGCGTGACCGGTTTTGAAGGCTTTTCGATTTCCGAGCTAACGCAGGCCGTGTTGAGCACTTCGTATTCCGTAGCGGAGCTGGAAGCGGCACGGCGGCTCGGCTCGGAGCGCGACGCCTGGGCGTTTGCCGGCCCGTATTTCGTCGGTAACGACGACGATGACTCGGTGGGGTACCGCATTGGTGTGCGCGGATACGCGTACCCAGACCTGCTGCTCCAGATCGCCGTGAGCGACGACGAAATCTTCAAAACGAACGCCGCATTCTCCGTCACTTGGTTTGTCGGACGCACGCGGACCGACTTCCAGCCGGCCTGCGGCGTGCCCGACCGGTTCCGCGAGCCGGTGATGCGCAACGATTACGTCGCGCTGGCCCAAAGCTTTGTGCAAGGCGGCATACCGCTTACGCAGCCCGATGGTTCGGCCCTGCGCATCGTGCACGTGGACAGCGACGCCCCCGACGGCGGCGACGGCTCGTTCGAGAATCCGTTCAACATGCTGACGGACATCAATGGCGGCGGCAGCATGGAGGGCGACATCGTTCTCGCGCACGCCCTCAGCGTGTTTACTGGAGAAGGATCGGTTACGCTCAAAGACAATCAGCGTCTGCTGGGCGAAGGCAACGGCGTCGAGCACACGGTCGCCACGGCCGAAGAAGGCACGATCGTCATTCCCGAGACGTTCGCCGGCGCGCGCGCCGCGGCCCGACCGATGCTCCTCGGTCCAGCGCCTGGCGGCGACGCCATCATCCTGGCCGACGCCAACGAGGTCAACAACTTCGATATCGACGGCCAAGGCGTGACGAATCGCGCCATTGCCTCACCCGGCACCGGGTCCGGCAATCCGGTGTTGCGCAACCTGGCGATTAGCAACACGGTGGATGACGCCATTGCGCTCACGCCGCTCTCGTTCGTCGATACCAACGACGTCGACAACGATGGCAACGTGACCGAGACGATCGTTCGCGGCAACGTGACCATCGACGACGTGGTGTTCGACAACATCGGCGCGGACGACATCGACATCAATGCGTTCACGACAACCGACATCACGCTGCCCAACACGACGCTGCAGGAAGTGATTACGATCACCGACGTCTCGTCCACGAACAACAATGGCCGCAGCATTGCCATTGCCAATACGCACTCGGGCGTCGGCCGGACGGCGACGGTCAACAACTTCACCTGGGACGGCGGCACGACCGGCCTGGGCGGCATCGTGCTCACGAATTTCGACAGCACGTTTAACGCCACCAACAGCACGCTGACCAACGGCGCGGTGGCCGGGGCCGGGGCGCAAATTCTGGGCGATTCCGACGGCACCATGACGTTCGCGAACACGGTTGTGTTCAATTTCGTCGACGGCACCGCCGTCGACATCGACGGCGACGACGGCGGCACCGACGCGCTCGGCGGCACGATCGCCGTCAACGGCGTGATCAACAACGACACGGGCCGCAGCGTGTCGGTGCGAAATGTCGGCACCGGCGCCAACATCGATTTCAACGGCAACATCACCGATTCGGGCACGGGCATTCTCGTGGATTCGAACTCCGGCGGTACGATCACGTTCATCGGCACGCTCGACATGGACATCGACACGGCCGGCGGAACGGCGATTTTGGCCACCGACAACATGGGAGCGACCGTCGAGTTCACCGGTCCGGTCAACATCAACAACACGGGCGATGCTAGAGGCCTGGTGGCCACCGGTGGCGGCACGCTGCGCTACAGCAACACGGGCAACGCCATCACCACCGAGACCGGCCAGGTGGTCGTGGTCCAAAACATGACGATCGCGGGGCAGGGCGTCATCGTCAACGACATCAACCGCACGGCAGGCGACGACACCGCCGCAGTCCAATTGGAAGACAACACGGGCGGACCGATCGTGCTGGGCGACGTCACCAGCGCCATGGCCGGCGACAGCGGCACGCTCGAAGGCGGCGCTGCCGACGTGGTTGTGATCAACGATTCGGCCAACGTCACGCTGAGCGGCGTGATCATCAACAACGCGGCCGGCTTCTCCGGCGTACACATTGAAAAGACGACCGCCGGCACGCAGACGACCAATCTCAATGACCTCGACATCAACAACGGCGATCGCGGCGTTGAAGTGAGCGGCATGGCGGGCGCCGGGGCGCTGAACATGTCCATCAATGACACGACCATCGACACCCCGACCAACATCGGCCTGAGCATCAACGACGTCGATACGGGCACCTCGGCCTTCAACAACGTGGACATCGACGGTAATAACGTTGGCGCGAAAGGCGTCGTGATCGCCAATAGCAACGCCACGTTCAATTTCGATGCCAACTCGGAGATTCGCGAGTTCGATAGCACCGATTTCGAGGTGACGGGCGCCGGTTCAACGAGCGCCGGCACGATCAGCTTCGCCGGCGACATCGTCAATTCGAGCGCGGTCAATCCGGGCGACACATCCGGAATGAGCGTTCACATCCACGAAGTAACCGGCGGCGCCATCACGTTCACCGCCGCCAGCTCGATCAACGACAACAACGAAGGCATGCTCGTCGAGAACAACACGGGCAGCACGATCCAGTTCCAGGGCGACAACGACTTCAACACCGGCGCGAACACCGCCGTCACGATCGACAACAATGCCGGCGCCACGATTAGCCTGAGCAACCTCAACATCGACACGACGACGGGCAACGGTTTCGTGGCCACGAACGGCGGCACGCTCACGGTGCTCGGCACCACGAACACGATCGACACCGAGGACGGCGTGGGCCTACAGATCGAGGACATGACGATCGGTGGTACGGCGCCGGCCGGCGTGTCGTTCCAGTCGGTCAACGTCATCAGCGGCATTACGAATGGCATCGTCCTGCGGGATCTGGCCGGCACCGGTCAAGTCTCGGTCGGCAACGTGGGCGGCGCGGCGAACTCGGGTGGTGCGCTCACAACCGCGGGCGACGCGATCGTGTTAGAGAACGTGGCAAACGCCGATTTCAATCACGTGCAAATCGTGAGCGCCGGAGGCATCGGTGTGAACATCGACCACACGGCCGCGGCCACGAACACGATGGACATTACGTTCAACGATCTCAACCTGGACTTGACTACCGGCTTGGGCATGGACGTCGACGGCGCAAGCGCGCAGACGTTTAATCTGCGGATAAACAATAGCGATATCGAAGAGAGCGTCGTCATGGATAACACGGGGGCCGGCGCGTTCCGCATTCTCTTGGACAACACCGACGTCACGACGACCGGCACGGACGAGGCTCTTCAGGTGACGCTCGGCGGGTCGACGGCCGATGCCGATTTGACCATTCAGAATGGCAGCGCCCTCGTCGCGGCCAACGCCCGTGCGCTTGACATGGCCGTCAATGGAGGCGGCTCAAGCGTCGAAATCCTGCTGGAAGCCAGCACGTTTACCAGCGCGATGGCCGAGGATGTCAGCATTGTCAATAATGTTGGCGATGCAACGGACGCAACCATCAGGAACAACACGTTCTCCAACTCGGCCGCCGCCGAAGATGTTGTGATTTTGAGCTCCGGGTCGGCCGGTGTTGGAACGCGCCTTGACCTGAATCTCGTCAACAACGGCCTGGCCGGCAGCACGATCTCGCTCGAGACGATGGGCACTGCTGCCGGCACGTTTAACTTTGGCGTCGTCGACCGGGACAACGCGAATGCTAACAATCCGGCGAATGTGACGTTTACGCCGCTGATTACGGATTTCGAAAATATCGACGCCACGGACGTCGAGCTGCCGAACGGGCCGTAGTGCGAATTGCGAGCCCACAGTTCGCGAGGCGCGAATCCCAACGGGATTCCATCATTCAGCCCAGGGTAGTCCGCCGCGGCGGACTACCCTGGGTTCACGTGCCGGCGGAACACGATCAACCCTGCAAGGGTTGCATCAGATTGCCCGGCTTGCATCGATGGTGAGGATGCAACCCTTACAGGGTTGGCGTTTGAATTGGGTCCGTTGACCCAGGGTAGTCCGCCACGGCGGACAACCCGGGGCTGAATGATTTCAATCCCTTCGGGATAATCGCTGCTTGACGGCGCAACGGCAAGCTTCTGGCGGCCCTTATGAGCCAACCAGGATGGGTCGGCCATGTCTTCAACAAAGTAAAACGCCCCTAGTTTCGACGGCCGCGCATTGCGAAGAGGCCGGCACCCAACAACGCGATGAGCGCCGTCGTGATGCATGCCGGCTCGGGCACGGCTCCCGATGAACTCAGTAGTGCGCTCGAACCGCCTTCACCGCCGCTTGCAAAGACAGCCGCCGATTGGGCGATGGCCGACTGCACTCCGGCAGTTGCCCGGGCAATGGTCATCGTGTCGGTAATCACGAACGCCCGGTTGATGAACACTTGAAAACCGTTGGCCTGCACCGGGACGTCGGTGAAGCCCAGGTTGCCCGCGCCGGCGCCGAACATTGGGTCGGTGGTTCGGTCGATCTTCGTGAGCGCCATGATCTGGTTGACGACCGTCATATCGGGGATGGCCGCGAAGACGGTGAAGTCGGCATCCAAAAACGTGTTGCTCGTGAGGTTCACGAAGAAGCTGCTAGTGCCGCCGTCCTGATTCGTGCCGCCAGCGCCGCCCGGCAGAGCAAGCGAAACGGTGCCCACGGTGTTCGACAGACCGGTGAACGTCACAGCCGGTTCGCCTTGAATGGGGGCGAACGCGTCCACCGGCCGGGTGCTGGCGATGGTCATGGGCGGCCGCTTGGTGTGCGCAAAAAAGCCGCCCATTTGCAGCACGAAGCCCGTGTCGGCGCGGTTGATCCAACTGCCGTTGTAATTGTTGTTTTCAATGTAGTCGAGCATGTTGTCCACGTGGCCGCGGAGCCGCGCGTTATTGGTCGGGTTGAGGACCATGTCAAAGCTGCCGAGCGAGGTCTCGAATCGCACGACCTGAGCCGTAACGGAGGCGGCTGCGGAAAACAAAATCAGCGTCGCAAAACAAACACGTGCCAACATCAATTCACCCGCCAAGATGCAGAATCGAAAGTCCAAGTAAGGCTCGAATAGTTCAGCTTAATCAGGGCTTACAAACCGGTCAAAAACCTGGTCGTGAGGAATCGAATTATTCGATTGCACCGACAATTCGGCCAGGGGGCGCAGCTGTCACCCCGAAGGTCTTCCGAGGGGTCTGGCGAGATTCCTCGGAAGACCTCGGAATGACATCCCGGACTACGTCACGCCGTTCCCAAGAGTTGCAGAAAGGCTCGCAGCCATGCCGGATGTGCCGGCCAAGCAGGTGCCGTGACCAGGTTGCCGTCGACGCACGCGCCGTCGAGGCCGGGAGCCGGTTCGTCCCAAACGGCGCCGGCTTGCACCAATTCCGGCTTCACGGCCGGATACGCTTGGCAACGCCGTCCTTTCACCACGCCGGCCGCGGTGAGAATCTGTAGCGCGTGACAGATGGCCGCGATCGGTTTGCCGGCCGACGCGAAATGGCGCACCATTGACAGCACTCGTTCGTCGAGCCGCAGATACTCGGGCGCGCGGCCGCCGGGCAGCACGAGCGCATCGTACTTGGCCGGGTCGATGGCGTCGAACGACGCGTTGAGGCGGAAGCGATGTCCCGGCTTCTCGCTGTAGGTTTGATGCCCTTCGAAATCGTGAATCGCCGTGGCGATGAAGTCGTCGGCTTTCTTGCCGGGACAAACGGCGTGCACTTCGTGCCCCACCGTGAGCAGCGTTTGAAACGGCACCATGATTTCGTAGTCTTCGACGAAGTCGCCGGCGATCAACAGAATCTTCATAGGATACATCCGAACCCCGAACAAATGCGCGGCTGTGAATCGTTCGTCACGGAAGCAGTCCGCTGGGCGGCGGGTAAGCGTTAACTGAGTTTAGAAATCGTCGGCCGTAAGATCACGCTGTGCCGAGTGGCGAATATGAAGCACGAGTACTGTGTCGTTTTCCACCGTGAACAGAATACGGTGCTTGTTCCGACGCTTGCCGTAAAGCACTTCGTACAGTTCGAACGGCAGAGATTCGCTTTCCTGCGCCTTATGGGACAGCAAGGGATTCTGAGTTATCGACTCGATCGCTTGCGAAACGCCCTGGTACCATCGATTAGCGTACGCATTCGAGTAGTTCGCACTAAACCAGTCAAACGCGCGATCACGGTCGCGGGCGGCGCGCCGCGTAATGACGAGCTTGTAAGTCATTCAGCCTTTTGGATTCCATGCTTCTTGCGGAATTCAGCGTCTGACTTTTCCCAGGACTCATATCGCCCCGCCTTGAAATCCTCATAGCCTTCGTTGATTGCCGCGATCGTTTGCTCCTCATCATCCAATGCGCGCAGCGCGGCAGACAAAACATCATCCACGGATCGATACAATCCGGTTGCAAGTTTCTCTTGCACGCGACGGTCGAGATCTGGATTAAGTGTGATTGCCACAATCATTCGCTCGCGACGGGAAAAGTGATGGCGACTATCTCTATTCTACCCTTGTCGGTTCTGATCGCAAATCGCCACTGGCCAGAAAGCTGGTTTTCGTATCTTTTGCCTGCGACGCCTCCAGCAGAAAATCCGGCAGGCGTTGCACCCTGCCTTCGCGGTCGATGCAGGCCAGCGTGCTCTCTGCTTCGGCGAGCAGCTCGTTGCCGCGCAGCAGGCGGTACTCATGGTCGATGCGCGCCGCTCGTGCGCGCACGGTGCGAATCTGCAGCCGCAGCGTGTCGCCAAAGCGGCACGGGCGGTGGTATTTGCAGGCGATCTTGTTGACGACCAGGATGATGCCGTCGCGCTCGAGCTGTGCGTAGTCGTGGCCCAGCGCCAAAAGCTGCTCGACGCGCGCCAACTCAAAATACTGAAAATAGTTGGCGTGGTGGACGTATCCCTGGGCGTCGGTCTCGTAGTAGCGGACGCGGATTTCGATTTCGTGATCGGGCAGCATGGGCCGAGGACGATTTCGGATTTCGGATTTCGGATTGCGGATTTTTTCCTTTCAATCCGCAATCCGAAATCCGAAATCCGAAATTGCCCCTCTCAGTTTTCGCGAAGGTGCAAGAGTTGACGTACGTGTACATGTTAGTGCGTTTGGGCGCTCCCACAAAGGTCGGTCGTAGTGGTACAGTTTGCCGTAAAAGTGTAGTCCTCTCGCTCCGCGAGTGGAGATTTCGTCTCGCGGAGCGAGACGACTACACTGAACTGTACCGCTACCATGTCGGTTGGGACGTTGCAAAACCGGCCTAAATGCTTATATTTATGGGATTGCCGAGGACGCGACGGCTGATCGCGCGCGGGGACGCCCCAGCTCGCCTTAATCTACAAAAGGGCATTTCAATGAGTACGGGTGAAGGAGTCGGCTCGGGAGCGGGAACGGAATACGCGACGATGCGCGGTCGCGACTATCCGTCGATCCGCCAGTTTACCGTGTTCCTGGAGAATCGGGTCGGCCAGTTGATGGATGTTGTGCGGCGATTCGAGGGGAGCAACGTGCGGATCGTCGCGCTGACGATTTCCGACTCGACCGAGTGTGCCCTGGTGCGGTTTTTGCTCAGCGATCCCGAGGCAGGCCGCGAGATTTTGGAGCGGGCTGGACTGGCGCTGGTGGAGTCCGACTTGATTGGCGTCGAGCTGCCCGATTCGCAGCAACCGATGTTGCAGATTTGCACCGCCCTGCTGGCAGCCGAGGTGAACATCACGCAGATCTACCCCCTGCTGATTCGCCCGACGGGCCGCCCGGCCGTGGCGCTGATGGTCGACAACATCGAGATCGCCATCGACACGCTGCGAGCGAAGGGCTTTCACGCAATCAATGAAGACGAGCTGACGGAGACGTAAGAAGAAGTGCAGCAGTGCGGTAGTGGAGTAGTGGAGTAGCAAACCAAAAGCGACGTTACAACCGCGTCGCTACTCCACTTCCGCACTATGGCTCATCCGAAAAAATCTGCAACACAACAACGGAAGAAGATGCCGCGAATTAGCGAAGGGTTATTGGACATACGTGTGAGCTTGCTTTGGGTG
>JAKEIB010000157.1 GCA_022614705.1 Planctomycetota bacterium | reverse complement strand
CTACAGCCCGTATGAGACTTGCCAAATTTCTGAAATGATGTGCGTTATCTCTTCGACCTGTCGCCGCGGCGACCGCTCTATCCAGGCTGAGCTACAGCCCGCCCTGAGGGGCATGCACGGCGGCGACCGTACACCGGTAAGGCGCGACGGAAGTTATCACCCTAGCAGAGCGCTGCCGGGGACACAAGGCGAGACGCTTGCAGGTAGTGGTACAGTTTACTTCTGTCACTCCGAGGTCCGCCGAGGGGTCTGGCTTGATTCCTCGGCGGACCTCGGAATGACACGATGCAGAATTAGGCAAACTGTACCACTACCCGCTTGCACCGACATGCCGGCGGCCCGTCGATACGCCACGTTTTGGGCCGTTTGACCGCCAACTGATCTAGGCCAATCCATCCGTTGTGCTATCTTCCGCCCGCCGGAAAATCGTGAACAACTGTTGCTGATGGATCGAACATGACCGCGGGCACTCAAAGTCGAGCAAAGTTTATCGCCGCCGCGATAATCTCCTTGTCGGGCTGCGCTTCGATCATCAGTGGCCGACACGCCGAAGTCGCGATCGACAGCTATCCGTCCAATGCCCATGTCGCGATTCACGATCGACGCGGCCGACAAGTCGCGTCATTCAATACACCCGGCGTGGCTACGTTGAAGCGGCAAGGTCGTTTCTTCGTGCCGGCGTTCTACACCGCCACCATCTCCGCGCCCGGCTGTCAGTCGGCACAGGTGCCGATCGGTTCGACGCTCAACCCGTGGATTCTCGGCAACATCGTCATCGGCGGGATACCGGGCCTGGTCGTGGACAGCGCCACAGGCGCCGCCTGGAAGCCGAAGCGTACCGAGATTCATCAGCAGTTGTCGTTGATCGACGGACCTAATCGGAGTCCGGCTTACTCCGCCGTCGAAACTCAACAATCGGACGTCCGTGCCGCGCAATACACGTCCGACCAATCGGTGCAGAAAAGTGCCGCGCCCTCTCGGCGACGTTAGCCGGCGCGCTCGTCCACGCCTGCGGGTGACGCGCCATTCGCCGCATGCGCAATTTGCCCCGTTTCAAGCGAAACATCCCTGGTGTACGATGAACTCGGGTCATTTCCAGGGACAGCCTGCCGGGCGACGTTTATGACTGTGACCAGCCGCGGCCTGTACGCCTATCTGACGATTCTCACCGGCAATCGCGCCGGCACGAACTTTCCGCTCGACCCACGTCGCAAGACCCTCATCGGTCGTGGCACCGATTGCCACATTTCACTCCCCGATCCGCTCTGCTCGCGCGTCCACGCGACGCTCACTTGCACCAACGACGGCTGGATCATCCGCGACGCGGAAAGCCGCAACGGCACGCTCGTCAACGGGCAAAAAATCGACGAAGCGACGATCGTCGACGGCAACACGATCCGCGTCGGTTCCAATGAGTTCGAGTTTCATGAGTCGGAAGAGCCGCCCACCGCAAAGGGCGACGATCCGAAGCAAACGCAAACGATTGTCCAAGACTTTCCGATCGCGGTGCAGGAAACGCACGAGGAAGCGCTGGCTGGGTTGCCCAGCACGGAGCAGGTCAAGGAGCTGATGCTGCTCTACCAGTTGTGCATCAAACTTCTCGGCTGCGGCGATCCAAACCGCGTCGTCGAGATTGCCCTGGACTTGTTGCGCAAGCGTACTGGAGCGGCGGTCGTCGGGTTTCTATCCGTAAACGACGAGGGCGGACTGCAACCGAAGCTCGTCATCCCGCGCAACGCAGCGGGCCGGGTGACGTTGAATCAATCGCTCACCGAGCTCGTGTCGCGGCAGGGGCATGCCGTCTGGGTGGCCAATCAATCGTCAACGGGTCACCCAGAGGGTACCCGGGATTTGGGTCATTTCGCCGATGCCGTTTGCGCACCGCTCGTGCGTCGCGATGCCGACGGCGAGCGCAGTACGCTGGGGGCGATCCACGTGTACCTGGAAGATGGTCGATTCCGCCAATCCGATTTCGACTTCATCATCTCGGTGGCGAACATCGTGGCCATCGCGCTGGTGCGGGCGCGCGCGCAGACTTCTCTGCAAAGCGACTATCAGCGGCTCGTCGAAAAGTCACCCGGCCACGACGAGTTGATCGGCGACTGCGCTTCGATGCGCGACCTCAAATCGAAGATCAATCGCGTGGCGAAGGCGCCCGGATGTGTGCTGCTGCGTGGCGAAAGCGGCACGGGGAAAGAGCTTGTGGCCCGCGCCATTCACCGCGCCAGCTCGCGCGCCGATCGACCGTTGGTGTCCGTCAATTGCGCCGCCATTCCGGCCGATCTCATGGAAAGCCAGCTCTTCGGCCACAAGGCCGGGTCGTTCACCGGCGCCGATCGCGACCACATTGGCTTCTTCCAGCAGGCCGATCTGGGCACTCTTTTCCTCGACGAGGTCGGCGAATTAACTCTTGAGGGGCAGGCCAAGCTGCTCCGCATTCTCGAAGGGCATCCATTCTTGCCGGTCGGCGCCACCGAGGAAGTCAGCGTCGACGTACGCGTCATCGCCGCCACGAATCAAAATCTGCAGAAGTACGTTCGCGAGAAACGATTTCGCGAAGATCTTTACTATCGGCTCAGCGTGTTCGAGCTGCACCTGCCGCCACTCCGCGACCGCGGCGATGACATCGCGCTGCTGGTGGATTTCTTTCTGGATCACTTCCGCCGGCAGCACGGCAGACCACATTTGACGCTTTCCGATTCGGCCCGAGCCAAGCTGCTCGCTTACCGCTGGCCCGGCAACGTGCGACAACTTCGCAACGTGCTGGACAGCGCGGTCGTGCTCGCCGATGATGAGGCGATTCGTCCACACGACCTGGCCTTGCGCGATTCCGGAAGCAGCGAGCTCGAAACGCTGCGCATCGACGAATGGGAGCGGCGGCTGATCACCGAAGCCCTCAATCGAACCAGCGACAACGTGCCGGAAGCGGCGACGTTGCTCGGCATCGGTCGGGCCACGTTGTATCGCAAAATCGAACAATACCGCATCGAACGTTAGTGTAGAATGTCTCACGCAAAGACGCAAAGACGCAAAGCTATGAAGAGTTTGACCAGGTCAAATTACAGCGGAGCGTTACAGAATCCAAAACGCGGGCATTTGGATCTACTTTGCGCCTTTGCGCCTTTGCGTGAATTTCTTTTAATTGTCTGCCTAATTCAGATCGTTCATTTCGCGAACGTTGCACGGGCCGAGAATTGGGACCGCTTTCGCGGCCCAAACGGCGCGGGGCAGAGCGATGCGGAAGGAATTCCCAGCGAATGGAAGACTGAGAACTTCTTGTGGCGTATGCCCCTTCCGGGCATCGGCCACAGTTCGCCTGTAATTTGGGACGGGCGACTGTACATCACGTCGGCCGACGGCGATACGCGCGAGCAGATCATCCAGGCATACGACGCCATCGGCGGCAGCCTGCTGTGGGAGCGGCGCGTGGACGCCGGTTCCTACAGCATCAACGGATTGAATAGTTA
Source organism: Planctomycetota bacterium (assembly GCA_022614705.1). GTDB lineage: Bacteria > Planctomycetota > Planctomycetia > Pirellulales > Lacipirellulaceae > JABDGM01. The sequence continues at coordinate 2,426 of JAKEIB010000157.1, read as the reverse complement.
CGCCTCTAGCACGCCCGCGGTGGACGCCCACCACTTGTACGTCATGTGGCTGGCCAACGGACGAGTCATGTTGGCTGCCTGGACCCACGACGGCGACGAAGTTTGGCGGCGCGACATCGGAGGCTTTGAAGAAGAGCACGGGTTCGGCAAATCTCCCGTCGTGGTCGATGGTCTCGTCTGCGTCGCCAACGACAACGAAACCGACAGCGCGATCGTCGCCCTCGATGCGTTGAGCGGCGATCCGCGCTGGCATATTCTACGAGCGTCCGGCATCACGCCATTCGCCACGCCCTGCGTACTGGATCCGGATGCTGAAAAGATACAATTGCTCGCCTTGAGCACGGCGTCGGGGCTTTCCGCGATCGACGTGCAAACCGGCCAGGTTGCGTGGCACGGACTGAAGGACGAGCTGCCGCTGCGCACCGTCAGTTCACCGATCGTGGCGGGCGGACTCATCTTCGTTTCCTGTGGCCAAGGCGGCAACGGTAAGCTGACGATCGCCGCGCGACCCGGCAACGCGCAGGTTGGACCGCGGGAAGTCTATCGACTCGAGCAGAACATCCCCAATGTGCCGACACCAGTCGTGGCGGGTGATTTGCTCTTTTTGTGGCACGACCGAGGTGTCGTTTCCTGTCACGACGTCGGAAGCGGTCGGCAGCTTTGGCGAAATCGCGTGGGAGGAGACTTTCACAGCTCTCCGGTGCGGATCGGCGACCGCATATTCGCCGCCTCGCGGGCTGGCGAAGTCGTCGTGCTTCGAGCCGCCCCAGAATTCCAATTGCTGGCACGCAACGTGCTCGATGAGCCTTGTCATGCCACGCCGGCGGTGGCCGAAAACCGGCTCTATGTCCGCACCGAATCGACGTTGTTTTGCATTGGCTCGCCAGTAAGCGCGAAGGACTAATCGGCCACGAAACCGCGTGCGCCGGGTGCCTGGGGTCGACCGAAGGGAGCCCCCAGGGCGCTGGGGGTCGTCCGCCGCGGCGGCCTCCACCCCAGCCACCCCCCCCATACATCAATGCACTCATCATGAACTCCGCATCTCTCAACGACCGGCATCGAATTATCCAATTGGACCGAGCTTCGCTTGAGGCATTTCAATTGGACAAGTTCAATCGACTGCTTGCAGACGTATTAGCCCATAACGAATTCTATCAGCGGAAGCTCTCCAGCTCCCCGCGGCAGCTGGAAAGCCTCGACCAGCTGGCCTTACTGCCGCACACGACGAAAGAGGAGCTGCAGCCAGCGGTTGGCGACGAGCCGTTTGCGGCCAATCGAACGTACGCCGTCGAACGCTACGTCCGCTGCCATCAAACGTCCGGCACGCGCGGCCGGCCGCTGGTCGTGCTCGATACGGCCGACGACTGGCGATGGTGGATCAACTGCTGGCAGTACGTTCTCGACGCCGCCGAGATTACGCCTCGCGACCGCGTCCTGCTGGCGTTTTCGTTCGGCCCATTTATCGGATTCTGGAGTGCCTTTGACGCCCTCGTCTCGCGCGGCGCGCTCGTGATCCCCGGCGGTGGATTGGGTAGCCTCGCCCGCATCGAACTGATCCAGCAGGCGGGCGTGACGACGCTGCTCTCGACGCCAACCTATGCACTTCGATTGGCCGAAGTGGCCGCCGAGCACAAAGTCAACCTGGCCGATTCCTCCGTCGAAAAAATCATCGTCGCCGGGGAACCGGGCGGCAGCGTGCCGGCTACGCGCCAGCGGATCGAGACCGCGTGGAACGCCCGAGTCATCGATCACGGCGGCGCCACGGAGATCGGTCCTTGGGGATTCGCCGACGCGGCCGGCCGCGGCCTGCACGTCAACGAGGCGGAGTTCATCGCCGAGTTCTCGTCGGTTGAGACGGGCCATCCGGCGCAAGAGGGTGAACTTGCCCATCTGATTCTCACGACGCTCGGCCGAACCGGCGCGCCCGTGATTCGCTATCGCACCGGCGATCTGGTCCGCCCCGTTTGGCACTCGGACGGCCCAAATCGTTTTGTGCTACTCGAAGGCGGCATTCTTGGGCGGGCAGACGACATGGTCATCGTCCGCGGCATGAACATCTACCCCACGGCGATCGAGCAAATACTGCACAGCTTTCCCGAGGTTGTCGAATACCGAATCACGGCCCGCAAGCAAGGCGCGCTGGACGAACTCATCGTGGAAGTGGAAGATCACTTACAGCAGCCCACGCGAATCGCCAACGAGCTGCGGCTAAAGTTGGGCCTGAAGATCGACGTCCATTGTGTAACGGCCATGTCGCTGCCCCGCTTCGAAGGCAAGGGCCGGCGATTCATCGACGAACGACGAGAGCGTGGAGCAGGGAGCAGGGAGTATGGCCCATCGCAATAAATCTGCAACATTGGCCTGGACAAGTACATAATATCATGGGACAAGGCGCGCGCCATGAGCGTAGGCGCCTATTCGACGTG
>JAKEIB010000156.1 GCA_022614705.1 Planctomycetota bacterium | reverse complement strand
GGCGGCTCTCGACCAAACCCGGGTTCTCTGGCTGCCGAGTGTTTCGATCGGCGCCAGCTGGGTGCGTCACGACGGCCAGATTCAAGACACGCGCGGTGACGTGATCAACGTGTCGCGCAGTGCGTTGTTCAACGGCGGAGGCGCGGCGGCCATCTTCAAAATGTCCGACGCGCTGTATGAACCATTAGCAGCGCGGCAGGTGCTCGCGGCCACCAGGGCGGAAGAAGCCGTCGCGACCAACGACACCATGCTCAACGTGGCGTTCGGTTATTGGGAGTTGATTCGCGCTCACAGCGAACACACTCTGGCCAAAGAAACGGCCGACCAGGCCAAGCTGCTCGACGACTTGGCCCAATCCTATCTGCGGGCCGAGAAAATCAGGCCCGCCGATGCCGAGCGCGTTCGCGCGGAGCACCGTACGCGAACGCAGGAGATGGATTTAGCGTGGGAGCGGATTCTGGTCGTATCCGCCAAGTTGGCGCAAACGCTCCGACTTGATCCATTCGTCGTCTTGGCGCCAGCCGACCAGAAAGTTGTCCCGACCGACTTGGGGAAAGCCATGTTGCCGCCGGGGGAGCTGTCCGCGCTGGCGCTGGGCAATCGCCCCGATCTCGCCCGCAGCGGCGCTCTGGTTGCCCTCGCCAGAGAACGGCTCCGCCAGGCCAGGTTTGCGCCTTTGTTGCCGAGCGTGCTCCTCAGCGGTCGCGCCGGCGGCTTGGGCGGCGGCCCCAATAGCTTTTTCGGCAATTACGACGGCCGCTCGGACTTCGACGCCGCCGTGTTTTGGGAATTCCGCAACCTCGGACTCGGCGACCGCGCCCTCCAGCGTCAACGCGATTCGGAGGTTCGTCAGGCCCAGATCCAGCAGGTCGCCGAAATGGATAGGGTGGTTGCCGAAGTTGCCGTCGCGCTGGGCCGCCTGCAAGCGCGGCAGAAGCAACTGAAAACAGCGGATCTCGCCCAGCAGTCCGCCATGAAATCGCATGAGCTCAGCTTCAAGCTCTTCAAAGATGCCGGCATCGAGGCCATTCGCCCGATCGAGGTCCTTCAATCCCTCCAAGCCCTGAATCGAACGCGGCTCGATTTCATCGGCGCCGTCGTCGAACACAATCGGGCTCAGTTTCAACTGCATTGGTCTATCGGGTTTCCTGTCACCGAATAAACGGACTGCCCTGATCCAAGTTTGCGCGCGGCAGACCTGGTTGTCGATCTTGGCCAGCATATGAACCTGGGAGTCATCGTGCTTCACTTGCACAGTGACGGTGTAGACCTTGCCTCCCTCGATCTTGGCCTTCTTGCTCGTTTCGTTCACGTCGGAGCGGACGCCGTTGCGATCGTGCCGTGGATGAACTCACTGGGGATGTGCCACCCGGGATCAAGCGTCTCGTCGCCACGCCAGTCGTCGCTGCCCAAAAGTGGGTCTTCAGGAGAGGCGTGCGATGCATATACGGAGAACGCGAAACTAAGCTCGTTTAAGCTGAAAACGCACTCCGCACGATTGGAAGCGTTTCGACTGAGGGGATTCCTTGTCTACCGGTGTTCAGGCGAGGGCAACGTCGCAACGCGAGAACGGTATTCGTGGGCGACACAGGCATTTTGTAGCAATTGGCAAAAAGTCTGCCAAGCCAAGGGACCGTCGCGCCAGATGGCCCGGCCGGTAGCGAATTCCAACGCACAGGCACATTCAGCGTGAGATACTGCCTCGCGCCACCGACCATCTTCGGAAGGAAAAGCAAAGTCTGTGCCAAGCGAAGAGCGACTGTCGTCGAACAAGCAGGGGCATCCAACGTGCTGGGAAAAATGCAGTTACATGGTCGCCACGCTGCCGTATTCGGGAGAAAGTCAAAAGCGACAACGTTTCCTGTGGGCGGATTAGCGTCAACCAGTGTGCGGGTTGGATACACACAAAGCCACTACGCACCTGGCTCGCCGCTGAATACATCCCAGAGTTTTCGACGCCCGTCTCCGAGCGCGCGCGAGTTTGTTGGGCGTTGAGAGTAAAGAGCCGATCTCGATGCACTCAGGACGCGCAACGAGTTACTGGCAACAAGCAACGGCATCAAATGTGCAAACTAGCTGCCACGTTGGAAACCGGATTTCGTGGAGGGATCTGTCATGGCTACGACTGTGCGATTGACGGTTGAGACCGGCCCACACAAGGGCAGGCGATTCTGTTTTCGTGGTCGGGCCAACTGCCTGGTTGGCCGGGCCCCCGATTGTTTCATGCGCTTCGTCGGTGCTGACCGCGACTTGTCCATTTCGCGGCATCACTGTCAACTCTTGGTCGATCCTCCGGTGGTGAGTGTGCAAGACCTTGGCAGTCTCAATGGCACCTACGTCAACGGTTGGGCCGTTGCAACGAAGGGGGCGGATCACGGCGCGCCGAACGGCGACGTTCATGTAGGCCTCCCCATCGCTTGCCTGCGTCGCGGTTCACCAATAGATGACTTTGGAACGAATGTCCCAGAACGGCGATTCCTTGTCGGGAGTCAGATGGTAAGAAGCCCTGGCGCTGGCGGCGTTCCAGGAACCGCCACTATTACGACCGTGACGATGTATGGAACGGACTGCTTCATCTACCGTGGTCAGACGCCACATGTCTTGCGGCGTTTCTGCCAGAGACATGCCGTCCTCCGTGAGATGCCGGCATAGCCGGTTTGCCTCCTGCCAAGTCACACCGTCGGAAGGCCAACCGGGGCCTTCCGACGCCCAGATCAAGTCCACGCCGTTCCCGGTACTCCGCCGCGTTGAGCGGTCTCCGTCGTCGAGCCTTCCGGAGACCCGATAGGCCGGCTCCACACCACACACCAGCAAGGTGATGAAAGGTAGACCAACGACCATGGCAACGGCCCATCGTCGCGGCTGAGCAGGGCCAAGCCAGTAGGCGATGCCCATGCACACGAGAGGGCCGACGATGTATGGATAGAGCACCGCCGGCGATGCCCCGCTAAAAAACCAGATTGCCGCGAGCGCAGCCACGACGTGAATGCCGCCTCTGACTCGGGGCCAGCGGATGGCCGCGAGAGCCGCCGCCACAAACAAGATCATCGGCAGCAGGTATTGGACCAGCATCATCCCCAGATTCATCCACAGCGAGGTGTAATACCAGCCCTCGTGGAAGTTCTCGATGATCCCCCAGAAGGCCCAGAACGAAGCGGCCGTCGCTGACAGCCCGACGGCACTCCAGCTCGTGACTTGTCGGAATCGCGGTGACATGAGTTCAGCGCACTTCAATATCGTTGGCCAGAATCGGAAGAGACGATGCTTCCATCACGGCATGCTGCGCCAGTTGCTTGGCGTAATAAGTGGCTACGCATCCTACGAGGATCAGGCCGGCGCCTTGAATCTGGACGCGAAACTCACGCAGCCGGCCGCACAAACGGCGGCGGACGTGGCATTCGAGACGAACGATCTCGTCAAGAGGAAGGCTGTCGATGCTGTCCTTGGTGTTTTGCGCAAGCATGACGTACCTCGTACTGCACTCTCTCTAATTCCGTTGCCGTTTGCGTGATCGTTCGTGCGAATGTCATGCCAGAGACTCTAATGTAGCAGGCACACTCCGTGTGCCGTCACAGGCCAACGGCACACGGAGTGTGCCTGCTACTCTAAACCATCTCGATCAACCAGTCGGGCTGGTAATCGAATTGCGCACGCCTCTCGTGTACTTCGCTGCGGTCCACGGGGACTGAAGCGGGAGCGCTTATCCCTAACCGGACTTTGTCGCCCCTCACCATGAGGACTCTGACCCGGATGTTGTTGCCAATGACGATTTCTTCGCCCAACCGCCGTGTGAGTACTAACATTGTCGTTACCTCCGTGTGTGGTCTTGCTACTAGAAGCTATTGGGTTGAAGCCGGCCGCTGCACGAGCACTGGAACGGTCGCACCGCGGATCACTTTATCGGCGACGCTGCCCAAGAGCATCCGGGACAGTCCCTTGCGGCCGTGCGTCTCCAGTGCAATGAGATCGGCGCCCAGCGCTTGGGCGTCTTCGAGTACTCCGACGCCCGGCTGGTCCGCGACGGCGATCTGCGTTTGCGCGTCGATTCCCTGCTCGCGAACACGTTGTGCGACTCTGTCCAGGTACTGGGATGCTTCGCGGTGCAGACCTTCCTGGATCTTGTCGATGTCCTCTACCATGTGACCGGCTACTTCGGTAAGCGCGCCCAGGCCGATTGGGGCAACAAGAGGGGTCACCGGCCGGAGCACGCGGACCAAAACGAACTGCGCGCCGAACAACTTGGCCAGTTCCGCAGCAGGTTCGAGAATCTGCTCGGCAATCGGAGTGCCATCGAGAGGAATCAGGATAGTCTTCGGCGACCACGGTTGAGCCAGATCGACCGGTTTCGGCGTGGGACGGACTAACAGCAGCGGCATGGACAACGTCCTTACCAATTTGTCGGCGACGCTGCCAAGCCAGAATCGTCCCAAGGGCCCACGGGCATGCGTGGTCAAGACAACGAGATCCGCGGCCGCTTTCTTCGCGTACTGGGCAATGGTCGGCGCTACGTACCCTTCGGCAATGCCGGTATCCAATTTGACTTCGGCGGCGGTGTTGCGCAGACGCTGAATCACGCCTTCGAGATATTGCCGTTCCTGCTCCCGTAGCCGCTCGTCGAGCGTGACGCCCAGAACCTGCATTTCGGTGAAGGTCGCGTCCAAAAGACTATGAACGTGAAAAAGGTGGAGCTGCGCGCCGCTTCGCCGAGCGATACTGACGGCGTAGGGCAGTGCTTGTTCGCCAAACGACGAGCCATCTAGCGGAACTACAATGGATCGGAACATAGGACGCCCTCCGTCTTTGCAGGAGAATGGTTTCCGCGGTGAGCACTTCCAAAACGCCATACTTGAAAGTCGCCCCCAGCTTTTCGATCTCCCCTCCAGTCGGCACGAGGATCGATTGTTTGGTGTGGAGTTTCGCAATTCGCGTGCCATGCCCGGATCTGCTCGCTGGAATGAATCTAACGCTCGTAAGGGATTGTGAAAATCGGGCTGGACGAAGCGCTGTGCAGCTGGTGAAAACGAGGCGTGTCGGAGGTTGCGTGCCGCGTCAGCACAGATTCCTGGGCGGTTTCGCACAGTCTTTTTCTGTCGTCGGCATCCAGGATTCGTTTGCACGTGTGTTGTCCGTCCGGCACGGTGCTTGCTAATGTTGAAACGGTACAACAACCTGTGCCTCAACGCACAAAGAGTCAACCATGAACGCTGACGATCTCTACCGTCGTTACCAAGAATTGCAGCAATATGTCGGTTGGACGGAGGAGGACGCTGTTCGCGTGCAGTCGGTTGCCGCGTTGCTCGAACCTCGCCTTGGTCCGTTAATCGACGACTTTTATGCGGAGATCGAACGCCATCCAGATGCACGCAAAGTCATCACGGGTGGCAGCGCCCAGGTCGACCGCCTCAAAGGCACGCTGCGCGCCTGGCTGCGGGAATTGCTCCTTGGTCCCTACGGCCGAGATTACGTCGCGCGTCGTTGGCGTGTGGGCTGGCGGCACGTCGAAATAGGCCTCGATCAGGTTTACACCAACATGGCCCTGTCGCGCCTCCGACGCGGGCTGCTGCGCGCGCTCGAGGAAACTTGGCTGGGCGATCTCCGCCCACAACTGAGTATCCGCCAATCGTTGAACACACTCCTTGATCTGGACCTGGCTATCATCGAGGACGCCTATCAGGCGGAGCATATCGCCCGCCAACAGCGCAGCGAACGCCTCGCGGCCATCGGCCAAGTGGCCGGCGGCATCGCCCACGAGCTGCGCAATCCGCTCAACGTCGTCAAAACCTCAGTCTACTATCTGGTCAATGCTAAGAACGCCGCACCTGCCAAAATTGCGGAACACTTGCAGCGCATCGAGCGACACGTGGTTGTCGCCGACGGGGTGATCACGGCTCTTTCGAACTTCGCCAAGATGCCGCTGCCCAATCTGCGCCCGTTCCCAGTTGAACAGTGCGTGCGCGAGGTGCTGGAACTTAACCCGCTGCCCAACAGCATCCAGCTGGCCCTTGATTTTTCCGTTACGCTTCCTCAAGCACTGGGCGATGTGGATCAGATCCGCATCGTGTTCAGCAATCTGATTCGCAACGGACGCGAGGCCATGCCGCAGGGAGGGCGTCTGTCTATTCAGGGCCGCCCGGTCGATGACAGCGTGGAGATCGACGTGACAGACACGGGCGTGGGCATTTCCCCCGAAAACCTCAGCCGGATCATGGAACCGCTTTTTTCGACCAAGGCGCGCGGCCTTGGCCTGGGACTTGCTATCGCTCGCGCTATACTCGACAAGAACAAGGGAAGTTTGCGACTGGCCAGCGAGCTTGGACGGGGCACCACCTGCACGGTCCGGCTTGTAGCTGCCGGCGAGCCGGCAGCGTAAGCGACCGGAGCATTTGAGAGACCCACAATCAATGATCGCCGCAAAACCATCCATCCTGGTGGTCGATGACGACGTCGATACGTGCCGCAACCTGGCCGATATTCTCAGCGACCTCGGTTTCAGGGTCGACGTAGCGCATGACGGCCTGAGCGCCTTGGAGCTAGTCCGGCGGAAGGCGTACGACTTGGCGCTGTTGGACTACAAGATGCCCGGAATGGACGGACTAACACTTTACCGCGAAATGAAGCGCCTGCGCGCCGGCACGGTGGCCATCGTCGTTAACGCGTATGCCGGCGGTAGCACCGCCGAGGAAGCGCTCGAAGCCGGCGCCTGGCAGGTCCTGCCCAAGCCGGTCGATTTCCCCAAGCTCCTGGGTTTAGTGG
>JAKEIB010000155.1 GCA_022614705.1 Planctomycetota bacterium | reverse complement strand
GCTCATTGTGGTTTACTCGGCGCGACCCGACCCATGATGCGGGATCTGGAATTGCCTGCTCATTGTAGCGGAGGCAGAACCTTGGAAACACTATTTCACCGGCGACTCACTGGGATCGGTGGCAGGGCTGACCTGCTGTTCGTGCTGACGCATTACGTCCGCTGTTTGAGCCTCGCTCAGATCGCTGCCGGGCTGCCGGGTGCCCGTGACTCTATGCGGGCGGCCCGCGAATGCGTGCGACGCTTGACGTGTGACCGGCTCGTCGAATCGTGGACCGCGATGGTGCCGAGGCCGCTGCAACTGTCGGGTCCAATTCTCCGCAGTGGGCGAGACAGTGAGCCGCCTGATTTCGGGGCGATCGCTTATCGGGTCGCATCGCGGTGGAACCGGGCGCCGGAGCGCACCGTCGTGGTGCGAGCGACGCCGCGCGCGGCCCGCGTCACCGGCGGTCCGCTGCCGGCGCGACGCAGCGAGAGGGATACCGAACTAGCGCACGACTTAACACTCAGCCAGATTTTTCTCGAACACTATCTCGGGAACGCTCACGTGACGTGGATCCCGGAGGACGCGCTTGTTGCCGAAGGCTGGCCGCGGCGCGACCGTAACGTGCCCGACGCGGTGATTCGGTCGGCGACGGGTGACACGGCGCTGGAGCTGGCTGGCCGCAGCTACTCAGCGCGTCGGCTTAGCCAGATTCACCTAGCTTTTCGCGACATGAGTTATGAGCTGTGGTAAGCGTGGGACCAGCGACCGCGATCGGATCGCGCCTACGGGAAGGCGAGCATTCAAAATGATCACCGAGTTGTATTTTTTTTTCGGCTCTGCGTGGATTGGAAAACGAACGGGAATTCGCCTGTCGTTGGTCTGCCTCGCATCCGTTTTTTGGAAGGAACCCTTATGGACGACAACATGCACCGCATGCTTGCCGAGCTACGGATAGCGCAACGAATCCTGAAACGCGACCTGGAACGCCCCTCGCTTTGGCGATGGGTGTTTATGCTGGGCGGCGCCGTGATGGTGCTGCTTGGCCTCGAAGGTCTCGTTTAGGTCGGTCGAAACGTGCCGTTTTCGACCGGTGCTCGGAGATCACGGACTGCCACCGCAGTCTGTGCCTCCGGGCGCTTTATGACTCCCACGGCAATGCCGACAGCACGACCAGCGTCAGCCCGACCATGACCAATAGTTCCGACTGCCGGCGATCCAGCCGTAGCGGTGACAGAAATACCAACACAGCCAAGAACACGATGATCACGATCAGCAAAATCCCGGACAGACGAACTCGCGGAATGCGCCGCGAATCTCCGCATCGTTTTGCCTTCATGAGGGCAGCCTAGCACAACTCGGACGTTCTAATCCACAACGTTCGATACGCTTCCAGGGAACTGAATATGATCTATTCCTCGCTCCTAGAGAAGTTCGCCGAAAAGCTGCTGGTGGCCCTAGGCACTGCGTTGGACTGGTTGCTTGTGCTGGCCGGGAGAATGTACTGGACGTACGTCGTGATTATCGTCTCCGCTTGGGTCTTGTCCTTTCTCTCAAACGCACGGTGAACCGAATGACTGCTCCCAGACAACGTGCAAAGCCAACTATTCATTGGTTGATGACTTTCCTGGAGAGTGGAACATCTTTGGGTGACGTGCAGCTCGCGACCAATGGGGCTGAATACTGGGTGACTTTGGGCGGACGGACGTTCGCGCCCGGCGAAGCAATCGACAACTTCGAATTCGCCGCGGGGACTTGTATCGCCAACCGCCATTTTCACCGCTATGAACACGTGGAATTGGTGGTGGGCGGCGAGAAACGCTCCTACACGTTCGATCTCAAACAAATGGTCGGCTGGCGGTGGTATGGAATCCGTCCCTATCTGCGGATCACGGACACGGTAACGGGCAGGGAGCGGTTCTTCCTATGTTTTCCATTCGGAATGTTTGAGTCCATGTGGGCGGAACTGACCGTGGTAACGAATTACCCGCCGTGGCTCGCGGTCGGGGGACAGCTCCAAATGATCCGCTACCTCGTCCAGGATACCATCGTGCTCGCCGTATTGTATTGGCTGCCCTTGCAGCTCGCGGCGCCGCGGCTGATCCCGGCCGCGAAGGCGCTGCTGCGGGCAAGCGGACTCACTTTTTCGGACTGATACGTCAAGCAGCAGGAGTCGCCGGCCGCCTTTTGACTAGCCGCACCGCCTGAGGCAAATTCATCCACAAACCATGTTCCAGTCCATTCAACAAGTCGAAGCATTGCCGCCACCCACCTGGCCCTGGACGGCGTACGTCGGGGCTGGTCTCGACCGACTCACGGCACCCGCCGCGCGGCCACTCCCCCCTCCTGTGCATCCTCCCCGGCAGCAATTGGCGCAGTTCATCGACGCCCTGTTTGAACCGGGAGACCTCGTGGAGGTCCGCGTAATTGCTGCGGCACGGGACCGCTTGTCGACCGGTTCGCAGCTCGTGGATCGTCAGTGGGTCCGGGCCGACCGGCTGGTTGAGAAGTTTGAGGAACTGAAATCGCACAATGAGGCTGGCTGCCATGTGTTCTTCGGCGTCAATCCACGGTCGCGGAATGCGGGTACAAAGGGTGCGGTCGCCGTTTGCCGGTCGGTGTGGCTGGACTTCGACGAGGTCACGCACGAGGAGGCCGAAGCCCGCTGGTCGGCATGGCTGCCGAAGCCGACGATCGTGGTGCGTAGCGGTTCAGGTATCCATGCTTACTGGTGCCTTGAGTCGCCTTGCGCTGTCGACAAACCGTCATCCCGAAGCAACTTCGAGCTGATCGTGAGAGGTGTGTCTCGCGCCGTCGGCGCGGATGCGACCCACGACGTGACACGGTTGTTGCGGCTGCCAGGCTACAAGAATCCGAAAACGGCCGTACCGCTCCCCTGCGATCTGTTGGTCTGTGAAACAAACAGGCGTTACCCGCTTGACCGATTCAGTCGATGGCACGAGCAATCGCAAGCACCGACTTCGCCTGCGCCACTGCTGGCGAGCGACATGGACCGCCGAACGCAACAGCGCATCCAAGGTCTGCTGCGACATCTCGAACAGGATGTAGCCGATCGTTCGCGGCGCGACTTTGCTGTGGTCTGTGGACTGTTGCGATTGGGACTAAGCCCGCAGGAAACCCGCCCCTTGATAGAAGGAAGGTCGAAGTTTGCTGGGAATCAGGCCTACCTCGAAACCACCCTTACCAATGCGCTACGTCAGTTGGGGCAAAGTTCACCGCATCGATAGACAATAGTTAATTTTGGTACGCGATCCCTTGACGGTGGTTTTCACGTCATCCAGGACCAGGCCGAACGGGAAACATTTTTTGTGTAACGAATTTGTTGGTGGTACTCTGGGCAGTTCGGCAAGCACTACCGCTGGCCTGACGGCCGTCACGAAAGAGACGTTGGTCAGACCCAAGCGGTGCATCGAGCAAGGGTTACTATTTAAGGTTATCGATGCGGTTTTTGAAAAAGGAGCCATGCAATGGCAACCACGAACAAGAAATCGACGGTCGTTTTCTCAAAGCGCTACTTCCCGGTGGAAGTTGCCGTCTTCGAACACACGAACGGCGATTCGCGGCCCAGCTACACCGTGAAGCTGACGCGATCGTTCCGGCGCGATGAGGAAAGCGCGTGGGAAACCACAGACTACCTGTCGCCGCAGGACCTGCTTCCGGCCGCCCGGCTGCTGGGTGAAGTCTACAGCGCTATTCAGGCCAAGCTGCAGAAGGCCTATGAAGAGCGTCGTGAGGCAGCTGCCGCCGAGACAGCCGTCGAGGAAATTGCGTTCTGACCACCATTGCCCCAACGAGTGCACCGCTGGGGCTCTTTTCTTACGCTCCAAGTCGAAGTTCCTGCCCAGTTTCATTCCCTTCGCAATCGCATTCATCAAATGCCGGCGGAATAGTCGTCGTGTAACGCCGTCCAGTAATTGTACGTAGAACGGTTTTGTCGGCAGCGAGCATAACGGAGGTCAAGACATGAGATTCTTCACGATCGGTTATGGCGGTCGGCCGCCCAGCGAATTTGTCGAACTTCTGCAGCAACATGGAATTCGGACTGTCGCGGATATCCGACTGAGGCCGCAACGAGCCAGCATGGGATCCTATGTCCTGGCCAAGAATTCGGAAAGGGGATCCAGGGTCTGCTCGGCCGAGCCGGGATCGACTACTGCTGGGTGCAGGAACTTGGCAACCCCTTCCTTGGCGAGGACGACTGGCACTCGCGGTACAGCAATTGGATACAGACCGAAGGCCAGTCACGCTGCAGCAAGCTGTTTGAGCTGGCGGAGCCGATTTGTTTGTTGTGTGCGGAGAAGAAAGTGGCCGAGTGTCATCGCCTGTACGTTGCCAACTTCTTAGTGCAGCATGGCCACACCTTGGTAGCACATTTGTGAGTGGTGCGCAGTTGGCCGCGAATGGCTAGCTTCACCCGACGAGCGAGAAAGGGATGAGCGCAGCGATGTACACGACACTACCTGACCTGGTCACGCACGCACTGGACGGCAGATTCGTCTGCCATGTCGGACGTCTTCCGGAACCTCTGCTGCCAAGTGCTGCCGAGCGAGAACAGCTATGGGAAATGCATCCCAGCGACTTTCCGAGAATCTTCCTTCACGGTCGTTGGGTTTCCATTCCACGCTGGCAACAAGCTTACGGCGCCGATTACCACTTCTCAGGCCAAGCGAGTAAGGCCCTGTCGGTACCTACTCTGCTCGCACCGCTGCAAACGTGGGCGCGTGTGGCGATCGACGCTCGAATCAACGGACTGCTCGTCAATTGGTATGACGCCGAGCTGAACCATTACATTGGCGCACACCGCGATAGCACTAAGATGATGTGCCCTGGCGCTCCAATCGTCATGGTCACATACGGCGCCTCGCGGACGATGCGGCTGCGCCGCTGGAAGGGGAAAGATCATCGGGATTTTGTCGTCACGGATGGGACGGTGTGTGTGATGCCTTACGACACCAACCTGGCGTGGACCCATGAGATTCTACATCGCAAGCGCGACATCGGTCGGCGCGTCTCGGTTACGTTAAGGGCCTTTCAGAAAGGCATACTCGACTAATTTGGATTCGGCACTAGTGCAACGGCGCGCTACTCTGAACGGGTACGCAAAACTGAAACGTGGATCGCAAAATGATTCAGCAAACTCCGGAAATCACGGCAACGAACAAGCTCCTCACACGTGAGGACCTGTGCGCTCTACTGCAAGTGTCGCCGCGAACGTTGTCTCGAATGATCACAACACGGCGCTTGCCGGCACCACTTCGATTGGGAAGACAGCTTCGGTGGAAGCAGCGCGACATTGAGAATTGGATCGAACAAGGATGTCCTACGATGGACCGATGGAAGAGACCGGCGTAAGATCGCACGGATGCCCGCTGAGGTGGTTCGTTTACTATCCGAAAGACGTTCAGAGGACTGCTGTCATGGCAAGCGTATACAAGCGCAAACGCGATTTACAGCGAGCGCTCGACAACAAAGAAGATCCAAATTCTGTTCCGTGGTACATCCACTATACGGACCATTTAGGAAATCGCATCACAGAGGTCGGTTTCGCTGACAAGCGAGAAACCGAGCGACTGGCGGCAAAGCTGGAGCACGAGGCCATGCTCCGCAAGCGCGGCCTCATTGATCCGGATCAAGAGGAGCTCCTTGAAAAGAAACGGTCTCCTCTGACCGAGCACTTGAAGGCTTTTGAAAAAAGCCTCGTGGATAATACGCCCAAGCACGTAAAGCTTGTAATGGCACGTGTGCGGCGGGTTGTGGCGGGCTGCAATTTCGAGACGGCCGCACAGATCGACGCGGAGAAGGTCGAAACGTTTCTTCGTGAACTCGCAACAACGGAGAAACTAAAGAATCGGACCTACAATCACTACTTGCAGGCAATTGACGAATTCTGCCAATGGATGGTGCGAACGCGGCGCATTGCCGGCAATCCGCTCATTGGTCTTGACCGCCGAAACGCCGACGTGGATATGCGCCGTCGTCGGGCTCTCTCCGTCGACGAACTATCGAAACTTGTGCAGTCGGCACGCAATAGCGGCGTCGTGATTCAGTGTTTTGACGGGGAGACGCGGGCCAGGATTTATCTGTTGTCGTTTTTCACCGGCCTTCGGCGCAACGAGTTGGGTTCTCTCACGCCGCAGAGCTTCAGCTTGGACGGGAAACACCCCACAGTCACGGTGGAGGCATCTGTTTCGAAGCATAGACGGCGCGACGTGCTGCCGCTTCATCCCGAGCTAGTCACGATGCTGCGTGAGTGGCTTGAGGGGATGGATCCCGGCAAGGTGCTTTTCCCAATGCTCGCTAAGCGGCGGACCTGGCGAATGGTCAGGCTGGATTTAGAGCGAGCAGGCATCGCATACGAGACAGTGGATGGCGTGGCTGACTTCCACGCAGCGGGCCGGCACACCTATATCACAGAACTTCTCAGGAACGGGGCGACTCTTCCAGAGGCGAAGGAATTGGCCAGACACAGCGACGTAAAAATGACGATGCGCTACACGCATGTGGGGCTTGAAGACCGGGCGAGAGCCCTGTCCGGGCTGCCTGTTCCCGTCCTAGCTGGCGGCCCGCGGAAACCAGTTGGGCAGCCAAATGGCAGCCAATCTCGCGGCCGGCGGTGTCCTGACGTGACTTCTCGTGGCTCAGACGAGAAGAGTCAACTGTCGGGTCGCAAAACGCGAAACCCTCGCCGAAGCGAGGGTTATGACGCGTCTTGTCACACTAAGGCATCTTCTGGCATGGAAGATGCATCAGTGGAGGCGGCGGGAATCGAACCCGCGTCCCGAAATAGATTCACGAAAGCATCTACGTGTGTAGTCGACTGTTTAATCTTGCTGCCGCGCGCCCCTGTCG
>JAKEIB010000154.1 GCA_022614705.1 Planctomycetota bacterium | reverse complement strand
TCTACGCATCGTGCGCACCTCGCAATCCTGCCCATTCCAATCACCTGTTTTCCTTCGCCCTGTGAGCGGCTTTCCCGCTCGCCCTGGCGGGGCGTGACTCCCGCGACTACTACGAAAACTCCGTTACCCTAGGGCTCGCGCCCCTTAGGCAATCTCGTGTTCCGTCACCAAGGAACGTATCAAGAGCGACTTAGGTTCCCCACTCATACCCTTCAATGGAGTCATTCTCCATCGTCCGTCCGGCAGGGTGTACTACGGTCAAGAGTAGAAACCGTAGCTCCCGACGGCGTCGGTGTTCAAACGTGCTACCGACGAGTGTGCCTTGCACTCCTGGGTATTGGGGTTCAAACAATTCAGTCTTAACCTTATCGCTCAGGCGTTGCAGAGCCATGCCCTACACGTCTTCGGGCATTCTCTGCTTCACCAACATGCTACTTTCCCCTCCTCCTTTCAGATTCAGGTGGGTTGGTTCGCCTCGGAGTCATCAACCCTGAACTCCGGCCGATTCCATCGGCAATTCCTTGGTGCGTGACACGACGCACACTCGCGTGGCAATCCAGCTCTACCGGTGTCGGCAAACTTGAGAGGTGATGAGCCCCTTCCCTTAGGCGTGCTGGTGAGGCGCGCTTTACCGGGACTTGCCGCCGATCTGAACGTCGGTCATGCTTCGCGACTCAATGCGTCGCTGACAACAACGGGACCTCTATCAGGGGCCCGCACGGCCAAGACTACTACACGACGGCGGCCTCAATCAAACACGGTGTTAGTTGGCATCGCTGCCCGTTGGCAGGCTGTCATTTGCTGTTTTCCTTACCGCCCCAAGCGTCGGTAGACGTTTCAAGCTTCGATGAGGTACAATTGGAACATGAGACAAAAGATCGATGCCATGTATGAAAATGGTCTGCTCCGGCCCCTGGAGCCGCTCAATCTCCCCGATCGTGAGCGCGTGAGCGTCACCGTGGAGTCGGCCGGCGTAGACGATTGGATCGACCGCGATGCGATGGAATGGGCAAGGCGCGAGGGTGATCCCACGATTCCGCTCGAAGAGGTGCGCCAGCGCCTCGCCAAGATCACGGGTTCACTTTCCGACCTCGTGATCGCCGAGCGCGGCGAATATTAAATGGCGCAGTATTTCTTCGACACAAGCGCTCTGGTTAAGCGATATCGAGCAGAGCAAGGCACGGACGTGGTCGACCGACTATTTGCCGACGCTGGGTCGACCTTCGTTATTTCTCGACTCGGCATCGTGGAAACAGTTTCTGCCTTGGCGCTCAAAGTACGTGCCGGCGAACTTTCGCTTGACGACTACGCCGTCTCGCGCAAGAAGTTTCTTGGGGAGATTGGGCGCACGAATTTCAGTATCGTTCGACTACTCGTCGCACACTGCCGCAACGCCGAGCGGCTGATCGATCGCTATTCCCCGTCGCAACGTTTCCGCACGTTGGATGCCCTGCAACTGAGCACTGCGTCTGACCTTCGCCAGCAGGGTCGCATCGACACATTCGTCTGCGCTGACGAGCCGCTCTGCGAGGTCGCTTCGCAGGAAGGACTCGCTGTCCTCAATCCGCTTGCTCTCCCGTAACGGTTCCCGTTTGAGCAACATCGCTGCCAACTGCGGGAGCTATCCGTAACCCGCAGTGACGACTACACAGCAAGCAGCGAATCTCAATCAACTTCGAGCGAGCGACGCGCCCACGGCAACCGGACAGCGAGTTCTACGTATTCAGGCTGAGGCGCCAGCAAGCCTTCCGCTCTAAAGTAATCTCGAAAGGTCTGTTGCCATTCGGCAAACCCAATCAATTGCTCAGGATATACAAGTCCCAGAGACCAAACGATCCGTTCGTCATTGCGGATGGCCACTGTCCATTCGTCGAGCCAGGCGACGAATTCGGTCCCGTTAAGAGTCGACTCCTTAATCTCCATCAGCGTGTGGCAAATTTTCCCATCCGGGCGTGTGTCCCAGAGACCGCTGGGCGTACAAGCCCGAAAGAGCGGACTAGCCGCCACTTTTTTCAACATCACGTCGTACGCATTGTCGACGCAGGCGTAGCGAAATATCTGGACTCCAAGCTTGTCAGCGACTTCCTGGAAGGCATGCACTTCAGCAATTAGGTCGGCGTCCATAGCGATTCTCCGCTCGGGCCAGCTATCGAAGATGACTAATCGCAATTGTACTAACTGTTGACGAATTCAGATCCATTCTCGCTAGCGGATCGATCGCAGAAAAATCGGTAGACTATCTAAGCCGCGGCGGTCCGGACCGGCTGAGACCATGCAGGCTGGGGTAGCACCGGGCCGTCGCGGTTTATCTATCAACCATTCAGCGCAATATGACTAAAGAACTGACGCCGTGATACCATGAGGCGCAGATCGCACGAGACAGTCGCAAAAGCGCTACTCGACTGCGGCAATTGTGAACGAGTGGATGATGCGGGATTCAGCTTTTCACCATAGCGACAAGTCAGCAGCCGAGGCCGCCCTTCTTCAACAACTAAGCGACCCGGACGCGACGAAACGTGGCGAGGCTGCGTGGGACCTTAGAAAATTCCCAACTCACACGGTTGTGCGAGCGCTTGCTAAAGCGCTAAGCGACAATGACCCGTACGTAGCGGGGAACGCACTCTGCGCATTGGCAAATCTTGGAGCAGCCGCCAAACCTGCGGTTCCGGAACTGACGCGACTCTTGAAGGACGATGACCGGTCACAACGATGGGCTGCTTTTTTCGCCTTAGAACTGATTCTTGGGATAAGGGCCAAATTGCCATCAACGCCGTGCGCTGATCTAAATGAATTGCACAAGCTAACATTCCCGCCGTTCATGACTAATTGAACTGGCAGTCGTCCGAAACACGGGAAGGGACGCGGCACCTCCCTTCCCCT
Organism: Planctomycetota bacterium; assembly: GCA_022614705.1. Taxonomy (GTDB): domain Bacteria; phylum Planctomycetota; class Planctomycetia; order Pirellulales; family Lacipirellulaceae; genus JABDGM01. Next base: position 4,566 of record JAKEIB010000154.1, on the reverse strand, counting down.
AGACCCCATCCCTTGTATCTTCTCTGTTCCGGGAAAATTAACTGCGTCCCGGGCAGCCGAATGCCACGCCGCTATGGAGGGGCGGATGTTCCATCCGCTCGCGTTCACCAAAACGTTTGCACTTGTCGGCGTTTCGATACTCGCCATCACGCTGGTGCCCGCGGTTATTCCTCTCCTGGTGCGCGGCCGCATCCGAGGCGAGCGGGAGAACTGGCTCGTCCGCCGAGTCATAGAGATTTACCAACCAGTCCTCAATTTTCTGCTCGACCATCCCTGGCCCATCATGTGGATCACGGGGACCATTCTCATCGTTGGCTTGACGCCGGCTGTTGTGGGAGAAGGGTTTTTCTGGTTCCTGCTCCGCGTCATCGTGGCGCTATCGATGGTCGCATGCGTTTGGGCAGCGCGGCGCGAGGAGGATAGCTTTCGCCGATGGTGGTGGCTGGTTGCCGCCATTTGGTCTCTCGGCTTGTTTATTCTGGCGATATCGGCGCCTTCCTACGTTGTTTCGCAAGTGATTGCCTTGCTGCTGATTTTGCCTCTCAGCTTCGGCGTAAGTTGGTTGCTTGGCCGTGCACGGCTGCTGGCACAAGCGAGCATGATCGCCAGCTTATTCCTGGTCGCGTTCATCGCCGATCGCAGCATGGAGCGGCTTGGCCGCGAGTTCATGCCGCCGCTGAACGAAGGGACGATCATGGATATGCCGGTGACGGTTCCAAGGGCCAGCATCACGCAAGTTACCGACGACTTAAAAGCTCGGGATGAAATCTTGCGGATGTTTCCAGAGATCGAGCTCGTGGTCGGCAAGGCCGGTCGCGCCGAAACTCCTACCGATCCGGCGCCGCCCGACATGGTGGAAACGATCATCAATCTTCGGCCGGAGAAGTACTGGCCCAAGCGGGAGTTGCGCTACGACGATGCGCTCAAACAGACTAGCAAAGTGCTTGCAGCGATGGAGACCCGCGGCTGGATCAAAGGTCTCAGCGACGACGAACGCTCGACCATCATTAACGACGCCACGATGCACGCAATTGGGCATTTTGACGAGCTGATGCGCGCCCGGGCATTACAGGCCATTACAGCGTTTGAAACTTCGCTGCAGGAGCGGCTCACCCGTTTTGCCGTCGTGGAAATCGTTGAAATGCTAAAAGCCGAAGGACACGTATTGCGGCCAATCCGCGAAGGCGAAATTGATGCGAGCACCAAGCCATTAGTGCCGCAGTTTGGCGCTGCACTGGCTCATGCGCCGGATTTAGTGACTTCCACAAAACTAGCCCAAAGCGTTGCGGCGCAACTTTCCGAATTAGGAATCGTGGAATCCAAGCCGGATCTTTTGATCCTCTCCCGAACCTCATTGGGCGAGGTAGTTGCAAACGTGCGAGAACTGTTGGGTCGCAAGCGCGAGACGTTTTTTAGCCGGTTGCTTGATAGTATCCGCGCGGAATTTGCATCCGCATGGGGCGAACGCACTAAGACTCTCAACTGGGAGCTCGTCGATTACGCCGGTCCAGCTTACACCTGGCAAGCAGTTTCGCAGCTCAAAGAGCAAGCCGAAGCAAAGAAGCTATGGCACGCAGGCAAAGCCACCGAAACTAGCCTGCAAGCGCTGCGCCGCGAGACTGAGAAGCCGTTTGCAGACAAGTTGTTTCTCTGGCGGAAAACGCAGGGCGATCTCGTCAAGGAACTGGATACGGTTCTTCAAATGCCGGGTTGGGGTAACATTTGGACGCAGCCGATCATCAACCGCGTTGACATGCTGGCCACGGGCGTGCGGACCATGCTCGGCGTCAAAGTGTATGGAGATGACCTCGACGAGATACAAAAGGTTTCTGAAGAAGTTGCTCAAGTTCTCAAACGCATCCGCGGAGCGGTTGATGTTTTTCCCGACCAGATCGTCGGCGAAGGCTATTTGGAAATCGACATCGATCGTGAGCGGGCAGCCCGTTACGGCGTCAATGTCGGCGATATTCAGGAAGTCGTTGAAACGGCGCTCGGTGGACAGACGATCACAACCACGGTGGAAGGCCGCGAACGATTCCCAGTGCGAATTCGTTACGCCCGCGATTTCAGGCTCGATGAGGAGTCGGTGAAGCAGCTTCTTGTCAGCGGCTCGCCGGGGGCGGACATGACGAAGGAAGCTCGCGACGGCGTCGCCGACGCTTCGGCTCAGCAGGTGCCGCTCTCGATGGTAGCCGATGTGCGGATCGTGGAAGGCCCGTCGATGATCAAGAGCGAGAATGGCTTACTGCGGGCTTACGTGCAACTAAACGTACGCGACCGGGACATCGTGGGATTTGTCGAAGAGGCGCAGCGGGCCGTCGCGGAACAGGTCAAGCTTCCGGCCGGCATGTACCTGGAGTGGAGCGGACAGTTCGAACATCAGCTGCGAGCCAAACGGACGTTGTCGGTCATCTTTCCCATCGTAATCCTGGTCATTTTCCTGATTCTTTACATAACCTATCACGACTTCACCGATACGGTGCTCGTGATGGGCCTCGCAGTTCCCGGGGCGATTGCCGGCGGCGTGCTGTTCCAATATCTGTTCGGCTTCAATTTCAGTGTCGCAGTTTGGGTCGGCTACATCGCTTGCTTCGGACTGGCGACAGAGAACGGCCTGGTCATGCTCGTTTATCTGCGCGAAGCGATCGACGAGCGCGGCGGCCTGGCGAACATGACGCTGGCCGAAGTTCGCGATGCTGTCATGCAAGGGGCCGTTCATCGCACGCGGCCTAAGCTGCTTACGGAAGTCACCACAATGGTCGGCCTCGCGCCGATGCTGTGGGCCACGGGCACCGGCGCCGAGATTATGCAGCCGATGGCCGCTCCGGTGTTGGGCGGCATTCTGGTGTCCGACGAAGTCGTCGATTTGCTGCTGCCGGTACTCTTCTACCAAGTCCGTAAGTGGCGTTGGAGGCGGATTCACGCGCGCAACACTGAAATCACTGGCGGTCCGAAAGAACGATTATCCAGCCCTGAGCTTGTAAAGGTTTAGTTTCCGCCATCCTTTTTATTTGGAGGTTCCCATGAAACCCCGTTTCCCAGTTTTCTTTCTTGCGGCGTCGTTTGTCATGGCGGCCATTAGTGTTATTGGCTGGGGGGAGTGGTGGATATCTTGGGCCGCGCTTATGTGAACGGCGAAGCGGTTGACTTGTCCCTGAATGGCATTCGCATTCACAGGGAGGCCGATGTCGACGCGTGGCTATTCGTGCAGACCCCTACAAGACTGGTGGCGCTTATTTACGGCCTGGACGGAGAGTGGTATCAGGCAAATCCTCATTCAGTTGAAAATCACTTTACGTCGTGGCGCCATCATGGGCCGAATGGCAATTGGCTGACGTGGGCCATCGAGCAGTACGCGTACCTTGCGGATGACACGCCGCTCAGCGCGTTCACCCGGATCCTAACCTTTTTTCAGCGGCACCTAGGACCAATTGGAACGGTCCTCAATTTTTACCTTAGCGTTTTCTTGTTCGTGGTGGGGCCGCCGCTTGGTCTCCTCTGCCGCGCGGCCAAACACGTAGCGCGTGCGTATCGCGAATCGGAATGAACCAGAAGTCAATGACATGTGGTGTTGGTTGGTTAGTGACGGCAATTGATCATGTCGTCGTCGGCCACGACCCGTTGGGAAGAGACCGCGCGTCTTTTTCCAAGGGGCGTTTGACTTGGGATGGACCGTGCCCCTACGACGCAATGGTGCTTCGGGTCTATTGGTCCAACCCAGTATCGGTGGTGATGAAGATGAGAGATCGAGATGACGACATGACGAGGCGTAGCAGTCGCTTGCGAGGAAACGGGCCTTCCGCAGTTAGGGAAGTACCGGGGACCGACTTCGATTTGTTGATCTATGAAGGTCGAGACCGGATGAATGGTAGTCCTTACTACCATTTTCGGATCGCACGGGTCGACGGACGAGGCGGCTATCTCGCTACCTGCAGAGTTGCGCAATTGCCGCAACTATTGAAAGCGATTGAGTTTGCTGCAATCGGCTTCAGCCGCGTCAGCGGGTTGGACCCCTTGACGCGCGAGCGGTTGGCGGCGCTGGCCTTACAGCTCCAAACCCTATCGCTTCCAGGCGAAGAGGGTGGCGAGCCCAAGGTCAACGGCGTGACCAGCGCGTTCTCGTCTGCTGACTAACTAACCACACCGGGCTCGGCTCCCCTGCACTGCGGGGGACGCCGAGTCCTTTAACAAACCATAGCACATTGCAGGTTCGCAGGTCCATCAACTGATTGAGAACGATGAGCAGTTTGTTCAGCAGAGCTTTTAAGACGGCCCTTGGCAAGGCCTCCCTGACGATCGCGGCCTCCGAATTGGGCAGCGGCGGCCATCTCACCCGGGTGCGAAACGCCGGCGGCGGGCCCGATTCTTCATCCTATTCGTGCTGCTCATAGCCGTAGGTCTAGTAACGGGCTACTGGTCTCAGAATCGTTCCTTACCGAATCGATCGCACGATTCACATGTCAAGGAGCTGGGCACATCCGACGAGGCTCCTGGTTCGACCGAACATAACGACAGGGTTACTGGCCCAACGGAAGAAACGGTTGCCGTTCCTGCGGGGATAGCAGC
>JAKEIB010000153.1 GCA_022614705.1 Planctomycetota bacterium | reverse complement strand
GAACGCCGCAGTACCCGAACCGGCAACAATGGCAGCAAAAAAGGTCTGAGAAATGGAATCCTTGCTGCTCAGCGAAATGAGCCGGCCGGACGCACCGCACCGCCGTTCGAATCAGCCTGATGACGATCTTCGGCCAGCAGCGAATGAGACGCCCAACAACACAGAATTAGAAACGTTGAACGTTCCCAAATGATGATTCTACTTCGGCTCAAAGCCCTAATTGCGAAGAGTGTGACATTTGCTGTTGCCTCAATCTTTTGCTGGCAGCTCGCGCCACTGACTGTCGTCGCAGCAATCCCGACCAGGCCAAACATCGTCATTCTGTACGTCGATGATATGGGTTACGGCGATCTCGGCATTCAGAACCCGGACTCAAGAATCTTCACCCATAAGGCAAATCTTGTATGGAAAGACCCATCGAGACACTTTCAATTGTCGCCGCGATCCTAGGCCTCTGTTCGGCCGGTAGTCCGGCGGCCGAGCGGCCGAACATCATTTTTATCCTGGCCGACGATCTCGGTTGGGGCGACCTGGGCTGCTATGGGAATACGAACATCAAGACTCCCAATCTCGATCGCTTGGCCAAGCGCGGCACGCTGTTTACGCAGTGCTATATGAACGGGTCGGTCTGTTCGCCGAGCCGCTGCGCGCTGTTCACCGGCCAGTATCAGGCCCGGCATCGGATCCACGGTCATTACGCCACGCGCGAAGAGAACGAGGCCCGCGGGATGAGCAACTGGCTCGATCCCGAAGTGCCCAACGTGGCGCGCTTGCTGAAGCAGGCCGGCTATGCCACAGCGCACATTGGCAAGTGGCACTTGGGCAAGGAATCTGGCGGGCCGGCGGTCGAAAAATACGGCTTCGAATTCGTTGGCACGAGCGAGCACGGCGAGCCAGGCGGTCCCCCGGACGATCCGCACTTTCGGGCGCGTTCTACCGCGTTATTCGTCAACGAGGGACTGCGCTTTATCGAGCAAAACAAAGACAAGCCCTTCTACTTGCAGATTTGGACGCTCGTCCCGCACGCCCCGCTTATGCCCACCGACGAGCAAATGAAGCCCTACAAGCGATTCAGCCCCGGCGGCCAAGACGGTTTTCCGCATCGCAGCGCGGCCGAAATCTATTATGCGTCGGTGACCGATTTGGACACGCAAATCGGCCGGCTGTTTGTGGGATTGGAGAAGCTCGACCTCACCGCCAAGACGTTGATCTTCTTCTCGAGCGACAACGGTCCTGAGGACATTCACATCTACAATGCCGGCCACAGCGGTATCGGCAGCGCCGGCCCATTTCGCGGCCGCAAGCGAAGCCTGTATGAAGGCGGCGTGAGGTTGCCGGGCATCGTCTGCTGGCCAGGGCACGTGCCGGCCGGGCGTGTCGACAACGAAAGCGTAATTGCCGGTGTCGACTGGCTGCCGACCGTGTGCCGGCTGGCGGACGCTACGATTCCCGGCGCCCATGCACTCGACGGTGAAGACGTCGGCGACGTGCTGTTGGGCCGGTCACGCGCCCGTGCTAAGCCCCTCATGTGGGAGTGGCGTTTCGATATTTACGGCGAGCCGTTTCACCGTAGCCCAATGCTGGCGATTCGAGATGGTCGGTGGAAACTGTTGATGAACCCCGACCGTAGCCGCGTGGAGCTGTACGACATTCCGCGCGATCCCACGGAGCTATCGAACGAAGCCGAACGGGAGCCTGAGGTGGTCGAGCGACTGGCGTCGAGGGTGTTGGCATGGCAGAAGGAATTGCCTCCGGGGCCCCTTGATGCGTCCGCCGGTAGCCGCGATTATCCTTGGCCGAGCGAATCGCCTCAGCCACGGGGCGGTGCAGGCACAAAGGGCAGGCCCTAGCGAGCGATGCGTCCAACCAGCTGCAGGAAAAAATGGGGCGCAGCTCATGTCAAATTGAACTGCCTCCCCCTTTTCCGTTCGCTATATTCTCGTTGCAATGGTCGTTGTGGCGTCGTGAGATTTAAAACCCCAATCGGCGTGCCATTACAAATTCGTAACAGTTTAGCCGTTTGAAGTTTTTACGGTGGCAAGGCAGGTAGTTTTCCGGTGGTAAGGTATTGGCTCAGGGCATTCGTGATGGTGGCGAGAGGATCGTGAGCACGTTGTTTCAAAGTGCGATAGACGCTCATCAGCACGGCTTGCGTGTCCGCGCCGCGCTGGCTGCGGTTGCCGTACGTGTTCTTGCGAATGATGACTGCCGGACGAATGGCTCGCTCGCCGTGATTGTTGTCGGCCGGAACCGCGGGATCGTCCAAGAACGTCAGCAGGTGGTCGCAATGCCGGCGGAAACGCTTCACGAGCCGCGCGGCTTGCGAGTCCTTCCAGTCCTTGGCCACGAGGGCGTCGAGCCGGTCGTGCAAACGGTCGCGGCGCGATTGGTACGTCGCCCGGTCGAGATCGTTTTGCGCTGTTTGAGACGCAAGGCGTCACGGATCAAACGCCGCAGCCTCTTGGCGAATTTGGGCCATTTTGGACCTACTACCTGATCGATCGCCAGCGCGGCCGGCAGGTCCTGGCCAAGTTCTTTCGTCGGGCGTTCGCCGGCACGCTGGTCACGGATTTTTGGGGCGCGAGGTAGCCGCGGATTGGCTGAAGCACCACAGCCAGTGTCCCCGGCCGTTGATTCGCCAGCCCGTCTCGTCGCCGTGCAGCACCGCCGAACAGAGGCACTCGTTTTGAATCTGCTCGTATTACAAAATCCTTTGCATAGTCCAAGCGGCTTTTCAATCTGTCAGTAATCTCGTTTGAGCTTCAACAGGCGCTCCGCTGATGCCTGCGTTGAATCAAGGTTATTGATGAGGTAAACCGTTTCCTTCTGCTGCTTGCCCGTTGCATGGACAAGCCGGATGCGCGTCAGTTCTGCAAACTGGCACACGTCGGAAAAATTATAGCGACTTGGATCACATTAAATGTTACCGAAGGAGGCTGATCGGACCTTCGAGTAAGGGTCGTTGGATCATAATTCCATGTTACCGAAGCGGAGGTTTGGAACATGGAAGAAAAGGTAAAACGCTATCTTCTTGAATCGTTTAGGAAGAGATATCATCGCGCTGGTCGCAAGGACAAAAGCGCTATTCTCGAAGAGGTGTGCCAGCTCTTGACTTGCCACCGCAAGCACGCGATCCGGGTGATGCGGAAGCGGCCAGCGGGTCGAAAACCCCAGCCCCAAAAACGCGGCAGGAAGTCAAAATATCAAGAGTCCTAGAATCGGAGTTCGTACCTCCAGAATGAAAGCAACGGCTAATCGAGGAGCATCAAAGGCTTGACCCCGTGATTCTAAAAAAATGAAATCGAACACAAGTTGAAAAAAATCTTCCGCACCTGGCGCCACCTCTCTGCAGCACGCGCCGCTACCTCGGTCGCATAACCTTCGGTTACATCGAATTATGATGTAATTCGGGACGAGGGTGCGGCAGCGTGATACGCTCAACTCGGCGGCGGCGCATCACAAACGGCAGAGATATAAGCGAGTTATTTCACCAGAATGCGAATTTTGGGTATCGGCGAGGTCCGCTCCGACGTAGCGAATCGGCGAGCCAAGTATTCGTTTGCAAATTCGTTACGAAGGCACCCAGGTCAAGCCGGAGTGCAAGCCTCGCCGACCGCTGGCCGCAGTTAGATCGCTGGCAACGCGTTGCGGAAAGCGGCACCCTGATTAGGAATCAGGCGAGCGAAATTGCCGGATGGTGCGGCGTCAACGAAGATCTGGCGGCCGACAAGCTTTTGACGGAAAGGTCGGTCTCACCGACGACGGGCAACTCTCCTTTGGTTCCAACTTGTATTCTCGCAAAGCTGAACGATTCGTAACAGTTTAGCCGTCTGTAGCGGTTTAGGTTGGTAATGGAGGTAGTTGTCCGGTGGTGAGGTAAGTGGCGATCGCGTCGCTGATGGTGCTGATG
>JAKEIB010000152.1 GCA_022614705.1 Planctomycetota bacterium | reverse complement strand
ACCTCGGTAAGTATCAACGTTTTGGCCAATGACAGCGATCCGAACCAGGACATTCTCACGCTGAGCATCGCTTCAGCGCCGGCCAACGGGTCGGCGGTTGTGAGCAACAACAACACGCCGGGTGATCCGCTCGATGATTTCATCGTGTATGCGCCTAACGCTGGTTTTTATGGCACGGATAGTTTCACGTACAGAATCGACGACGGGAACGGCGGCAGCGCGACAGCCACTGTAGCCATCAGCGTAAACTCCCCCAATCAATGGCCCGTGGTTGCAGACCAAGTCTTCGCTGTCGCGGAAAACAGCTCCTTCGACACTCTGGTCGGCACGGTAGTCGCTACCGATCCAGATGCCGGCCAAAGTCTGACTTTCGCGATCCTCGACGGCAATACGGATGGCGCCTTCGCGATGGAAGGTCCGACCGGGCACATCAGGGTCGCCAATTCCGCGGCGCTGGATTTCGAGAGTCTTTCAAGTTTTGCCCTTACAGTTGCAGTCTCTGACAACGGTTCCCCGAGTCGCACTAGCTTAGCCACGGTAACGATCAACCTCACCGATGTCAACGAGGCGCCGGTAGCGAAAGACGACTGGTACAGTGTGTCGGCCGTGCAAGCGACTCTTGTTACTGCCGACCAAGGCTTACTTAGAAACGACACGGACCCAGAGGACAACCTCACTGTCATCCTCGTCTCTGCACCTGCCAATGGCACTCTGACGCTCGAAGCGGATGGTTCCTTTGAGTTTGTCCCAGGGCCGGCTTTTGCCGGGACCGATTTCTTTGTCTACACGGCCAGCGACGGGGTCAGCTTCTCGAATGAGGCAACGGTATACCTTGTGAATGGGCCCGTTGCTAGAGATGACGCGTATGAGGTCACTCACGATCAAACGCTAGTCGTACCAGCGGAATTTGGTGTGCTGACCAATGACGATCTCTTCGGCGGGACCAATCCTGTGCTCGTTGTGCAGACAATGCCCGAACAGGGCACGCTCGCTCTGAACAACGACGGTTCCTTTACGTTTACGCCGAGTCCAGGGTTTGCTGGCACAGATTACTTCGAATACCTGATTGAAGTCGATGAAAACTTGTCGAACGTCGCGCGGGTGACCTTGAGCATCGGCAATTACGGAGGCGTCGGCGTGGCGGATTTCTACGAGTTCGATCCAGTAGATCCAAGCGGCATTTACACGGTCGAAGCGTCCGAAGGCGTGTTGCAGAACGATGTGAGTTACGATGAGGACGTTTGGGAGGCCCAGCTGGAGCAAGGGCCGCAATACGGCACCGTCGAGCTCAATCCGGATGGCTCATTTACCTACACGACAGCGGAAGGATTCAGCGGCGAAGACACCTTCTCGTACCGTCCATTCGATGGCGTTGCCTTTGGGGCACCGGTCCCAGTCGAGTTGTTCATCGGACAGGCGGCCCCCCGCTACACGGTGCGCGGACAAGTCACTTATGATAGGACCGTCGGCCAAGAGAAGCCACTGCGCCAAGCGCTTGTCGCAGTCATCGACGCGCGGGGCAATGTTCTGGGGACAACGTTTACCGACGATCAGGGGAACTACACGATCACACTGGGGCAACGCCCTAACCAACAATTTCGCATCCGTGTCTTTACGGCGTCGCGTACACCCGGCAACGCGGCGGGTGAGCCCCGTCGGCGCGTCATCTATGTGTCCAACCCGGTTCCACCGGTTCAACCGATTGCACTCGACGACAACCGCAACGTTTTCAGCCTACAATCAAACCTATTTCAAGCTCTTGGCGATGTGGCGGTTGTAAACCTTGGCATTGGCAATGCACCACCCGTCGGTAATGAGCCGTCCGCTGAGCGAGCCTTCTGGACCTTCGATGCCTTGGTCACCGGAATGAAGTTGCACGGGAGCTTGAATAATGTCCCTGTAGGGACAGTTTATGCGCGACGTGCAATCGTGCGGGCACCGACGAGCTATACGATCCGTGAAAGTCCAAGCATCATAGCTACTGACTGGAACGACTGGGACACGATTATTCACGAGTACGGTCATGCCGTTCAGCAGCAAATGGGATTCTTTCCCTTCGCGTTGGGCCAGATTCTGATAAATTGGATTCCTGGCGTGGGCGCTGTCGCTCTGGCGCATTCGATTGAAGAAAACACTCGAATCACGCACCCAAATCGCACGCGAGAAGTAAACAACCAACTCGCATTTTCGGAGGGCTTCGCAAACTTCTACAGCATGGTCGCTCAGGCCGAAGACACCGGCACGCCGACGGGAGTTCGTGCCGTCGGAGCTGTCGGCACTTCCGGCGACAACAAATTGTACACTTTTAGCGTTAATCGAGGATTGCCAAATCAGACAGGTGCCGGTGTCGTCGGGCGCAGCAACGGTGAAGACGAAGAATTGACCGTCATGCGCGTTCTTTGGGATCTTCATGACCCCAACAACGCTACGGATCAGACTGAAGACACGGGCTGGGACACAATCGCACATGCATTCCAAGGTGTTATCGACAAGATTCTTGATCGCGGCGGCTCGAATCAAATTGCTTACACTCTCAGTGACATGTGGCGCAACGTCACCGCCGGGCAAAACCCGACTACGAAACTGTCCTACGGTGCTGTTTTCCAGCTCAACAACGTCTCGCCTGTGCTGGATAGTATGAGGATAAATGGCGTCCCGAGCACTATTTGGCGCGACGACACCGATCCGATCCCAGAGTTCGTGTGGATCATACCTTCAGGTAGGCCAAATACTCCGCTCGTCGCACAACTGCTAAACGAATTCAGAATTCATTTCTTCAACAGCGACGGCTCGCAGGAACTCTTGGCCCCGATTACCGTGCCCGCTCCCGCTGGCAGCAACATGGTTTCTTGGACACCGACACAGGTCCAGTGGGATATTATCACGCTGGTGAGCGAGCAAAAACGCTGGTTCGTGGAAGGCTCGCTTTTGACTGGAACATACCGGACTGGCTGGTATTGGAGTTCGGAGTTTACATTCGACGTCTTGAATAACCCTGGGAATCCTGAGGGTGGAGTTGGCCCAATGAGCTCCGGTTCCGGCGCAGATGGAGGTGGACAAATGGCATCCGCGACTGGAATTGAGTCTCTCGCTTGGGATGGTTACTCGCCACGTCGGTCCGAGCATGTTCACAATCAGTCTCGTTTGGAAAAGGACTTGAGTGTCACGGTGTCCGTTCAGCAGGGTATCGCGAACCCGATTAGCGCCGCAATTACCGTCGAGAATCGGGGCCAATTTGATGGGCCTTTCTCCACCGAGGAGTTATTGACTAGCGACCCGAGCGATTGGGAAAAATTTCTCAATGCGCTAGTCCTTGGCCGCTTGCAGCATGGATTGTTCGACCGGTCGCGATGAGGTGTAATTCGATGGATTTCCAGAATGTTGTGCGAATCCAGTCGGCCAGTTCCGAACAATACTCGGCGAGGCCTAGTTGTCGAATCGGCCTCTTGCAGAGTTCAGCCGCCTATCGGTGGTCCCTACTTTCGCTGACGTTCGCCATGGGTGTTCCCATTGCGAGTGTCCAGCTCCTTTTGTCCGGTCCGAGCGAGGTAGTGCCGCCGAAGGCAATTGCAATGTTCCAGCACTTCGGCACTGTCAGCGCCCTGGCCTTTTCTCCGGATGGCAAATATCTGGTCGCAGGGAGTGAGGGAATCTCCAACATGCCGGTGGAATACTGGCAAGGAGAACTTCTCATCTGGGATTTGGCAAACAAGAAGGTCCATTCCTCCTTGCGTTTACCTCAGCGCATTCGCTCAGTGTCGTTTTCCTCAAAGGGAGATGTATTGGCCGTCGCCTGCGGAAGCGAAAATACTCACGCACCCGGTTACGCTGGATACACCGAAAAGGCCGGCGAAGTCCAATTACTCGCGTTTCCTTCTTTGAAAGAACTCGCCAAAACGCAGGAAGGCACGGTGGTCTCCGCCGCACTCTCTCGCGACGGAAAAATGGTTGCGACTTGGAGTTCCATTTCCGTGAATGTTGCTGGCGCCGAATTGCCCGGAAAAGTGAAATTCTGGCGCGTTCCGAGCCTCGACATCGCCGCAACATTGACCGGTATTGAAAATGAAATGCCTGCAATCGCTTTTTCACCGGATGGGAAGGTCCTTGCTGTCGGCGACAAGGATAGGACTCGAGGAGTGATTAAACTGTTCGACGTGTCCAACGGCACGCTCCGGAGTGATTTCTTTGTGCAAAACGGCCGCGTAAGGTCGATTGAGTTTACTTCCGATGGAAAGCAGCTCGCGGTCATGTCAGACCGCAGGGAGGTGGTTACCCTTTGGAATGTGGAAACGGGGGAAGAAACTCGAAACTCGGCGGCAAAAGTGAAGGCCCTCAGTTGGAACGAGCACTGGATGTTGTCTCCCGACGGCGAATTGCTGGTCTCCACTACCAACAAGGGAGGTGGCGCTCCACTCACCGTGAGTCGGATTGTCATTTGGGATTTGAAGGCCAACAAGGCGCGCGCGGACTGGAAGTGGCATCAAGACAGAATTCTACTCACGTCCCTGGCAGTTGGTCCTGACAGCGAGATATTGGCCGTCGGCACAAATGGAGGACATCGCGAAAACCCACGAGGTCCTGGAAAAGTCTGGGGCGAGGTCTATCTTTTTCATGTTCCAAAATGATTGGCTTACGAAGCCGGTCTTGCAAAGCGCTGTAGCCAAAACGATGTCCAACTCAAACGCGAAGTTCATGATTGCAATTTGGGCGCTGTGTATAGCGACCCCCATTGCCGCGGTAGTAATGCTCTGGTATGAGTCCACGCATCCTCTCGCGCCGGACGATCGCAATAACCTGTGGCTGATTTGCGTCATGCCGTACCTTCTGATAGCGGCCGCGGCTTGGGCAGCCCGAGGAAACAGACGGCGTCTTTGGGTCTTGCTGGTGTGCACCGCTTTGGCCGCTGCCGCCGGGACTTACACGCGTTATCTGGATCTGACGACCGCGCTCTGGATCTACGACGGACGGGCCGCCGGCGGGCATCCCGGCCATTGCGGCCCTCCGCAGCAACTTCTGCCATTGGTTCTCGAGTTTGGACTGGCGTTCTGCGCCACGGCCGTAAGCGTGAGAATCTTGCCCGGACAACGAACGAGCCAATGAACTGAGAAGATCTCATTGGCAGTTAGGCCTCGTGTGCTCCAGCATCTCCGGCTTCACCCGCGCCAAGAATCCCAGCGTTTGGGAATGCACCACCGCGAAACGCCGTTTCGCTGACCATTCGCTGCGACCACATCCGCGACGAGGTTGGCCGCGAACTCGACGGCGATCGTGACGGCAACGGCGGCGGCAACCAAATGGACGCGTTCTTCCGGCTCTATGGCGACAGCGACGGCGACCGCGACGTGGACTTGCACGACCTGTTCAGCTTCCTCAGCACGCTGGGCAGGCGCCGCGGCGACCCGGGTTTCCTCTGGTACATGGACTATAATGGCGACGATCGCGTGGGCGTCACCGACTTGCTGGCGTTCGTCCATCGGATCGGCACGCACTTGGATCCGTAAACCGCGGCTCGGAGTCGAGGGGTCCCAAATTCTCCCCTCTCCCTCAGGGAGAGGGGTTGGGGTGAGGGGCAGTCCAATCCGCGACAGGCCCGTGTCCCCCTTCCCGTAATACCTGGCTCTTTAGCTGCTTAATTGTCTCGCGTAACTCCCATTTGCTGGGGTGGTAACGCAAGGGCGTTGGCAACATTGCCAAAAGTTGGCCATCTTAGCGATTCATGGTTGCCAAAAAGTGGCAACGTTGCCAGAACCCCTGTGTGTGCCGATTGGCACCGACGAGGATTTGCACATTGCAAGTGACTGGCAAACCATGAGTTAGGACCGGCCTCCGTGGACGCCAATTTGTCGATTGAAGTGGCGTTCTCGGACGCAATGGCCCACACGGGGGTATGTGCGTGATTTTTTCGCTCCGAGCATCTAAACTCGTTAGCAATCCCTCGCTCGCGCGTCGGGCTAGTATTAATGATTCGGGCCAGGGAGGGGGGGGTGTGGGTGTGTCGCGCGACCAATCCCATAACTTCCTTGTCGTCAAATAAGTTACGGCGACGGATAGGTCGCGCGGGTCTGGCACCAATCTGGATTGCTTGGCTGGGACCAAATGCCTGGTGTATCGCCAACGAACCTAATTAAGCGCTTGCTCAATAACCTCGCCGAAGTTGTCGGTCAGCCGCTCGTTGCGTCCGTTGTGGCGATATGTCAAGCGGAGATGATTCAATCCCAATAGATGCAAAATGGTGGCGTGGATGTCGTGCACGTGCGTGGTGTCCTCTTCAGCGCGGAGACCGACCGCGTCCGTTGCGCCAATCACTTGCCCACCCTTGACCCCGCCGCCCGCGAACCACATCGAGAAGCCGTGCGGATTGTGGTCGCGGCCCGTGGTTCCTTCGGTCATCGGCGTGCGGCCAAACTCGCCGCCCCAGATGACGAGCGTCGATTCAAACAATCCGCGTGCTTTCAAATCGCGCAGCAAACCGGCGATCGGTAAATCGCTTTGGGCGCACAGGCGCAAGTGGTTGCCGACCACGTCGGAGTGCGCGTCCCAGCCGTTGGTGTCGCCGCAGTAGATTTGCACGAAGCGAACGCCGCGCTCGACCATGCGGCGGGCCAAAAGGCAGCGCGTGCCGAATTCGGCGGTATGCGGTTGGTCCAAACCGTACAGCCGCCGTGTCGCCTGTGTTTCGCTCGCGATATCGACGACCTCCGGCGCATGCGCCTGCATGCGGAACGCCAATTCGTACGAGGCGATCCGAGCGACCAATTCCGAATTCCCCGGACTCTGCTGCAAGTGCGCGCGGTTGAGTTGTTGCACGAAATCCAAAGTGCGGCGCTGTTGCTCATTCGACACGCCGGCGGGATTCGCCAAATTGCGAATGGGCGTCGCACCACCGGTCAGGGTCGTGCCTTGATACGCCGCCGGCAGATAGCCGTTGCCCCAGGCCGGCGCGCCGCCTTTGACCCAGCCGCGCGGGTCCGGCATCACCACAAACGCCGGCATGTTTTGATTTTCGGTGCCCAGGCCATACGCCACCCACGAGCCCAGGCTCGGCCGGCCCATCAGGATCGAGCCGGTGTTCATCATGTATACCGACTCGGGATGCGTGACTGTGCCGCCGTGGCAGCCGCGCAAGACGCAAATGTCGTCGATGCATTGGCCAATGCTCGGCAGCAGCTGGGAGACTTCGATGCCGGATTGGCCATAGTGATGAAAGCGGAAGCGCGGCGCGAACAGTCGATTGCGTTCTGTGGCCCGACGCGTCTGCACGGCGCCGAAGGACGCGGGCAAGGGCTGTCCGTGCAGCCGCGCCAGCTCAGGCTTGGGATCGAAGGTTTCCAGATGGCTCGGGCCGCCCGACATGAACAGAAAGATGACGGACTTGGCCTTGGCATCGTGGTGCGGCTCGCGCGGCGTCAGCGGATTGGCGACTGTCGCGTTATCGTTCGCCAAGAGGCCTTCTTCGGCCAGCAGCGACGCCAACGCGATCATGCCGAAGCCGCCGCCGGCCCGGCGGAGAAAGTCGCGCCGCGAGAAGTTGTCATGTCTGGGGTTCATTTTTATCTCAAATATACAAACTCATTCACATTGAACAGTGCCCGACAGAATTCCACAAGCGGTGAATCACGCAGAAAATCCCGCGCTAACTGCACTTCGCTTTCGGTCGGTCTGCGTCCCAACGTCGAGCGAATCGCGAGCGTAATGCGATCGTCGGTGGTCGCGGCTTCCTTTTCCAGGCGCGCCGCCAAGGCTTTCACCGCCTGCGCCGTCCCCGCCGAGTTGAACAGGGTCAGCGCTTGCGTTGCCACCGTGCTTTGCTCCCGCCGCGAACAACTGAGGTTGCTGTCCGGCAAGTCAAACGAATCCAAGAAGGCATGCCGCAGGTTGCGCTTGGCGAACAGATACACGCTGCGCCGGTTGTGCTCCTTGGCGTCCGGATGAGGTTTCCATTCCTTGAAGGGCAGGGCGTCGGCCGGCAGCGGAGTAAGCACGCCGGGCCCGCCCATTTTGCGATTCAATTGTCCGCTCACTGCCAGCAGGCTGTCGCGCAGAGCCTCCGCTTCCAATCGCTTCACATTCATTCGGCCAAGCCAATCATTCTTGGGATCTTTGACCAATGCCTCCTTGCTCGCCTGCGTCGATTGTTGATAGGTTGCCGACGACAGCATCAAACGATGCATGTGCTTTACGTCCCAACCTTTCTCCATGAATTCAACCGCCAACCAATCGAGCAATTCGGGATGTGTCGGCTGCTCGCCGTGCACGCCGAAGTCGCTTGCAGTTGGTACGATTCCTCTGCCAAAATGTGCCTGCCACAGCCGATTGACCAGGACGCGCGCGGTAAGCGGATTGTCTTTGCTGGCGATCCATTGGGCCAGGGCCGTGCGCCGCCCGCTCGTCTCTGTCCCAAGTGAGCGGACCGGCGCCGCACTTTCCTTCAGCCCCGGTGAGAGAATCAATGGGAAACCCGGATCCACCTCGGCGCCGGGATTGTTCAATTCGCCGCGGACAAGGACGACAGTCTTCGGGTCTTTGATTCCATCTTTGACGCCTAAT
This sequence comes from Planctomycetota bacterium, assembly GCA_022614705.1. Taxonomy (GTDB): domain Bacteria; phylum Planctomycetota; class Planctomycetia; order Pirellulales; family Lacipirellulaceae; genus JABDGM01. The sequence goes on along the minus strand of JAKEIB010000152.1, from coordinate 2,250 downwards.
GCGGTCGGCAACGAGCGCGGCTTCTTAGCGTCGAATTTCTTCAGTTCATCTTGCAGTTGCTTGTGATGATCGGCATCCGCTCCTATTAATGCGCCGCGCACTTCCGTAGCAGAAACAGCTACCAGGCGCTCCGTCGTCGCGATCAGTTTCTTCTGTGCCGGCGTGCGCTTCTCCGGCGGCGTGCGATGCGCCTCTTGCGCTGCCGCAGAAACCAGGGCCAATTTCGTTTCAAAAAGCTTTTTTCGATAGGGCGCTTCCACCTTCGCGATTTCATCAAGAGTCGGCTGCACCAACTTTTGGTAAAGCTCCATTGCTTGCGCGTGTTCGCGCATTTCTTTGGCGCTGCCGAAGGGAATGTCGCTTCGAAACACGGCGGGAGCGAAGAACGCTTGTAAGCGGAAGAAGTCCCGTTGCGGTATCGGCTCGAACTTATGATCGTGGCAGCGGGCACAGCCAATCGTCATGCCAAGGAACACAAGGCCCGTCGTCTCGGTCATGTCGTCCAGCGTGTTTTGCCGGCGCAGCGCCTGATTGCTCGAATCGGTCATGTCCGGCCCGAGCAGATGGAACGCGGTCGCCACGAGCGCTTGCGGATCGTCGGGAAAGAGTTCGTCGCCCGCGAGCTGCTCTTGGATGAACCGGTCGTACGGCTTGTTGCTGTTGAAGGATTGAATGACGTAGTCGCGATAGCGCCAGGCATTAGGCCGGTCTTCGTCGAATTCGTAGCCGTTGCTGTCGGCGTAGCGGGCCAGGTCGAGCCAGTGCCGGCCCCAGCGCTCCCCGTAATGCGGAGAGGCCAGCAAGCGGTCGATCACCTTTGTCCATGCCTGGGGCGAAGCGTCACTGACAAACGCGTCGATCTCTTGCGGAGTCGGCGGCAGCCCAATCAAGTCGAATGTGACGCGCCGCAAGACTTGTTCGCGCTCGGCCGTTGCGGCCGGCATCAAGCCGGCCTTCCCCATTCGCGCCAAGATAAATGCATCGATGGGAGTCTGTACCCAATTCACTTGCTGGACTGTGGGTACAGGCGGGCGCACCGGCGCCTTCCACGCCCAGTGAGCCTTCTTCGCTTCCGGAATGACATAGTCGTCCGAAAGCGCCCCTTGGACGCAAGCGAGCAAGATCGAAGCAGCAGGCAAATACGCGTGTTTCATGCGACGACGGCAAGAACAATCTTGGCGGTGTTTATCTTAACCAACGACGGTTGCTCGCTCCAGAAAAATCAACTACACAAACGGGATAAAATCGTGCCAGGCGTAATCGTCCGGCAACTCGCGGACGCCGGCAAACTCCATGTGCAGCAACCGTCGATGCCGCGTTGTATCCGGATGCGATTTGTTGCTGCAATGCGATACCAGCGGGCGGATTGCCAGCACGTCTCCCGCCTTGGCGAGTATCGTCTTTGCCGGCTGCGACTCGTCGCCGCGATGCGAACCAGGCAGCACCTTCAGCGGGCCGTTTTCCAGCGTGACGTCATCCAGATGCAAGCGCAGACTGAGCATTTTTTGAAGCAGCCATTCCGGCGCTTCGACGTGCTGTACGCCGGCCTTGGTCGTCGGCTTGGAGAAATGGCTGCTCGGCAATTGATTGTTCTTGACCGCGATCGCGAAATCCTTGTGCCATGGCAGCGCCCACGATTGCGTGGGCGGCTTGTCGAAAAAGAGCACGCGCACCAGACCGTAGTCACTGCCGAGAACGTGCGGCAACAATTGAGTTAATGGCGGCACTTGCCAGACTTCGGTCACGGCCGGCCACAGCTGAAGGATATTGCGCGCGGCATACAGCGTTCCCGTTGCGGAACGCAGCGACGAGCCTTGCAGGTCTGACTCGAGCGCCGCCGTCAATTGCGCGACAGTGACGGCAACTTTTTCTGGCGAAAGGGCCGCCGGGATGACAGCGTAACCCTTTTCACTGATTGCGCTAACAACTGATTGCAGTGGAGCGTCCATTGCTGATTTCGGCAAGTGAGTCGAGTCGTCGCACCTATTGCGGCGCTTTAAGAGAATCTCGTCGAACCTTCAACGTTTTTTTTCCGGATATTGCCGTTATCGGACATCCGCGTAGAATTCTCTTTCCCTCATTGTTGGGGATAGTGTGCTCTTTGACAATTCGGTAGCGGTAAAGAGTTGCCTCACAAGAACGATTCCAAGCCCGCAGACGAGCGTAGCGAGTCTGTGTGGATTTGCGAATCAGTTTGTTGTCGAGGATTTCTCTGCATGAGCCCAAGAGAATGAAAGGATCGTTACTTTT
>JAKEIB010000151.1 GCA_022614705.1 Planctomycetota bacterium | reverse complement strand
TCGAACGCAACTTGTTGAAATCCTAAGAGTTAACCGAAGTCACTCCGGCGTTAGCCGGACAGTAGTGAATCCAGCTACATGTTTTGAATAATGGTAGGACAAATAGGCTAGCAGAAAAGCCGGCCAAGTGCAGCAAGAAAATTTGGCCACCCACACGACGCGGGGCAGATGAGCGGCGCAATCGCGATTCGGTAGGCTGGTTGCTGACTTCGACAAGCTCAGTCTGGGAAAGCGACCAGTCCGTCGCGGAGCGCGATTCTGGAATTGGCGGGCATGGCGTTTAATAGCTCGCTGGTCGCCACAAGAAACGACTCGCTGCTGCGCGGCGGACCGGATAAAATAGAGACGGCGAGAACTTATCGATGTCTGCGCTGAGAATGAGTCGTTTCACGTTTGGGTGGCATGCCCACGGCTTTGCGTGGGCATGGGAATCTGGCTGCAAGCATGGCCACTCAGAGCAGTGGCCATGGCACCCTATGGCTCATTAGCAATGCAGAGATCAATAACGCACCGGTGTCCGTGCCGCGCGACGGAGGGTTGCCGCAATGTTTCGCGACATCTTGTGGCCCAGGTGGCCCAGATTGGCGCCGCGGAATTACACGCCAACCGAGCGCCAGTGGAAGCGCTGGCGATTTTGGGGCCGTCGTCTGCGCACAACAAGCACGTTTACGCTTCTTAAGAGTATCGAAGCCGCGCGCCGACGGGCCGCGACAGAACAACAGGGCAGCGATCCTCGCCACGCCTGGCTGTTGCCCTATCGCTTCGACCTTCACAACGTGTATGGGGGGTTTCATCCACGTTGCAACGAGGGCGAAGTCGATGCCATCTGTTGCTACATGGCGTACTGCCCGCCGGAAATGATTCCGTTATGCGTCTGGCTGCTGGGAAAGTGTGCCGATCGTTTTCGGCACTATGGACTTCAGCAGTTCCGTCATCATCCATCGCCGCAGATCCGCAAGCACGTTGCCAAAGCGCTACGCCGAGTGGAAGCGTGGTCGTTGCTCGACGAGATGGCGCGTGCGTACCCGGACGACGCCAAAATCCAATGGTTCGCCAAGGCCCCCGTGACGCAGCGGCCGTTCCCAGAGCGACTATCGAATTACGTTCGCTCGGTCGACGACTCGCACGCCGGTGAAGTGACGACGCCGTCGCGGATGCCATTCTGGTCGCTGGAGGAATCGTGGGACTATACGCCGCCCAAAAGCGTGGAGCTCATCCGCCGCATTCTTCGCCGCATCCGCCACTGGGTCCGCTGGGGCGTGAGTTAAGCCTTCGACGAGGGACCGGTCGCTGCTTATTGACAGCGCCTGTCCGTCAAGCTTCCGGTTATCGCCTTTGGCCTCGCGCGGAAAGACTCCGCGGGATCGGCGACACAGCGGAACCGTCGAGTGCGGCGGGTGCTTGGAGGGCCTCCTCGGCAAGAATGATGCTCTTGGCAACGTCGCCCATTTTGAGGCGGTGGTTACGGGCCAGCTTTTGAAGATGTAAGAAAGCGGTGGCTTCATCCAGCGACTGTCGTCGCATGAGAATTCCTTTTGCCCGCTCGATCAACTTGCGGTCTTCGAGCGCCTTTTGCATGTTGCAAGCTTCTTCGCGAAGAGTGCGAAACTCCTGAAACCGCTGAATAGCCAGCGGAATAGCGGCCAGCAATTCCGGCTCACGCACGGGCTTCATCAAATGAGCAAATACCGGGCCTGCGTAGGTGCGGTCGAATGTCAAGTGGTCGAAGGACTCCGAAATCGCGATCATGGGAACTACGTGTTTTTCCGCGACGGACTTCGCCGCCGTCAGGCTATCGGTATCAGGGAGCCGGACGTTGGTAACGATCAGGTCCAAGCCGACGTTGCCGGATAAGCGGATAAATTCGTCGTCAGAACTGGCCTGAACGACAACCGTATGACCGGCGCGAGCGACACAAGAAGACAAGTGCGACAATGTTGTGTGGTCATTGTCTACCAATGCGATGCGGTAGCCGATTACCATGGGCCATTCCTACGAACGTGGTGGCAACTGGTTTGGGCTTGCGCATCGTGGCGTGAATAGCCGCTGTCCTACATCAACAATCGGTATGGGATCTCCCTCAAATGGTGGCGGAGTTACGCCACTGTTCAGGATTAGCGAGGCCCTGCTCAACGCCACATCACTCGTTGTCAACGAGAGCGCTTTCAATTGCCAGTTGCTAACTAGCCATGGTCGGTCGGAATGGGCGTCAGCAAGTCGGCGAAATGGACGTTGATCCGAGCAAGATTGCCAGCTCGGGCACGGAGTTAACCCCCATCTTTTCCAAAACAGCATGTCGGCGACGATCGACCGTTCGCATACTTAAGAGTCTATCCGAAAATGATTCGTCGGTTTTTCTTGGGTTTCAAGCCGCGCGGGCTCGGTAGCGGAATTTCCGGTCGTCGGGCGGCGCAAGTCGTCGGAGCATGAGATGCGTCTGGCTAACTTGAATCATGGCAGCGCTCGAAGCAGTCATGCGTTCGTAGTCCTTGCTGTGCCGTCGGCAGCGACCGTTCCAGGCGTTGGTCCGTTCCACTACCCACCGCTTCTTCAACGGGGTAAAACCCTTGGTTCCTTCAGGACGCATTTTCACCTCGATGTGCCAACCAGGTCGATTCTCTTTCAGCCAGGCTTCGAGTTGATGATTGTGATACTTGTTGTCGCCGAAGATGGTGGTCAAGCGCGGAAACTCCGCCGGCGAAACCTGCGCGAGCAACTGCGGAGCGGCTGCTCCGTCGTCGACGCCTGCGGCGGTGATGAGCACGGCGATCAGCAAGCCGAGCGTATCGACCAGCAAATGCCGCTTCCGGCCCTTGATTTTCTTGCCGCCGTCGTAGCCTCGCTCCTCTCCGCCGACCTCGGTGGTCTTCACCGACTGGCTGTCGGTGCACGCGGCGCTGGGCGTCGGTTCGCGCTGAGCCGCGACACGAACTTGCGTCCGCAGCGCGTCGATGATCTTCTGCCAAGTGCCGTCGTCGCGCCATTGGGCGAAGTAGCCGTAGACTGTGCTCTTGGGAGGCAAGTCGTGCGGCAGCACGTCCCACTGGCAGCCGGTGCGATTGAGATACAGAATCGCGTTGATCACTTCCCGCAAATCGACTTCCCGCGGACGCCCGAGGCCATCCGTACACGGCGGCGAAAACAACGGCTCCAAAACGTTCCATTGGTCGTTCGTCAGGTTCGAAGGATATGTCTCGCGAGGCGAAGTGTTAAACCGCATGGTGGTGCTCTCCATTGTCCAGAGGAAAGGCACCAACCTACGGCCAATTCACGATTTATGACAATGCCAGTATTCGGATAGACTCTTACCCCCAAGCGTACGACCGCGAGAAAGACCGAAACGGAATCTTGCTGCGTGTCATCCGCTACAAGCTGGACGACCCCCAACGCGTCGGGCACGAGGAAGAGCACGTGCTGGTCACCAATTTGTTCGACGAAAGGCTTTATCCGGCCGGGGAGTTGATTCCGCTGTATCACGAACGTTGGGAAGAAGAACTGGTCTTTGACGAGCAAAAGACGCACCAAGATCCGCGTCGGGCAAGCAAGCCGGCGAACTTGCGGAGCGAAACGCCCGCCGGAGTGATTCAAGAGTTGTATGCCTTGTCGTTGGCCCATTTCGTGACTCGGGCCCTGATGTTCGAAGCGGCGAACGGTGGCGGGCTGGACCCTGATCGGTTGTCGTTCGCGGGTTGTTTCCAGATTCTTCAATGTCGTCTGCCAGAATGCGATGCGTCGTCGGCTGCTTCCCTCACGGCCTGGTATGAAACGTTGCTGTGGGAAATGAGCCGCGAGCGTCTCCCACCGCGCCGCAACCGCATCAACCCCCGCGTCATCAAACAGAAGATGTCCAAATGGAAAAAGAAACGCCCCGTACATTTCCATCCGCCGCCGCTGCGCAAATCCTTTGCGGAATCAGTGGTTATGCTTAATTGAACGGTATTGGCTCTAAACGCGTCGAACAAAATGCCCTCCGAGGAAGGGGACCATCCGCGGCGGATGGTGCTCGGCACATTTTGCTCCGAAGACTCCGCAAAATGAACCAGTCCCCGGCCATTTTGTTCGACGCTCTGAGTTCGCGAATCGCGACAAGTACTGAAGTTATCGCAGTTGCGGCGTGGCATTAGCTCTACAAACCAAATTCTACTACAATATCAGCGTGTTGCTTATCGCCGTGAAACGAGCGATCTACGAGATCAACATCGCCGCAAGTTTTGCCCTGAGCGCCTGATGTTGATAACGTAGCGAACCGTTTCACATGTTGAAGCTCGTCCCGTGGCCTGCCGGACGATGAATCACGCTGCCCAGGATAGTTCGCGACGAAAGTTTCTCGGCCAGCTCGGAGCGGGCTTTGGCACGCTGGCATTTGAGGCAATCCTGCTCCAGGAGCTTCGCGCGGCAACGCCGCGCATGCGGCCAACGATCGATCCGCTTCAACCCTTTTCGCCGCGTACGCCGCATTTCGTGCCTCGAGCTAAGTCGGTGATCTTCCTATTCCTGGTGGGTGGCCCGTCGCAGGTCGATACGTTCGATTATAAGCCGGAGCTGCAGCGATTGAACGGCCAGCCGCTGCCTGCGTCCGTGCGTCGGGTACTTGAGGGGACGAAGTTCGCGCACGTCACGCATGGCTGCGAAGACAAGCTGCTGGGCAGTCCGTATCGATGGCAACAATGCGGCCAATCCGGCATGTGGGTCAGCGAGCTGTTTCCGCACCTCGCGCGGCATGTCGATCAGCTGTGTTTCATTCACTCGATGCAAGCTGAGTCGAACAATCACGCGCCCGCCAGCTATCAACTGCACACGGGAGACGTGCGCGTCGGAAAGGCCAGTCTCGGCTCGTGGACGACGTATGGACTCGGCTCGGAGAACCAAGACCTACCGGCCTACGTGGTGCTCTTCGACGCCGGACCGCTGGGCGGGACCGGGAACTATTCGAACGGATTTTTGCCGGCGGCGTTTCAGGCGACGCGCTTGCGCGATCATGGCACGCCGGTGCTCGACCTCGTGCCGCCGGATGAATTTGCGTCGGGGCAGCGGGCATCGCTGGACTTGATTCGCGAACTTAATCTGCGGCATCGTGAACCGCGCGCGGGATTTACGGAGCTCGATGCCCGGCTTGCAAGCTACGAACTCGCCTATCGAATGCAGTCGAGCGCGATTGAAGTGGGCAACTTGGAACAGGAATCACAGCACACAAAGCGGAGCTATGGACTGGAGCATGAAGACGAGCGGACGCGCAGCTTCGGACGCAAATGCTTGCTCGCGCGGCGACTCGTGGAGGAGGGCGTACGGTTCGTGCAGTTGTACGACATGCCGGACAAGGACGGTTGGGACGCGCACGCGAAGCTTCAAGACAACCACACGCCGCGCGCTCGTTGGACCGATCAACCGGTGGCCGCGCTGCTGGACGATTTGCAGCAACGCGGCCTGCTCGACGAAACGCTGGTGATTTGGGCCAGCGAATTCGGACGCACACCATTGGAGCAAGGCGAGGGCGGTCGCAATCACAACTCGGCCGGTTTCACCATCTGGCTGGCCGGCGGCGGCGTGAAGCCCGGCCAACGAATCGGTGCCACGGATGAATTCGGCTATCTGGCCGTCGAGCGGCCGACACCGTTTCGCGACCTTCACGCCACGATCCTGGCGGCGCTCGGCCTCAACAACGATCAACTGTCGTTCCATACGAGCGGACGCGAAGAGCGACTTACGGGCGTCGCCGGCAGCGCGAAAATCATTCCCGGGATGTTGGCATGAAGCGGTTGCCCGAACGCGCGACGAATCGTAATGGTCAAAGTGCCAGGCGCGCGCTCGTTGTCGTTTTCGCCTTCATAGTTTGCGCCGGTGCCGACAAGCCCGCGGCCGCGGATGCCGACGAAATCAAGCTAACCGACGCTGATCGCTTTTTTCTGCAGGAAGTTAGACCGATTCTCACCTCGCGTTGCCGAAGCTGTCACGGACCGGACAAAGTGGAGGGCGGATTGCGTCTTGATTCACGTGAAGCGGCGGTGCGGGGCGGTGACTCCGGCCCCGCTCTCGTGCCGGGCAAGCCGGACGAGTCGCTGCTGTTGCTGGCCGTGAAAGGTACGCACAAAGTTCTCGAGATGCCGCCGAAGGACAAACTGACCAAGCGGGACATCGCCAGATTGGAACGCTGGATTCGCGACGGCGCAGCGTGGCCATCAGCGCCGCCGGCGGCCAGCGGCGCGCCGTCCGCTCCAGGTAAACGAATTGGCGACGCATGGTCCGACGCCCGCAACCCAATCGTGCAGCTCTATGGCGGCGAACGGCTTGATTTATGGTCGCTCAAGCCGGTGGTGCGGCCCGATGTGCCGAAGTCGAAGCGCGGCGATTGGGCAAAAAATGATCTTGATCGTTTCATTCTCGCGCGTCTCGAAACGGACGGCATCTCGCCACCAGCGATCGCTGATCCGCGAACGCTCGCACGGCGATTGCACCTTGACCTGACGGGGCTGCCGCCGAGTCCGGAAAAAGTTGCAGGCTTTGAAGCATCCGTGCAAGGCATTGGATCCGACAAAGCGGTTGCCGCGCTAGTCGATAAGTTGTTGGACAGCCCGCGTTTCGGCGAGCATTTCGCGCGGCTGTGGCTGGACGTCGTTCGCTACAGCGACAGCAATGGCTTCGATTGGGACGAATTTCGTCCCAACGCGTGGCGTTTTCGCGACTACGTTGTTCGCTCGTTCAATGCCGATAAGCCATTCGACCAATTCATCCGCGAACAACTCGCCGGCGACGAACTGTTTGAAGGACCGCCAAGCTCGTCCGCGGAGCAAGACTGTCTGATCGCGACCGGTTACTTGCGGCTCGGGCCGCACGACAACTCGGCACCCTCATTCAATGAGCAGGATCGCAGTCGTGCCGAGCTCATGGCCGACGTGACCGAAACGACGGCCAGCGCCTTTCTCGGCCTGACGATGAGCTGCTGTCGTTGTCACGACCATAAGTACGATCCCTTGTCGCAGGCGGACCATTACCGCTTCCGCGCGTTCTTCGCAGCATTGCAGTTTGCCGACAAATTGCCGCTCGACTTGGCCGAGGAGCAAGCCGCAATCCGTGAGCACAACGGGCGTGTGGAGGAACAGGTGAAGCCGCTCCGCGAAGAATTGAGCAAGCTGCCCGAGGCGGACAAAGCGGGACGCGAATCACTTCAGGAGCAAATCACGACCATTGAGCGACAACGACGTTCGTTCGAGACTGGCCTGCTGATGACGGACAATGTCGACAACGTCGCGGCAACACACGTTTTGTTTCAAGGGGACCACAAATCGCCTCGCACTGCCGTGGACGCCGGGTTTCTGTCGGTGCTCGATCCGCAGCCGGCGACAATTGCGAAGTCGCAAAATGCCGCGACGACCGGTCGACGTCTGACGCTTGCGAATTGGATCGCTGCGCCGGACAATCCTCTGACCGCCAGGGTTTTCGTCAACCGCGTCTGGCACAGTCTCATGGGCCGCCCGTTGGTCGCGACGCCGAACGATTTCGGATTGGCTGGCTCGCGACCGGACGATGCCGCGCTATTGGACTGGCTGGCCAGTGAATTCGTGCGTCAAGGCTGGTCCGTCAAACAACTCGTGCGACAAATCACCGCGAGCGCAGCGTATCAGCAAGCCCCGACGTTCACTGCCGAGCACTTCGCGCTTCGTGCGCCGCGTCGCCTGAGCGCCGAACAACTCCGCGACTCGCTCCTGTTCGTCAGCGGACTGCTTACGACAAAGTCCGAGGGGCCTCCGATCTGGCCTGACTTGCCGCCCGAGGTGTTGGATTCCAATCCGGCGTTTCTCGACGACAATCCCGAAAAGACGAAAGGCTGGTATCCGTCGCCGAAGCCCGTTCAGTATGGCCGCAGTCTGTTTCTCGTGCAGAAGCGCAACACGCGCATCCCGATGCTCGAATCGTTCGATCTGCCGGATAACTCGACTCCGTGCGCACGTCGGGAAGTCTCCACCGTTGCGCCGCAGGCGCTTACCTTACTCAATAGCGAGTTAGCCGTTGAGGCGGCGCGCGCTTTCGCCGATCGTGTCGAACGCGACGTTGGCCACGAACCCGCGTCGCAAGTAATGGGTGCATTTCAGCTCGCCTTGCAGCGCCCGCCCGAGGGGTCCGAATCGGCTGCCTGCGAACAACTGTTGTCCGAACACAGTCTCCCCGAACTCTGTCGAGCGCTATTGAATCTCAACGAATTCGCGTATGTCGACTGACACCGGTTTCATAACTTGTAGCTGGGGTCTGTGACCCCGGCGAACGCTGGCATGCCGGCCTCATAGAGGCCAGCTACAATCCGTTTTGAAGCCGGTTCTAATTCGTTGAACGAAAGCCCCACGCGCCCGTCACGCGATTCAAATGCCGCGTGAATTTTCAACAGCAGAAACGGCGACACGACATGTGAGCCGCCGCGCCCACTGCGGATCGCCAGCTTCGGCTCGATCGGCACGCGGATGGGGATGGTCTCGAAGCGCGTGAATTTCTTACGAATATCGCAAAGCGCCACAAAAAGGCACAAAGAAGTCACAAGAACTTTTCGTGTCTTTTCGTGCCTCTTTGTGGCCAATAAGCAACAGACCGTACCTGGTCTTACCCTTGTTCCCACGTCAAAAAATGCTCCACGAACGCCGATACCTCGCCCACGATGCCGTCGAGGAACTGCTTTCCCTTCTCGGCGGATGCGAGGTCTGGATGGCCCATCACGCCGCTCTTTGTGACTTCGTGAAACTCATTGACGAAAAACACTGGCCGGGCGTGCTGCATATCGGCTTTGCGGTAGACGTCGGTGTGCGTCGGACCGTCTCGTACCGTGCGCTCGATCTTCACGCGATCAGGGTGTAAGTGGAGCATGATCGATGTCTCCATTTCGCAGGCGTGGCCCATTCCGCCCAGTTCCGATTCGCGCACGTCGCGCAGTGTTTTGGCGGCCAACGTCCAATAGCTGGCGAAAACGAACTGCGTTTCGGGCACGGCCGTTTTCAGTTCTCGCAACGCCGCCCGCAACGGCGTGTCATTGCCGCCGTGACCGTTCAAGATAAAGACCTTCGTCGCCCCCATGCTCGCAATTGATTTGCCCAGTTCCGTGATCAGCCGAATGTACACCGGCTGCGGCACGTCCATCGTGCCGGGAAAGTGCATGTGGTGCGTCGAAAGGCCGGGCCAGAGCGTAGGCAGGAGCAGCACGCGATCGGGCATCGCCCGCTCGATCCTCTCGGCAATGCCGGAGACGATGTCGGTATCCGTGGTAAACGGCAGATGCGGCCCGTGCTGTTCGAATGAGCCAGTCGGGAAGATCACGACGAGTTTGTGGAAGTCGAGGTCTTTTACTTCCGGCCAGGTGAGGTCTTGGAGGCGCATGTGCGATTCCTTTTCACGCAATCAAACGTGCTATCGTCGAACCACAGAACGGATTCCGTCGATCGCATGTGCCGGCAACGAACGCAAGCAGCAAATGCGAATGTCTTCCACGCAACGAATTCTCGATGCGCCGACACGGCTGACCGCCCTTCCAGCCCCCGCCGTGAATCACGAGCACGACGGGCGTCGGTTTATCCGACTCGGCGCGCCAAAAGTCGAGAACCTGTCGATCCGAGTTGTTACCGTACTTATGGTCCGCCACGGTCGAAGTTGGGCCGGCCGCCCGTATCTTCGCATCTTTGTCCGCTGCGGCAATTTGCGGCACGACAAAAAGTACCAGTAACAACATCAAACTTCGCTTCATTGGATGTCTCCAGCGCGAGTCGTTTGAATACCTTGCGAAACGGCTATCCTTAACCACTTGTGCCGTCCGGTCAATCGGCCCGTCCATGGCAACTGCACGTGTCGTTATACTTAGCGTTTCGTGGCGAAATTGGCAGATTGCTCAATCCTTCGCCAGTGCTATGTAATTCAGCCCCTCTCAAGGGATGATCAAAACGCGCGATGTTGATCGAATCAACGACGGCGCCAACGAACGATTTCTGCCGCGACAGAGATGTATCCATTTCCAATCAGGCCATTGATGGACAAATGGTTGCGGCTATAATCAATTTCTATTCCTCCAAAGAGAAGTCGTGTGTCTCGCTGACTGCGACGACTGCAAGGTGCACTGCTCTTTGGTGTTGCGCACGGCGGCAAGTTCGTCTCGGCTAAGTAAGCGGGTCGCGGGTTGTACGCGATTGTCTGCGAGTCGACTTTCCTAACTACAGCGCCTTTCGATACTTGCGCCATTCGCACTCGAATTCGTTTTGCGAATCCTCGCGCGGTCATCAAAAACTAACAATCGTAGCTCAAGATTAACGTGGTTGAACGAAGCCCAAGTGCCTGCGAATGAGCACGATGTAAAATCTCAACTTGTTGGATGTTGAACCAGTTTGCGACTGGCATGAGCAATTGAAGATGAAACACTCGCTTACCATCTCGATGTTCGTCGTCACAATACTCGCACTTGGTAGCAGTAACGCGCATGGCCGCGGATTTGGCGGCTACCACGGAGGCTTCGCTGGTGCCGGTGCTTTCCGCGGTTACCACGGTGGATTTGGCGTAGGCGGCATGTACGAGGGCGCACTCGACGGGCCGCGTGGCTTCAGCGGATACAACACAAATTGGACTGGATTTCGCGGCGGTTACGGCCTTGGAACGTTGGGCGGCTACCAGGGCGGATATGGTTTGGGGTACGGCCGCGCCGGCGGATTGTCGGGTTTTGACAACTACAACCGCTTGGGACCATGGAGTCGCGGTATCGCCGGTTGGCGCGGCGAACTCGGCCAAGGCGGCGGCTACGTCAACTTGGGCTATGGCCCCGGAAACTATCGCGTCAACAATATCCGGCCCAGTCAATACGGCGCGCTCTCTCGCATTCCCGGTTACCTCTACGGACCGACAGGCACCGGTAATCTTGCTGGGGCCGGCCATTCCGCCAATCGACTCAACTTGAACTGGGGGCTGCCGACCGACTTGAATCTGCACCAAGCGAACGGCTTGGAACATCGTTACGGTTACTCAGGCGACGCGCGCGGATTGACGGCATTTGATCCCACCGCCGCGACGCCTGTCCGCCGAAATGCCGCCGCGCCGGAACAGGCTGCAAATGCGGCCCGTGCCGCGGACGGCGCAGCAGTTCGAAACGCCGAGCGCGCTGCGGTCGCTCGTAACACCGCAGTCACGCACTATTGGCCGGCGGCCGATCTTCGTTCGCGCGGACACATCATCCGCCGCGACGTCCTCGCGGAGGCCGCGTTCGGCCCAACCTGGTACGACGACTATGCCGGCGCATGGATTGCCCGCAACATTGTCGCCGATCTGTGGACTCCGGCCGCCTGGACCACCGTCAATGACTGGTTCGGCACAACCTGGCCTGCCTTCGGATACAACTACGGCGACGACATCACCTACGACAACGGCAACGTAAACCTGTACGGCGAGCCCATCGCCACGCCCGCTGAGTATTTCCAATCCGCCGTCGATCTGGCTGCCAAAGGTAAAAAGGAGCCGCCGCAAAATGTTGAGTGGCTGCCTCTGGGTGTGTTCGCGGCAGTTCGCGGCGTGGAAAAGAGTTCTAACATGATGTTCCAATTGGCCGTCGATAAGGCCGGCACGGTTCGCGGCAATTACTTCAACACGAGCGACAAAAACGAGCAGCACATCGAGGGTGCCGTGGATACAAAAACACAGCGCGTCGCCTGGATCGTTGAAGATCGTGCGAACATCGTCTTCGACACCGGTCTATACAACCTGACCAAGGATGAAACGCCTGTGCTCGTGCACTTCGGCAAGGACAAGACCGAACAATGGACGCTCGTGCGGTTAACGAAAAAGTCCGACAAACCGGAGGCACAGTAACCACATCTAGAAAGCTCGTCAATGAGAAATCCAATTCTAACGCTTTGTTTCGCGTATCTGGTCGGAACCGCGATCATCGGCCACACGACGCGTGCCGCCGAAGCTAGCCCGGAGGAAAATGCAGTTCGACAAACGGCGAAGGCGTTCGCCGACGCCTTCAACAAAGGCGATGCAAAAGCCGTTGCCGCGCTATGGGCTACCGACGGCGACTACTCGATCGGAAGCGACATGGTGAAAGGCCGCGACGCGATTCAGAAACTCTATGAAGAGTTCTTCAAATCGCACCCCGGCTCGAAAATCGAAGTCAAAATCGAGTCGGTCCGCGTCTTCGCGCCGACGGTTGCGATAGAGCAGGGGACTGCAAGCGTGAGCGATAGCCCCAACGGTCCGCCCACCGCGAGCGCTTACTCCGCCGTGCACGTAAAGCAAAAAGACGGCAAGTGGCTGATGGCCAGTGTCAGCGAATCCGAAATGCCGGCGCTTCTGAAGCAAGACCTCAGCGAGCTTTCATGGCTCATCGGCGAATGGGCGGCACAAGACGACGCGGCCAAGGTCGAAGTCGTCTACGAATGGATCGCGAATAAAAACTTCATCCGTGGCGAAACGAAGGTGCACGCCAAGGGCGGCGCCAAAGAAATGATTGGCGGCACGCAAATCATCGGCCGCGATGCGCTTACTGGCCAGGTCGTTTCCTGGTTTTTCAATGCCGCTGGTGGTCACGGATTTGGCGCTTGGACTAAGGACGCCAACCGCTGGCTCGTTCAATCGCAAGGGGCAACCGCCGACGGAATTCCATCTAGCGCCGTCAATGTCCTTTACCAAGCGGACGACAACGTGATGTCCTGGCAATCGGTCAATCGCACGCTCGGCGGTCAGCCATTGCCCGACACGAAAGAAATCGTCATCGAGCGCGAAGGGACCAAAGCTGCCGAAACTAGGGCCAAGAGTAAATAGCCGTGAGATCGTCGCTGGTGTGGAGAGAAGAGTTCGGAGTTCAACCGAGTAAGGAGTTCGACATGAAACACACATCATTGGTGACCGCTGCGTTGTGTGTCGCAACGCTTTTTGGCACCGGCGCGGCGTTTGGCCGCGGCTTCGGCGGTGGTCACGCCGGAGGTTTCGAAGGAGGCGGATTTGGCGGAGGTGGGTTCGGTGGCGGCGGTCTTGGCGGCGGAGGATTCCACGGCGCTGGCGGATTTGGTGGTGGCGGGTTTGGGGGCGCCGGTGGATTGGGCGAAGGTGGATTTGGCGGCGCTGGCGGACTTGGGGGTGGCGGATTTGGTGGGCGTGACGGTCTCGGTGGTGGTGCCGGCGGTTTTGGCGGCTTAGGTGGCGGTGGCCTCGGAGCCGGCGGCTTTGGCGGAGATCGCTTCGGTGGTCAGGGTACCGGCGCTGGCGGAATTGGCGCGGGCGGCGCCGCCGGCGCGGGACGATTCGGCCAAGGTTTCAGCGGATTGCAAGGTGATCGCGGCCTAGGCGGTCTTGGCGGCGGAGAATTCGGCGGTCTCGACCGAAGTGCATTCAGCGGCCTGGCGCCGTCCGCCAGCCGACTCAGTTCATTCTTGGGACTGCCGACCGACTCCGGTCTTTCGGCCGCTGGGGGACATGACTCCGGCTTGCAGTACACTGGCAGCGCTCGTGGCCTCGACGGCGCCGCATGGGGCCAAGCTGGCGCGCACGGAGGCGTCTATCACGGACCAGATGGAACGACAATCGCGCACGGCGCCGCAGGCGAACGCGGCGCAGCGGTTGGTCCTGACGGCGCCGCGGCCGGTGAGCGTGGAGTTTCTGGAACTGTCGTAAAAGGACCGGAAGGGAACGTTTACGCGCGCGGCGAAACGGCCGAGCGCGGTGTGGTTGCGGGACCGGAGGGTGTCGCCGGCGGTGCGCGAGTGGCGGGTGGCTCTGCCGTTCGAACTGCTTCGGGCAACGTATACGCACACGGCGGTTCGGTCACGCGCGGTTGGTCCGCCGCCGACATGCGCGTGCAAGGCAACTACGTGCGCGCCGACTTCGATCACTACGACGCCTTCGGCCGCGGCTGGTACCGGCGTTACCCCGGCGCCTGGTGGGCGCGCGGCTACGCGGCCGGCGTGTGGTCCCATGCCACCTGGCCGACTATCAATTCCTGGTTCGGCACAGCCTGGCCCGCCTACGCGTACAGCTATGGCGATAACATCACGTACGTTGACAACAGCGTTTACCTCGACGGCCAGCCGATCGCCACGGCCGCCGACTACTATCAGTCGGCCGCCGACCTCGCGGAGACCGGCGAACAGGCCGACGTCCCAAGCGAGCAACCGCCCGCTAACGCCGACGAGCAATCCACGACTACGAACGCCGCTAATGCGCAGTGGCTCCCGCTGGGCGTCTTCGAAGCGATTCAACCCAACCAGAAATCGAGCAAGATGACGTTTCAACTTGCGGTGAATCGAGCCGGCATCGTCCGCGGCAACTACTACAACACGGGCGACAACAACGTGCAACCCATCGAGGGCGCAGTCGACAAGCAAACGCAGCGCATCACTTGGGTCGTCAAAGACAAAGACAAAATCATCTTTGACACCGGGCTCTACAATCTCACGAAAGATGAAACCACCGTGCTCGTGCACTTCGGTAAAGACAAAACCCAACAATGGACGCTTGTGCGATTAAAACAAAAATCCGGTGACACAGCGGCGCAGTAACCTTCAAACCTTTTTGCCCACAACATGAAGCCTATCGCAAATAGGAGCAAACACATGACGCACTCAAATCGAACTAAGGCATCGACGATGCTCATTGCCTTTGCACTAATCGTTTCGACGCTCGCCCTTTCAGCCCGCGCCGAAGTCTCGCGCGAGTTGGCAAGAAAGATCGCCTTGGATACCTACATTTACGGCTATTCCCTCGTCACGACCGAGGTCACGCGCGTGCAAATGTCGAACGTCCCAAAAGTGGAAGGATTGCATGCGCCGATGGGGCAATTTATCAATGTCGAGCGCTACCCGCCGGCCGACTTTCGCGGCGTCTCCGCGCCGAACGCCGACACGCTGTACTCGCTCGCCTGGATCGACCTGTCGGAGCCGCAAGTGTTCAGCCATCCCGACATGGGCAAACGCTATTATCTGTTCGAGACGGTCGACCTATGGATGACCGCTCTCGAAAACTCGCCCAGCGCGCGCACGGCGGGCGGCGATGCGGCGAATTATCTCATCACGGGTCCCGGCTGGAAGGGCGAAGTGCCCGCCGGCATGAAGCACATTCCGATCGCAACTCGCTATGTCACGATCCTCGGCCGCACGTACGCGGACGGCACGGAAGCCGACTACGAAGCCGTGAATGAGTTGCAGGCGCAGTACAAAATCACGCCTCTCTCGGCCTGGGGCAAAGATTTCACGTACCAAGCGCCGCCGGTTGACGAAAACCCCGGCTTCAGCATGAGCGACAAGCCGCAGAAAGCGATCCTCGACACGGGCGTCGATGGTTACTTCGATTTGATGGCCAAGTTGCTGGGTGGCGCCGCGCCGCCGGCGAAGAAAGACGCACCGATCATTGCCGAAATGGCCAAAATTGGCATCGTTCCCGGCAAACCGTTCGAATTCGACAAGCTCGATCCATCGGTGCAAGCGGCGCTCAAAAACGTTCCCGCGGAAGCGCTCAAGAAAATCGAAGCCGATAAGGAAAGCCTGGGCAAGGTGGTCGACGGTTGGCTAATCACCAAAGGCTTAGGCGGCTATGGCACCGACTACTTGAAGCGCGCCGTCGTGGCCGCGTTCGGTTGGCCGGCGAATCGCGAAAAGGACGCCGTCTATCCGTACACCGAGGTGGATAGCAACGGCGATCGATTGACAGGCGCGAACAATTACACGCTTACTTTTGCCAAGGGTCAAACGCCGCCGGTCAACGCCTTCTGGTCGATCACGATGTACGAAATCGACCAAGGCTGGTGGTTCGTGCCCAACACGCTGAACAAATTCACCGTCAGCCCACGCAACAACCTGAAGTACAACGACGACGAATCGTTGACGCTCTACTTCCAGAACGAGTCGCCGGGCGAGGACCAAGAAGCCAATTGGCTGCCGGCGCCCAACGGTGAATTCATTCTCATGCTACGGATGTACTGGCCAAAAGAGGACGATCCATCGATCCTGAACGGCACATGGAAAATCCCGCCGGTTCGGAAGGTGCAATAAGCCGTTTGCTTGAACCGTGAAACGTGCGAGCCGTCTTCTTCGGGCGGCGCGCGAAACAGTCAAATTCACGCGACATAAAGTGCGAGTACACACGATGAAGCCAACCAAACGCAAATTCGTAATCGGTGCCCGCGGATCCCACATAGTCTCCGCAGGTAACCCAACCTGCTAGACCAAGGAAAATCCAATGAAATCTCTCGATCGAAGGTTGATGAATCGTTTGTTGGCCGGCAGCTTTACGATGGCGACACTGATTTCGCTTTGCCCTCCTGCCAGCGCACAGACGCTGACGCCAGAAGAGGCGAAGGCCATCGCCGAGGAGGGGTTCATTTACGGACTACCGATCGTAATGAACTACTCGGTGATGTACGAGTACTGCGTGGATAAGGACTCGGGGCAATACAAGGCGCCGTTCAACCAGATCAAGAACGAAGCCCGCGTGTTCACCTACAAGGACACGGCCATCATCACACCCAACAGTGATACGCCCTATTCCATGTTGTGGATGGACCTGCGCGCCGAGCCGATCGTGTTGTCCGTCCCTGCGGTCGAGAAGGCACGGTACTACTCGGTAATGCTGTGCGATGGCAACTGCTTCAACTACGGCTACATTGGCAGCCGGGCCACAGGCAACGATCCGGGCGACTACATGGTCGTCGGCCCGGATTGGAAGGG
>JAKEIB010000150.1 GCA_022614705.1 Planctomycetota bacterium | reverse complement strand
TCACCCAAAGCAAGCTCACACGTATGTCCAATAACCCTTCGCTAATTCGCGGCATCTTCTTCCGTTGTTGTGTTGCAGATTTTTTCGGATGAGCCATACGCATATAGTCGTCTTATGCGGTTGTGACAAGGAATACTCCACCACCCACGGATTACGGAACATCCATCAAGATATCTCAGAGGGGGAACTACTGTCAACATGAAACGATCTTCAAGCCGCTCGAATCGAATGCGTCGGGAATAAGTTGCTCGCATGGGTCTGTTCCGAATCGGGGTTGCGCTTCACTCCAAGCCGATTCAGTTGAGCGTAGCAAACCAACGAACGGGTGGCAAACTGTTTCGATCCAGCCGTGGCGGGCACGCTCCGGTTCGACGGTCTTCGACAAGCTGGGCTCGACTGAGCTCGCCGAAGTCAGCCCCCGAGCCTGTCGAGGGGTGCTCACGGCCGAAGCCGTGCGCCGTGGCAGAAGCGGTTGTTGCTGAGCCAACCGAATAAACAGGATGGCGTTTTGGGCGACACAGTTACGGCACACCGACCCGCCGCGGCGGGTACTCAGTGCCTATTGGACCCTCAAACCTCGATTGCTATGTTGGTTGCCACTGGCTTTGCCAGTGCTGTTGCGGGGTACGGCAGGCACTGGCGGAGCCAGTGGCACCCATCAATTCAGCTTTGAACGTCCACTAGAGGCCGGCTACAGCGTCTTCCTCAAGCGAGAAGGAGCACGATCATGATGAAACTTGCCGCGAACTCCGGCATGTTGGTGCTGGGCATTTGGCTGGTTCTGTACGGAGCGTTGCCGCTATTGAACATCAACTTCGACTTCCGCGATCAACTGATGAGCCTGCTAGCCATCGCGGCCGGGGCGTTGATTTTGATGAATAAATAGCGGATCCTTGGGTGTGGTCGCCGCGGCGACCTCGCGACGAACGAGGGGCTTCGCACATCATGCCAAGCGTTGCTTGCTTCCCACAACCGGCGACTTCTTAACAGCGAGCAGTGCTTTGCGATGCGATCACGATTTGTGGTGCGCTGCGAGCAGGGGCACACACGAACACACCAGCGAATGCGATTTGATTATTACTGCTGCTGCGCTTGTAAGGCCTGGCGCTGCGCCTCGGCGGTGGCTTTGCCGATGCCGCGGAGCACGCCTTCTTCGGCTTCGAGCCGATAGCGCAGGCCGTTCGGCACGACGCGCCCGACGACGCGGATGTGGTCGCGCCCCTGGGCTTCGTTCTTGAGCATGTCGGCGACCGTTTCCAGGATTGCCTTCTGCTTGTCGTCCTCGGCCTGGGCGGCGGCCATTTCCATGATCGGGCCGAGCGACACGGCCAGCTCGAACGGCGGCACGGCCTTATCTGGCTCGGCGGCCGAGGCGTCGATCGCTTTTTTCGCGGCTTCGACGTGATCGCGTCCCACGGCCAGATAAACGGCCTCGGGGCCGATGCCGACGGCGATATTGGCCTCGCTGCCCAACAGGCGCCGCGGGGCTTCCTGTTCCTCGGGAATGGGGACGACGAGTGTGTGGAAATCAATGCCCTCGTGGCTGGCGGCGTTCCATTGGATGCCCTGGAATTTCGGCGACTTGTTGGCCGCCGCTTCCATTTTCTTGAGGCCCTCCTCGATCTTTTTCGGTTCCTTCACGTGCGCCCCGGCGATCAGCGTCATCGTCTCCGGGCCGGCGGTTAGAGCGGCGCCGGCATCGAACTGGCCGGCTTTCGTCGTGGCCTCCAGTGCGTCGAACCAATCGCTCATCCCGGCCTTGATCGCGTCGCGCGCATCGGCATCGTCGAGTTCTTCATTTTCGTCCACGGCCTTGTTAAATTGGGCCCGCATCGATTGCATGGCAGCGTTCAGCTGAGCGATGTCTTGCTCGATGAGCTTCGGATCGGCCTTCATCGCAAACGTTAGGGTCGCGGCGGCGTCGGGTTGATAGAAGCCGGCGAAGTTGGTCCGCGTATTTTCGTACGCCGTGAGCTGCTCGGCCAGCTTGCTGAGGGGCTTCACGAGGTAAGCGAAATCGAGAAACGTGCGCTGCTGCTCGGCATCGACCGACCAGCCGAGCGTGACGGTTTCGATTTCATTGATCATCTGCACCATCTGCTGCATCTGCGTCTCGGCCAATTTCTGACGCGTTTCGAACTCTTCGTCGGTCTCGTTCTCCTTCTTCACCAGTTGTTGCTGCATGCCGGCCTGCATCGCCTGAATTGCGAACTGCCGATACATTTCGGGGACGTCCTTCACGGAGACATTCGCGGCGATGTCGTACTCGGCGAGCATCTTGGCGAGGATCGTTTGCGGTTCCTTGGGAAGCTGCGCGAGCGAAGCGGGCGTGTTGCCGATGAACGCCCAGTTGCCGTCGTGCTTCACGTAAATCGTTTGCTCGTTGGGCAGCGACAGAACCTTCACGCCTTCCTCGCCGTCGGCGATCTGCGCGCCGAAGGCCGTGGCGACCCCGAGCAGATCGTCGATGTTCGTCACGGGCAGGCAGACGATGGGCAGAAACTGAGCGCCGTCGGTCTGCACGATCACGCCCCACGGCTGCGTCTTGTCGATGGCGCCCGGGCCTTTGCCCTGCGTGAAGAACGCCAGGCCGCCCTCGACCATTTGGCCCAGCTCCGGTTTGCCGGCCAGCGTACCCAGGAAGGTGATGTCGCGGACCAAACTCTCGTACGGCGCGATGGCGACGACAGCCAACGTTTTCAGTTCGCCGGCGACAGCTGGATCATCGGCAAGCAAAACCTGATCGTTGTCGCGTACCACCCTCAGGCGATCTTGCGCACAAAGCGGCCGTGCAAACGACGCATAGTGCACCGCTACTAAAACGACAATCATCCACGGCATGGCGGAGCGATGAAGGACGTTCACTGGTATAGTCTCCGGTAGAGGTATGTGTGTGTTGGCGGCTCGCCGGCGATTGTTCGTACGCCAAGCTCCCAAGTATACAGGACGGAACCCACCCGTGTGTTCGTCCGATTTGCGATTTTCTTGGCCGGTTTTTCGCGGAACATAACGCGGATTGCGTAAAAGCTAAGTCGTTCCGCGAAGCGCGCGAGCAATTAACGTTCGCGGTAGACGATCCGGCCCTTGGTCAGATCGTAGGGGGAGAGTTCGACGCGCACGCGGTCGCCCGGCACAATGCGGATGAAATGCTTGCGCATGCGGCCGGCGACGTGGGCCATGACGATGTGTCCACCTTCAATCTCCACGCGAAAACGCGTGTTGGCGAGGGCCTGCGTAACGACGCCCTCGACTTCAAGTGCTTCTTCCTTCTGATTCGCCATAAAAATCTCGCCTGGGTACAACGACCGCGACGACGCCCGAGCGGCCCGAAAGATTTCGCCGCGACTACCGTGCTAGTCCTATAATGTAGCATTTCCGCGGCATTCCGGTCTAGCCATGATGCGGGCCGGGGTTGGGGACAGGGTAGTGTGGGCGTCTCGCTCCGCGAGACGCAAAGTCCTCTCGCGGAGCGAGAGGACTACACTCTGGGCCGGTTGTAACGGTAAAAACGGCGGCAGCTGCCGCCAAATGTCCGCTGGAATGAGTCATTTCGCCGCCGCTGGCATTGATTGGCTCTCTTTGCGGTTGCTCGTTTGCGGTACAGTTAAATACAAACGCACCTCGCCTGCCTTCGTGCAGGACTTTTACTCCTCCACGCGCCGCGCTTTTTCGTAGTGAGTACGTCCGAATACTCCCAGACTTCCGGAACCGAACGCGGCACCTCGGTGGACGCGCACGAGGTCGAGCGCGCCAAGCGCGAAATTCAAGGTCTCATTCAAGAGATCTCGGAGCTTTCGCGCAGCGAGATTTCGCCCGCCGATTTTTACGACGCGATGCTGAATAAGGTGGTGGCCGCCCTGGCGGCGCCCGGCGGCGCGGTGTGGACGGTTTCTGAAAACGGCGGGTTGCAGCTGGCGTATCAAATCAACCTGCGACTCACGGGACTGGCCGAGAACGAGGTTGGTCAGCAGCAGCACGGCCGGTTGCTCCATCAGGTATTGAGCGGATCAGAAGGGACGCTCGTCGCCCCCCACTCGGGCGCCGGCGACGCCACGGACAGCGACGAAGACGCAGCGGCCAATCCGACCGACTTCCTGCTCGTGCTGGCGCCGGTGCACAACGACCAAGGGCCGCAGGGCGTGGTGGAGATTTTCCAGCGCTCGGGCGCGCGGATCACGACGCAACGCGGCTACTTGCGCTTCCTGCTGCAAGTGTGCGAGTTCGCGGGCGACTTTTTGAAGGCCCGCCGGCTGCGCCATTTGTCCGAGAAGCAATCGCTCTGGGAGCAGTTGGAGACGTTCACGCGTACCGCGCACGAGAAGCTCGATGTGCGGCACACGGCGTACACGATCGCCAATGAAGGGCGGCGGTTGATCGGCTGCGATCGGGTGAGCGTGGCGATCCGCCGCGGCGGGCGATGCCCGATTGAAGCGGTCAGCGGGCAGGACGTTTTCGACAAGCGCTCGAACGTGTCCGTCCTATTGGGCAAGTTGGCGAACGCCGTGGTGAAAACGGGCGAGGCAGTTTGGTACGCGGGCGACACGTCGGACATGGCGCCGCAGGTCGAGGCGGCGCTCGACGCCTACGTCGATGAGTCGCACACCAAGGCGATTGCCATTCTGCCGCTGATCGAAGCGCGGGACGAAGAGGCCCGGTTCACCGAGGAACAGGAAGTCGATCCGGCACGCGTGCTCGGCGCGCTGGTCGTCGAGCAGATGGTGGATAGCCGCACGCCGGACGGTTTTCTGCAGCGGGTGGACGTCGTGCGTTCGCACAGTGCCACCGCACTGGCCAACGCGCTCGAGTATGAAGGCCTGTTCCTGATGCCCGTGTGGCGGGCGCTTGGCAAAGGCACGCGTCTGTTCCGCGGTCGAGCGTTGCCGAAAACGTTGGCCGTCACGGCGGCGATTGTTGGCGCCCTGGCGTTTCTGTCGTTGTTTCCGGCGAACTTCAAGCTGAAGGGCGACGGTCAGTTGAAACCCACGCTGCGGCAACACGTGTGGGCGGCGGTCGACGGCGAAGTGCAGCAGGTGCTCGTGGCACATGACCAGAGTGTTACCAAGGGGCAGGTGCTGGTCGTGCAGGAGAGCCCCGATCTGGATAAGGAGATCGCGTCGCTCACGGGCCAATTGCAGGAGGCCGAAGCCGATATGAAGGCCACCCGTGCCGAGCTGGACTACAACGAAGAGCTCACGGAAACGGAGCGCAGTCAGAAAGAGTCGCACATAGCGCAATTGAATGCCAAGCTGGCCAGCTTGCAGAAGCAGCTTGCGCTGTTGACGAAGAAGCGCGAGAAACTGCTGGTACGAAGCCCGCTCGATGGCCGGATCGTCACCTGGAACGTGGAAGATCGGCTCCGCAATCGGCCCGTCAATCGGGGCGAAGAGTTGCTGGAGATTGCCGACCCGTCCAGCCCCTGGGAGCTGGAAGTGACAATGCCCGAGTCGCGAATGGGTCACATCGCGAAGGCCAAAGCGGAAGCGGAGAGTGCGGGCAAAAAGCTGCCGGTCACGTTCTTCCTCGCCTTGAATCCGAAGGAACAATTACAAGGCGCCGTGGACGAGGTCAGCAACAGCGCCGAGGTTCGCGGCGACAGCGGCAACACGGTGTTGGTGCGCGTGTCGTTCGACCAGAACCGACTGCGGGAAGTGGTGGCCGATCCGAAAATCGGCGCCACGGCAACGGCCAAGATCCACTGCGGCAAACGGGCAATTGGATACGTGTGGCTGCACGATCTCATCGATTTCGTGCGAGCGAAGATTTTGTTCCGACTGTTTTAATGACCGTCGAATAAGAGTCTCACGCAGAGGCGCAGGGGACGCTGAGAAGAAATAGATTTAACCACGACGGCACAACGAGCACGAAGAAGCCATAGCGCCGGTGTATTCTTCAATGATTTTCGTCGTGTCCTTTGTGTCGTTGTGGTGAGTTCACGTTCCTCTGTGGCCTCAGCGCCTCTGCGTGAAATATTCGTTTGTGGTTTTAGGAGAACTATGAATCGATCATTGCTAATCGCCGTTGTCGTGCTTCCGTCGCTTTGTTCGCGCGGCGGCGCGCAGCCGTATTCTGCTGAGCCGACGGATCCCGTTGTGTCGGGAACCGTGAAGGTGGCCGACCACATCAAGCTGCCGGCGAAAGAGCCGGGCGTACTTGTGCATTTGGGAGTGAAGGAAGGCTCTCCGGTGCGGGCCGGCGACGTGATCGGCAAGATTGACGATCGCGAGATTCAAACGCAAATGAAAGCGGCCGACTACGCGTTTCGCGCCGCCGTGAAGCGCTACAACGACGACGTCGACATTCGGTATTCCGATGCGGCGGCCAAGGTTGCCGAAGCGGATTACGAGATTATGCAGGAGGCGAATAAAATCCGCGAAAAAGCAATCACCGAAGTCGATTTACGGCGCGCCAAACTGGAGTGGGACAAGATGGACCTGGCCGCCGAAAAGGCCCGCAAGGAACAGGAGCTTGCCAAGTACGAAGCGTACATGAAGCAAGCCGAGCTCGATACGGCGAAGCTGGCGATCGAGCGCCGCGTCATCAAGGCGCCGTTCGACGGCGTGGTCGAAGAGTTGAGCCGCAAGCAGGACGAGTGGGTGAATCCGGGCGACACGATCCTGCGGCTGTTCCGCATGGACACGATGCAAGTGGAAGGCGCCGTGGATCCGAAGCAGTACGATCCTCACGAGCTGCAAGGCTGCGAGGTGACGGTCGACGTGCAGTTGGCCCGCGGGCGCAAGGAGACGGTGAAAGGCCGGATCACGAAGGTCGGCTCGATCATCGGCTTGGACGAAATGTACAACATTCGCGCCGAGGTGGCCAACCGCCAGGAGCACGGCGCCTGGATGCTGCGCGACGGCCTGCCGGCGTCGATGACGATCCACCTGGGCACCGGCGGCACGGCCGCGGCGGGGGTGAGCCGGGCGCAATGAAAGTCAAGAGTCGAGAGTCAAGAGTCGAGAGTCAAGAGCCAGAAATCGCTCGGACGTACACATCTGGCTCTCGACTCTCGACTCTAGACTCTTGACCCTTCCCACATGGCCACCCTCGCACAAAGCCTCGTCTCCAGCTCGTCGCGAAAGTTGCCGATTCGCAAGCGGCCTGATTTGCGCGCGCGAAAGCATCGCTACCAGGGCCGATTGTACTGGGTCGTGAAGGACCCCGTCGGATTGCAATACTACCGGTTTGAGGAAGAAGAGTACGCGATCCTGCAGATGCTCGACGGCCAATCGAGCCTCGATGAGATTGCGGCGCGCTTCGAACGGGACTTTCCGCCGCAGACGATTCGCACCGAAGAGCTGCAGCAGTTCATCGGCATGTTGCACCGCAGCGGGTTGGTGATTACGGACGCAACCGGTCAGGGCCGGCAGCTCGTGAAGCGCCGGGACGAACGCAAGCGCAAAGAACGGCTCTCGACGCTCACGAACATCCTCTCGGTGCGGTTTAAGGGCATCGATCCCGAGCGGTTCTTCAATTTCAGCTACCCTTACGTCCGCTGGTTTTTCAGTGTGCCGGCGCTTGTTTGCTGCATCATCCTGGCGCTCTCGGCGCTGACGCTCGTGCTGGTGCAGTTCGACACATTTCAAACGCGGCTGCCCGATTTTCAGGACTTCTTTCGCGCCAAGAACTGGCTGTGGCTGGGACTCACGTTGGCGGTGACCAAGGTATTGCACGAGCTGGGCCACGGCCTGTCGTGCAAGCATTTCGGCGGCGAATGCCACGAGATCGGCGTGATGTTTCTGGTGCTGACGCCGTGCCTGTATTGCAACGTGTCGGATTCCTGGATGCTGCCCAATCGCTGGCATCGCGCGGCGATCGGCGCGGCCGGCATGTACGTGGAGGTCGTGCTGGCATCGATCTGCACGTTCATCTGGTGGTTCACCGAGCCGGGGCCGTTGAATTACATCTGCCTCAACGTGATGTTCATCAGCTCGGTGAGCACGATTATGTTCAACGCCAACCCGCTGCTGCGGTACGACGGCTACTACATCCTCAGCGACATTCTGGAGATTCCCAACCTGCGCCAGAAGTCGAGCACGATCCTCAATCGCAAGTTGGGTAAATGGTTCCTCGGCTTGGAAGAGCAGGAGGATCCGTTCTTGCCGAAGCGCAAACAATGGCTGTTCGCGACGTACACCGTGGCCTCGGCCATTTACCGCTGGGTGGTGACGTTATCGATTCTGTACTTCTTGAACAAAGTGTTCGAACCTTATGGGCTGAAGATCCTTGGTCAAATCATCGCGCTGGGCGCGCTGTACGGCCTGTTGATTCAGCCGCTGTGGAAGGTGTACAAGTTCTTCAAAGTACCGGGGAGGCTGGGTAAAGTGAAACGCGGGCGAATGTATATGTCGGTCGGCTTGCTCATCGCGGTGATCGCGGCCATTGGTTTCATTCCGTTTCCGTCGCACGTGTATTGTCCGCTCGAGATCCAGGCGCGGCAGGCGGAGTCGGTGTACGTGTGGGTGGACGGAATCCTGGATGAGGTTTACGTCCAGCCCGGCGACAAAGTCGTTGCGGGCCAGCCGCTCGCGCAGCTGCGCAATATCGACGTCGATATTTCCATCGCGGACCTCACCGGTCAGCGCGCCGTGCATGAAGCGGAGCTCAAGGGATTGAAGCAGATTAGCCTGGCCGACCGGCGGGCCAGCGCGCAGGTCATTCCGGTGTCGCGAACGCTGGACAGCGTCCAAGAGCAGTTGAGCAAAGCGGAGGCGGACCAGGCGAAGTTGCGACTCGTGGCGCCGCGGGCCGGCACGGTATTGCCTGCGCCGCTCTTGGAGCAACAAGGCGACGGCAGCACGCACTTGCCGACGTGGTCGGGCACGCCGTTCGATCGCGAGAACCTCGGCGCCACGCTCACCGCCGGCACGAAGCTCTGCCAGATCGGCGAACCGAATCGGTTGGAGGCGCGACTGATCATCGATCAAAACGATGTGTGGTTCGTCTTTCCGGGGCAACGCGTGGAGATCATGTTGGACCAATCGGCCGAGTACGTGTACGTGAGCAAGATCGAGGAGCGCGGCAGTGAAACGGTGAAGCAGAGCCCGGCGCATCTTTCGAGCTTGCACGGCGGACCACTGCCGACGCAGATGGGGCAAGACGGCGTGGCCCGGCCGCTCAGCCCCGTGTTCGACGCGCTCGTGCCGCTGCCTGAAGAAGATCCGCACGGCCTGTTGCGGATCGGCCTGGTGGGGCGAGCGAAGATCTCCACCAAACCGCGGACGCTGTGGGACCGAGTGTATCGCTACGCTGCGCGGACGTTTAATTTCGAGCTGTAGTGACCGGCGGCTCGGTCGCCGCGGCGACCGAGCCGCCTGTTGCTACGTTGTGACGCGATTGCATTGATAGCTGGCACATTGGCGGGGCCACCTCGATCTAGGCCGGTGCGGGCGTTGTGCCTAGAATCCGCCGCATGTTTTCTGGAAATCTGAGCATGCGCGGTGCGCTGGAGCGCTGGCGACGCGCGGGACGATGGTTTCGCGCGGGCGGTGCGCGCCGCAAGTTAGTGATCTTTCTTGTGCTGGTAATTGGCGCGGTGGCGCTGATGCCGCTCGTGGTTGCCAAAACATCGCTGCGAAACACGGTGTTGTCGAAAGCCGTGCCCAGCGGCGCCGTGCGAGTTTCCGCGAACGACGCTTCGCTGAGTTGGATCAGCGGGCCCTCGCTCTCGGGTGTCGCAGTAGTTGACGCGACTGGCGGTCCATTGATCGAGGCCGAGCGAATCAGCGTTGACCGCTCTGCGGTGAATTTGCTGCTCAATTCACGCGACTTGGGCTTGATTGAAATCGCGCGGCCGACGATTCACGTCAAGGTGCGGCCGGACGGCAGCAATCTTGAGGATGCGCTTAACTCGATTGCAACGGCGTTGTCGCCGCACAGAGAGGCAACGCCCGCTAGCGATAGTGCGGGGCCGCCTCCTAAGTTTGCAATTCATATCGTCGAGGGAACGATACTTGTCGACGACATCGCGGCCAGCCGCCAGTGGCGAATTGAGGGCTTCAATCTGCAGTACGACAACCGCGGCTCAATGCAGGGGTTGGGCACGGCGTCACTGTCGGGGCGAATTGTACATGTCGCGCAAGCTGCGGCGCCCGTCACGGCAGGCGGCTTTTCGCTGTCGTTGCAGTCGGTCGCCGACGGTCGCAATCAACTGACATTGCAAGTTGAGGGATTGTCGCTTGCAATGGCCGAGCCGTGGTTGCAGCGCGTCGTCGTGGCAAGCGAGTTAGGTGGGACGCTCTCTGGGCAAGGCAGTGCGAGCTGGTCCAACACGGCCTCCGGCATGCCCAGCGATCTGGTCACGACCGGAACGCTCTCGATTGATCGACTCGACGCCACCGCGCTACAGCTAAATGGCGATCGTTTGCAGCTGGCGCGGATCGAGCTGCCTTGGCGAGTGGCGTCGGAGCCGACTGGCTGGAACATTGACGACCTACAATTGCGTAGCGACATAGGCCGGGTGGCCGTGCGCGGGCTAGTCGATCCAAACTTTGCCGCCGGGCGGCACGACCTCGAGATGCGCGGCGCTGTGGACGTGGCGAAGCTCGCTGCCATGTTGCCACATGCGATGCGCATTCGGGAAGGCACGACCATCACGTCTGGCACGATTGAACTCGCGGGACGGTATCAGCCTAGCGAGGGCGGGCAACTCATAACTGGTTCGGTCCGCACGGCACAACTCGCCGCCACCAGCGCGGGCCGGCCACTGAGCTGGGATGAGCCGGTGAACGCAAATTTCGCGCTGCGACGCTCCGCCGGCGTTACGCAGCTCGAAACTCTCAAGTGCGATTCGAAGTTTCTGGAGATCGACGCCGCGGGTACGCCGCAAGAGTTTAGCGCCAACGCCTCGTTCAATCTCAACAGCCTTGCCGAACAGCTCGGCCAGGTCGTTGACCTTAGCGATGTGAAACTGGCCGGCACAGGCGAGGCTAGAGTCTCGTGGCAGCAAGTGGGAAGTGATCAATTCAGCGCCGCGGCAAATGCCGATCTCACGCAACTGGCCGTTTCGCTCCCTGACGGCACCGTTTGGTCTGAGCCGCAGCTTGAATTTCGGGCCAAAGCTGCCGGTCTGCTCGATCTCGTCTCGCGCCGGCCGGCGCGCGTCGACACTGCCAAACTACAAGTCGCCGGTCAGGGTGACGAACTTGACGTCCGGCTCACCAGCGCAGTCAGCCTTGCGAGCGACGCGCCCGAGTGGCCGGTCGCTATTAAAACTTCCGGTCGAATCGAACGTTGGCTCACGCGGGTGCGGCCTTGGTTCTCACCTGGGCCGTGGCAGGTCGACGGTCAGAGCGATTTGAGCGCCGTTGTACGGGTGTCGCCGAATTCGTTCGAAGCGAAAGAGACGACCCTCGTCGTGACTGGCTTGCGGGCGACGTCGCCGGGTTGGAATATCAGCGAACCCCGCGTGGAGATTACGGGCGATGCCCGCTGGGATGGCGCGACGGGCGAAGTGGTCGCCGAGTCAACTCAGTTGGTGACCAGCACGGTGTCGCTCGCCACGCGCGACATCCGCTACCGGGCCGGCCAGCAATCAATCAATCAACTCAGCGGCGCCGCCGCATTCCGTACCGACCTCACGCGGCTGGCGGCGTGGCGAGCGCCGGCCGACAAGCCCGCGCCGTATCAACCGAAGGGCGAAGTGACGGGCAACCTTCGGTTCGCGCAACACGCCGATCGCATCACAGGGGAATTGAATGCGACAGGACTGAACCTTGCATTGTCGAGCCTCAATGCCGCAGCGAGCCGGGGCGTCCCCGCCCCCGGTTACCAAACCATTTGGCAGGAACCCCACCTCACTCTCCGTGGCCTCGCGAGTTACCAACCGTCCGTCGATCGGCTCACATTCGACCAATTCCAACTTCAATCGAACACGCTACAGGCGACCGCCGACGGCGCGGTCGAAAATCTGTCGACCGCCGCGGATGTGAACGCGACCGGCACGCTCAACTACGATCTCGCGCAGGTGACGCCCTTATTGCGTCCATATATGGGTAACGGCATTCAGCTGACCGGGCGTGAGCAGGCGCGATTCGCGCTTGCGGGAAGGCTGGCGGATGAAAACGGCCCGCGCGCTCAATTGGCGAGCCTGTCTCCCAATGATCCATACAGCGCTGGAGAACCCTCCCCTAGTCCCTCCCTACAAGGGAGGGGGATGGGGGCCGCGCATTGGTCGCGACGCGTGCGCGCTCAGCTCGAATTGCCGTGGACCGGTGCGAACGTGTACGGCCTGCCGGTGGGCGCTGGTCGTCTCGCGGCCGCGCTTGGCGACGGGATGATTCGCATCGAGCCGTTGTCGCTTGCGGTTGGCGAAGGCACGCTGACGGCGGCGCCGAACGTGCGATTCGATCCGGAGCCGGCCGAGATTACGCTGCCGCCCGGACCGCTCATCACAAACGTTCGCATCTCACCCGAAGTGAGCGAGGCGATGCTGAAGTATGTCGCGCCCGTGCTGGCCGGAACGACGCGGAGCGAAGGGCAGTTTTCCATGCAGCTGGACGGAACGCGAGTGCCGCTCGCCGATACCAAGAAGGCCGACGTGGCGGGACGGTTGAGCGTGCACTCGGTGCGAGTGGTGCCCGGACCGATGGCAAATCAGCTGATCGGCGTGGCGCAGCAGATCGAAGCGCTCGCCAAGCGGCGCGATCCGACTGCGCTAGCGACAAAGCCACAGGTGACGCTGCTCAACATCCGCGACCAACGGGTGAACTTCCGCGTCGTCGACGGCCGCGTGCATCATCAGAATATGGAATTTCAGGTGGGCGACATCTCAATGCGCTCGCAGGGCTCGGTGGGATTCGATCAAACGGTTCAGTTAACGCTGCACGTGCCCATCCAGGACTACTGGATCGCCAAAGAACCGCTGCTGGCCGGTTTCAAGGGCCAAGCGCTGCAAATACCGGTTAGCGGAACGCTGACGCGTCCGCAAATCGACCAACGCGCGGTGGCCAGCCTATCGCAACAGCTGCTACAAGGGGCAGCCCAACAAGCCGTCGGCGGCGAATTGAATAAAGCGCTCGACAAAATCTTCAAATCGCGGTGAAGTCCGTATCGGAGTCGTCACTATGATTCGTCGCTCTGCAATTTGCGCAGCCTTTGTGCTCACAATCGCTCTGACGTGGTCTCCCCGCGTTGACGCTCAAATCATCGTGCAGCCGAATCCGTCGGATGCGATAGTGGTGAATGCCACGAATGCGTTTGCGCAGGCGATGGTGATGCCGCAGAATGAGATTCCGCGGTCGCTGCTGGCCGAGGCGCAGGCGGTGGCGATCGTGCCCAGCATGGTGCGCGGGGCGTTTGTGGTCGGCGTGCAACATGGGCGCGGCGTGCTGGTGATTCGCGACGCGCAGGGCGCGTGGCAACCGCCGCGATTTATCCAGATCACCGGCGGCAGCTTCGGCTATCAGATCGGCGTGCAGGCGACGGACCTCGTGCTCGTGTTTCGCACGCAGCAGAGCGTGGCCAACTTGTTGCGCGGCACGATGAAGATCGGCGTCGATGCGTCGGCGTCCGCGGGGCCGGTCGGCCGGCAGACGTCGGCGGCAACCGATTTGCAACTACAGGCGGAGATTCTGTCGTACTCGCGCGCACGCGGCGCGTTTGTCGGCGTGTCGATCGACGGGTCGGTGATTTCGCTCGACCCTAATGCAGAAGCGATTTACTATCAGCCGCCGGGAGCGATGCCGGCGTCGACGATGCAACTGCTGCAAGTTCTGACGGCATACTCGGCGGTCGTCCCGGCGGCCGGCATTCCCGTGCAGGCGGCAGCGACGGGCGGCTGGGTCGCGGCGGGACAGAACTCGGGCGACACCGAATCGGCGCGGCAACAGCTCGATAGGGCGTCGCGTCAATTGGCCGCAAATTTGGACGAGAACTGGAAGCGTTATCTCGCGCTACCGCCGGAGGTGTACACGCCAAACGCCGCGCCAAGCCAACAGGCGTTGCAGCAGGCGACGTCGCGTTACGAGGAAGTGTCGCGCCGGCCGGAGTATGCTGCGTTACAGGCCCGGCCCGAGTTTCAAGATGCGTTACGCTCGCTGCGACGATTGAGCGAAGTGCGAACCGCGTCGAATTCGACGCTTCAATTGCCGCCGCCGCCGAGGTAAATCAGGCGGTGCCTGACGGGGGAGCAGCGTCCGATACAGCCCGACTACAATTCTAAGCCTTACTTCGTCGCGGCCGCGCGGTATCATTAGTGGTTCGTGGCATGGAGGCGGCATTATGGAAGCGTTGACTCGCGCGGATACGGTTTTGCTAGGCGTTGCGGCCTACGTGGCCGTGATGGCGCTGGTGCGGTTGATGCGGCGGCGTCGCGATCAATTGGTCGCCGATGTGCAGCGGCAAGTGGCCGCCCATCGCAAACGCGCGAAGCGGCCGCATGACGAACGGACTCACGACGCGGCGTAGACTACCGCTTGCGGTTTAGCTGAATGAAACTCTACATCGAAACCGTCGGCTGCCAGATGAACGAGCTCGATAGTGAGCTCGTCGTCGCCAGTTTGCGCAAAGACGGCTACGAGCTGACAGCGAGTGCCAGCGACGCCGACACGATCCTGTTCAATACGTGCAGCGTTCGCCAACATGCCGAGGACAAAATCTACAGCGCGCTGGGCCGGCTCAAAAACGCCAAGCGCGAGCAGCCGGGCAAAGTGATCGGCGTCTTGGGCTGCATGGCTCAAAAGGATCAGGCTCTCATCTTCAAGCGGGCGCCGTATGTCGACCTGGTGGTAGGACCGGGGCAATTACATCAGGTGCCGGCGCTGGTGCGGGAGATTCGCGCTCAAGGCGGTTCGCGCACGCAGCAGATGGAAGTCAGCCTCGGCCGTAAGGACGGCAGCCGGGCGCAGATCGAGCGGAGTCACGAAAGCTTCGACCCGCTGCGCGACCCGTCGATGCGGCCGACGCCATATCAGGCATATGTACGGATCATGATCGGTTGCGATAAGTTCTGCACGTATTGCATCGTGCCGAGCGTGCGCGGGCCCGAGCAAAGCCGGCCACCGCGCGACATCCTGGCCGAGTCGCGTCAATTGGCGGGCGAGGGTTGCAAGGAGATCACGCTGCTCGGGCAGACGGTCAACAGCTACCGCTATCGCGACGGCGATCGGACGTGGCGGCTGAGCGATTTGTTGGAAAGCCTGCATGAGATCGAGGGCATCGAGCGGATCAAGTTCGTGACCAACTACCCGAAGGACATGACGAACGATTTACTCGCCGCAGTGCGCGATTTGCCGAAGGTGAGCAAATACCTGCACGTGCCCGTACAGAGCGGCTCCAACGCGGTGTTGCAACGGATGAAACGCGGCTACACCGTGGAGGAGTATCGCGAAATGCTTTCCCGTACGCGGGACTGGATTCCTGGCGTAGCGGTGACCAGCGACTTCATTGTCGGCTTTTGCGGCGAAACCGACGACGAATTTCAGATGACGATGGATCTCGTGCGCGAATCGCGATTCAAGAACAGTTTTATCTTCAAGTACAGCGAGCGGCCCGGCACCAAGGGGGCCGAACTGTTTGCCGATGACGTGCCCGACGAGGTGAAGCGCCGCCGCAACAACGAGCTACTCGCTCTTCAGAACGAAATCAGCGAGGCTGACAATCACGCGTTTCTCGGGCAGGAAATGACAGTGCTTGTCGAAGGCCCTAGTAAAGCGGCCGAAAAGAAAGCTATGGGAGAGGATGTTGCATCGAATTCCGAGCGAGCCGGGGCGTCCCCGCCCCCGGCCTTCAGCGAGCAACTTCAACTCACCGGCCGCACGCACTGCGACCGCATCGTGGTCTTCACCGGTAACCGCCGCCAGATCGGCCACTTCTTGCCGATCGTAATTTACGACGCCAACGCCCATACGCTATTCGGCGAAGTCGTGACACGGCACACGGGGCCGGAGTTGGTCAAGTTAACGTTGCCGATTGGTCTTGAAGCGCAGAGCGGCTAGGGGAAGTAGCGATACAAGTCACGTCGGTGAAGGCAGCGCACGAATTCGACCACGTTGCCTTCGATGGCGACGCCAATTCGGTAGTCGCCTATGCGGATGCGATAGAAGTTGGACGTGTTTGCTAATTTCTTGAGATTCGCGATGTCGCCGAGCGTGTCCGCTGACTCGACATTTTCGATGGCCTGTTGGACTTTGGCCGCAACACGTCGATCTTTGATATTCCGCAAGTCTCGCGTGAAACTCCTTCGGAAAGTTACCGTCATCATTTGCTCCGCAGCGTGCGAAGCACGGCATCGCGGCTAACCAATCCCGTTTTTCGACCCTCATGCACGGCTTCGACAAGGGCGAAATCTTCCAGCACTTCGGCAAACACTTCGCGAAGAAGGGCCTTCTGTTCGTGCAGAGTTTCCATAAGCGCTTCTTTGACGGCCTGCTTGATTGCGCGCTCATTGGATTTTGCTTGTGCCATGACTTGCCTCGAAAGGTGACCATGCGAGTTGCCCGCGGTCGATATCACTGTATCAATATTAGGTCGCAGAGGATACATACGCAACGTGATTCCCTTACCCGTGCGACGACTTCGGGCATCGTGGACGCTGGCCCCAGCTACCCGATGTGGGCCGCCAAAAGCCCCATGACTTTGTCGGCTCAACAAGTTACAATGTAGTTTCTCGTCAGGCGGTCTCCGGGATCAACACGCGCGCTGTCATGATCGACATCGACCGCCTTCGCTCTTGTCTGGATGATGCCCACGAGGCCGAGCCGTGGCTGCGCTCGCTGCGGGTGGCCAATCTCCCGGCCGCGCATTTGAATTTCACGCGGATGGCCGAGCACGGGGTGACGCTCGACCTGCTGTCGCAGATTAGCGAGCAGTTTGCCGCCGCGGCGCCGATGCTGGCCGATCCCGACATGGCGATGAACAACTTGGAGCGGTTCGTCGCCACGTCGCGCAATCCGATGGCCACCGCGGCGCTGTTCGAGCGCGATCCGAATGCCTTGCCGAACCTGCTGCAAATTTTCTCCACGAGTCAGCATCTCAGCGATCTGTTGGTGGTGGACCAGGAGGCGTATGACCTATTGCGGATGACCGAGGGTCATCCCGTCGCGAGGGCGGCGCTCGTCGAAGAGCTCGTGAACGAAGTGCGCGCACTCGGCAACTACTCGGAGGTCATGGCATCGCTGCGGCGGTACAAGCGGCGGGAAACGCTGCGCATCGCGTACGGCGACGTGGTACGCAATCAGCCGGTCGAAACGGTCACGCGGCAGATATCGTATTTGGCCGACGCGATCGTCGAGGCGGCGCTCGACTACGCGCAGCGTTACCTGCACGAGCAGTACGGTACGCCGCTGCGTTCGGACGGTGAGCGAAGCCGGTTCGTCGTGCTCGGGCTCGGCAAGCTGGGCGGCGTGGAGTTGAATTATTCGAGCGACATCGATCTCATCTTTCTGTACGACGAGGACGGTCAGACCGACGCGCGCCGCGTGGTCAGCAATCAGGAATACTTCGAGCGGCTGGCGAAAGAGGTGATCCGGCTGCTCACCGAGCCGACCGAGTTGGGCGCGGCCTATCGCGTCGACCTGCGGCT
>JAKEIB010000014.1 GCA_022614705.1 Planctomycetota bacterium | reverse complement strand
CCGCTGTTTGAGGCCCTCACCGCCAAACATCAACCGTTTCCAGAATCCTCCGACCCTAACCAACTGAAACTGTTCGACTTATAGCCGGACACTACTGAAACCAAGTATTTGGGCGACCACACGAGCATTTTCCTTGGCAACTTCTAACAGTCCTAGCGACACGCCCAAAACGACTCCGAACGGAATGCCAATGAAGAAACATAAGACAATTGTGACGATGGCACAGAACAACCACGCTTTTAGGTATGTCATCGTTGATAACGGTGAATGAATTTTGGACATAGGATTTTTGCATTAATAAAGGGATGAATTGCTCCGAAGCATTATTGAGAACAAAAACTACTTCGGGGTTTGTCATCTAGTACGGAATACCATCCAATTTCTTTTTCTTCCCATAGCAGTTCGTCTCTTGCATTACTCAGTGTGCTCGGTGTCCTCCGTGGTTAAGACTTCCGTATTACTTCTTCTTCGCTGCAAACTGAATCTTCTCAAACCCCGCAAGCCGGCTCAGGTCGTAGACGTCGATCATATCGCCGAGAGGCACGGCGTCGGCCACGTCCAGAACCACGGGTAGCGTTCGGTCGATCTCCGCCACGGCGCGCAGCACTTGCCGCACCTCCGCTGACGTCGCGCACGACCGGTCGTTCACGACCCAATTCGTTTTGCCATCGACGTAGGTCGCTCGCACCACGATTCGCTCCAATTCCGGCTGGACTTCGATTGGCGATGGCGTGCTCGTACCGCTGGCGATGGCCAAATTCGATGGCAGGAACTCCTCCGCCGCCTGGAAGCTGGCCGTGCAGATGAAAAAGATCATCAGTTGAAACACGACGTCGATCATCGGCGTCATGGCGATGTCCGTTTGCCGGCGATCGTCGTGGTGAGTGGGTACGTGCATAAGCTAAACCGCAAGCGGTGGCAGGGATTACCGACTCTGACTCTCGACTCTCGAGTCTTGACCCTCGACCTTTTTGAACACCGCGAACGTCACATTCCATATTCCTGCATCCGCACACGATAATAAAACTGGCTCAACAGCGCCGTACGGCACCGCGCGATCGGCACGGATGCGCACTTCCATGTCGTCGCCGAGCCGCTGGCGCTCGATCCGCAGCCGACCGCTCATGTCTTGCGGCGTCGTCGCCGTGCTTCCCAACATCACGCTGCCATCCGCACGCACGTTCACCGATAGCCGCGGCCGATCGTCATCCGTCGCCTGACGGCCGCTGGCCGCGGTGGGCAGCTCGAGCTCCAACTGCGTTTCCTGCTGCGCCAAATGGCTGCTGAGCAAAAAGAAGATGATCAGCAGAAACGTGACGTCGATCATCGGCGTCATGTTGATTTGCGTGGAGGTCGAGCTTCGGCGCAGCGGCGTTCGCATCAGCGTGTTCCGGCCGGGGGCGGAGTGGTCGACGGCGACGGGCGCGTCGACACCAGAATTCGTTTCACCGGCGCGAGGGCGTGCAGCGCCGTGTACGCCGCTTCCGCCGCGAGTTGATCGACGCGATTGCGAAACGCGGCGTAAACCGCCATCGCCGGAATCGCCACGATCAGCCCGCCGACCGTGCTCACGAGCGCGTGATAAATACCGTCGGCCAAATCCGCGGCCCGCGCCACGCCTTGCGTGCTGGCCACTTCGTGAAACGCGAACAGCAGGCCGACCACCGTGCCCAACAGTCCCAGCATCGGCGCGATGTTTCCAATTACCGCGAGGTACTCGACACGCCGCATGAGCCGCGCCGTCTGCTCGGCGGCCGCGTCTTCGAGCGCTTTCTCGACGGCCGTCCAGCCCGATTCGGCCTCCGACAGACTCGTTCGAATCAGAAATGCGAGAAAACTCGGCTGCGCATCGCACGCTTGAAACGCGCCTTTCAAGTTGCCGGCGGCAAGCTGCTGCTGCACCCCCTCGCGCAGCCCCTCCGGCATCAACACCGACGCGCGCAGCGTCAGCAGTTGCTCCACCGACAGCGCCAGCGCCGCAATCGAACACAGAATAATGAGCACCATAATCGCGATGCCCACGGGACCGCCCGAAAAGACGATCTCAAAAAACGTCTCCGGCGGATGATTCGCAGCTTGCGCGAGCGGGGTGATAATAAGGAGCTGAATCATTAACTTTTGCAAGCTCGTGTTACGAGAGTGGGAGAGGGGGAGAATGGGAGAGGGGGAGACTCTGTTTGAGGAGTTTCATCGAAACTCCCCCTCTCCCCGTCTCCCACTCTCCTCCTCTACTTCGACAGCGTTGCCGTGTTCACGTACCCATACTGTCCGCCGCTTTGCCGCGCCAGCTCCACCAGGAAGTTGCCGGGCGAGGGCGACTGCCGCCGGCCGAATTCGATGACGCAGATCGCGGCTTGTGCGCGGCCGTTCATCCGCGCGATCTCGGCCAGCTCGCTGGGCGCCATCGGGTCGTCGGCATCGGTGAGGAAAAAAATCACGTCCGGCGCGAAACGGATTGCCTCGCGCAGTCCGGTCAGCCGGTCGGTGCCGCCGTCGGCCGTGAGGCCGCCGACGAAATTGGCGGCCAGCTGCTTGTTGCGATCGGTGGCGAACGCGATCCGCCGCCCGCCGCCCGTGACATCGAACGACTGGATCTTCGTGTTGAAGAAGATGATGTGAAATTGATGGACACTGTCGAGCGACGCCAGGCTTTCGATCAGTTGCCGCTTGGCCGCCGCCAGCGGCGCGCCCTCCATGCTCGCGGATCGGTCGAACAGATAGACGAACTTGTTGCCCTCGCCTTGAACGCCGAACACACTCACGTGCGCGTAACCGCCTCCGCCGGGCGACCCGCGCCGCCCGCCTCCCTTCGTGAACTGTCCCGCATCCGGTTGACCGCCGCCCGCCGGCGTCCCCGCGCCGGGCGTCGGTTCCTGCGGCTTGCTTTCGCCGACGCTCGAAGTCGCAGGTTCGTTCGGCAACACGGACAACAAATCCGCCGGCGGCGACTCCTCTGCCGCGTCGGCCGAATCGCCCAAGTCCTCCTCGCCCTCGTACAGGTCGCCTTCGGCGCTCGTTGTCTTCAATACGATGCCGGCCGACCGACCCGCTTCCTCCGCCGCCCCGCGCGGCGCCGGCTGTATCGCCAGGCCGAGCAACACGATCGCCGAAAAGTGAAACAGAATCGAAAACACCCAGGCCGGCACAAGCCGCTCCGGAACCGTTTCAATGAATGGCGGTGACTGTTGCGTCATTGTGATGGACGTTGCCGCAAAAAGAGTTACACTGCCCCGCGCGATTCTAGCGCTCGGCCAAAACTGAGTCCAGTGTAGTCTTCTCGCTCCGCGAAAAGAAACCTGTCGCGGAGCGACAGGACTACACTTCGCCCGAGCTTGCACGCTCTCTATAATCCTATGCTCAGTTCCTGTTCGCAGAATTATTCACGGAGCGTCCGTTGCCCCTTCAAGTCATTCATTATCCCCACCCGACACTGCGGCACCCCTCGAAGCCGCTCAAACGCGTCGACGCTGAGCTGCGCAAGATCGTCGAGGAGATGTTCGAGCTAATGTACGAGCACGAAGGCGTCGGACTGGCCGCCAATCAGGTCGACCTGCCCTATCGACTGTTCGTGGCCAATCCGGAGGGCGATCGCGACTCGAAAGAAACGGAGTGCGTATTCATCAACCCAGTGCTCAGCGCCGGTCGCGGCCAGGAGGAGGACGAAGAAGGTTGCCTGAGCATCCCCGGCGTGCACGCGCCCGTCACGCGCAACACGACGATCAAGGTGCAGGCCTACGACCTCTCAGGAAATGAAATCACCGCCGATGCCGAAGGCCTTATGGCCCGCATCTTGCAACATGAAACCGACCACCTCGACGGCACACTGTTCATCGACCGCCTCGGCCCCACGCAGCTGGCCGCCATTCGCGACAAGCTCGAAGAGTTCGAACTGGTATTCCAAAGCCGCCGCGAGACTGGGGAAATCGCCGACGCGGCGCAGTTGGCGGCGCGACTTGCCGAGTTGGAACGACTTAGAACTTGAGCGCGTTTAGCGGCGCATTGGAGAGGGGGAGACAAGGAGAGGGGGAGAGGGGGAGATGGAGATTCAGAGACAGCGTTATTAACGAATCTCCCCGTCTCCCACTCTCCCACTGTTCGTAAACAAACTGTTCGCCCACTATC
The DNA here is from genome assembly GCA_022614705.1 of Planctomycetota bacterium. GTDB lineage: Bacteria > Planctomycetota > Planctomycetia > Pirellulales > Lacipirellulaceae > JABDGM01. The sequence continues at coordinate 4,255 of JAKEIB010000014.1, read as the reverse complement.
TTGCAACCGGCACGAATCACGAACACGATGCGGCTCATCATGCTAGGCACCGGCCCGTTCGCGGTCCCCACGTTGCGGGCGCTCGTTAATAGCCGCCACGACGTGCTCACCGTGGTTACGCGCCCCCCCCAAGGCCACACACCCACCGCGAGTCCACTTCAGCGCGCCGGGCAGGAACTCAACATTCCCATTTGGTCTCCACCAACGGTCAACTCGACTGAATCCCAATCGCGCCTGGCTTCCTTCACCGCCGACCTTCTCGTTGTCTGCGACTATGGCGAAATCCTCCGTCCCGAAACGCTTGCCACCGCGCGCCTCGGCGGCATCAACCTGCACGGCTCGCTGCTCCCCAAATACCGCGGCGCCGCCCCCGTGCAATGGGCCATCCTTTGCGGAGAAAGCGAAACCGGAAACAGCGTCATCCACATGACGGCCGGCCTCGACGCCGGTCCGCTCCTCGCCCAACAGCGTACGCCCATCGACCGCGACGAAGACGCCGCTCAACTTGAAGAACGCCTCGCCGCAATGGGCGCGGCTGCCGTCCTGGAAGTGATCGACGGACTAGAATCCGGCACGACGAAGCCGATCATTCAGGACGCCAGCCAAGCCTCCAAAGCGCCGCGCCTCAAAAAAGAACAAGGCGCCATCGACTGGTCGCGCCCCGCGCAAGAAATCAGAAACAAAATACGAGCCCTCCGTCCCTGGCCCCGCGCCTTTACATATTGGCACTGCGCCGGTGCTGACCCGCTGCGCCTCAACATCGACCGCGTCGCCGTAGTTCCCACGACGGCGGGCGTCGCTTCAGCGACCCCGCAGACCCCTGGAGCCGTAATCGAATCGTCCCCCCGCCTCCTCATCGCCAGCGCCGACGACGCCCTCGAAATCCAAGAACTCCAACCGGCCGGCAAACGCTCCATGCCCGCCGGCGACTTCGTTCGCGGCAATCGCGTGACCATCGGCGACCGCTTCGGCCCAGCTTGAGTCAAAAGTGTCATGAAGATATACCTCGACGTGTCTTGCTTGAACCGGCCTTTCGACGATCAATCGCAATCTCGAATTCGGCTCGAATCCGAGGCAGTGACCATTCTTTTGGACCACATCGACGCCGGCCGATGGGAACAAGTTTCATCCCGTATGGCCGAGATTGAAACGTCCGCTATAACCGACGACATTCGGCGCCGACGCGTGCTCCAACTCCTGCCAGCGAGTAGAATAGATTTGAGCTCAAGTATATTCGACCGAGCGCGCGAGCTGGTGAATTTAGGTCTTCACGCGGCAGACGCAATGCACGTCGCCGCTGCCGAAACACTTGATGCCGACGTTCTGCTAACCTGCGACGACCGGCTCCTACGTCGGAACCGGAAAATTGCCGATGAGTTCAGTGTGAGAATTGCCAATCCTGTTGATTGGCTAAAGGAGCAAGACGATGCAAAGAACCCTGGATGAAGTCCGCCGTGAGGGATTTGCAGCACTCGAAGAACGACTCGGACGGGCCGACATGATCCGCTTTCTGCAGCAATTCGAGACCGGTAACGGCGACTATTCGCAACAGCGCCACGATTGGGTCGATCAGACCACGCTCGAAGATATTCAGCGCATGGCGGCTGGCGAGCCAAATCGGGAGTAGACTGCCCGGGGGCCTTAAATCGTCGCCGCCTCCTCATCGCTACGGCCGACGCCGCGCTCGAAATCGTCGAGAACTGCAAACCCGCCGGCAAACGCTCCATGCCCGCCGGCGACTTCGTCCGCGGCAATCGCGTGACCATCGGCGACCGCTTCGGTCCAGAGTGACCGACGACGCCAATAAAGCAGGCACGTTGCGACCGTTGCGCGCGGCTTAATCATGTTATCCCGCACTCCCGCGCAAACGCACAGGCACGAGCGCGGACCAGTCAACTGCGTCGTCGATCTGGGCGGTAAATTCGCAATGACTTGTTCATCCGTCTTTCATAAGGATTCTCCCGCGTCTCAGCCATGCATCGGCTCAAACTTGCCCCTGCCGCGTTCCGATGAGTGAAACTGACGGCATTTGGCGTTGAGCGGGGCCGACGCGATGCCGCTCCGACCGGTTTCTACGCTCGGAAGTCGTCTCCTGCAGCCCCGTTGGGTCTGCGCGAGCTCGAACATGTGTGGGCATTCGACCAGCAGTCAAACCCCCGCCAGCACGCGGGCCGACGCCGCCCGGCTGCACGAGTTCGACCATTGGCCCGCGCGCTGGATTTGGCCGCTGCTGGCCGCGATGGTAGCGCTGCAGGCTGCGGCGGTCAGTCTTTCGACGGCGTACTGGCCGCTATTGCTCGTCATCTGGCCCGCGCTGGGCTCCGTGATGTTCGTATTCGTGCTGGCGTTCCACGATGCCAGCCATGGCCGGATGCACCCCGTGCATTGGCTCAACGAGGCCTTCGGCCATACGGTGGGGACGTTGGGGTTCACGCCGCTGCACGCGTACCGATTTGCTCATGCCAGGCACCACGCACACTTGGCCCGCTCGAGCGATCCGGAACTTTGGCCATTTAATTCGCCCGGCATATCGCGGCCGGTTCGCATCGCGGCGGCGCTAGCCGAAATCGTGCTTGGCTACATTTACACGCCGCTGCTATTCCTGCGGTCGGTGGTCGTCGGCCCGCTGTCGCCTCGCGAGCGCGCGCTCATCGTCCGCGGCTACGTGGCCTGCGCCCTGGTGTGGACCGCAGTGCTGGCGGCAAGCTACGTATTCAACTTATGGATTCCGCTGCTCGTCGGCACGATCGTGCCGATGGCGATTTCCGGAATGCTGCAGACGCTCAACAAGTTCGAGCAACATTTGGGACTTCACGGCGAAACGGTCCTCGGCCTCACCCGCACCGTTGTCGACCGGCACCGCTACTCGAAGCTGGTCTCGTCGGCGATGCTCTACAACGACTATCACGGCACCCACCATCGCTATGCAAGGATTCCGTATTACCATCTGCCAAACGCGACGCCCTTTGCGCTAGCCGGCGCTCGCGAGCACTGCCCAGTCTACCCCAGCATCGCGAGCGCAATTCTCGATATGCTGTCCTGCCTTCGCGACCCGAAAGTCGGACCGCAATGGATCGTGCGGCGCACTGAATCGGCAGCCGAGCCTTCGCCTCCCGTTTCGGCCGCAACCAATTGCCCAACCAGTTTTCACCGGCGACTATCCGCGACTGTCGGATCCCCGGTCGTTCCGTAAAGCCGCGACCGTTGGTCGCGGGTTGTGGGGAGCCGCTGAAAGAATCGACACGACTTCCTGTGCGCCGCGCTGAATCCGCGACCAGCGGTCGCGGCTTTATGCACGTCGGGGCGCCATTGCTGGCTTGGTTCTCAAAATTTCTCGATAAACTTCGTGCTGCGTATCAGCCACGCGATCCCAGGGCTTTCAAACGTCGATTCTTTGGCTGACTGAGCATGCCGGTTGTTCGCGTAATTCGGGCTGGGTGACTTATTCGGCTCATGAACCCTGCCTGCGTAGGTCGAAGAACAATGGATAGACCCATATCCGGCCTGCTTTTTCGCTGGTTGACGTCGCTGCGTATCACGGCGTCCCCTTAATTTGAGCGTTACGCGATTTTCTGTCGAGGGGTTCGGCGTCCTTAAGGCCCCGCGCGGAGCGCGCCCGATTGGCACTGTATTCCGTCATCAGGGGCACCATGCGCACACGCTCGCCGCGACTCACGCTGATCGCCCTGGCGTGCCTGACCTTGTTGACGGAGCGCATGAGCGGGGAAAACCTGCGCCTCAGTCGGGCGCCGGCTCCCACCGAAATCGTTGAGAGCACATTTATCTTTCCCGAGCAGTGGAAGGATCATGTCCACTCGTCCAGCATCGTTGAGCTTTCCGATGGCTCGCTGCTGGCCGCCTGGTTCCAAGGATCCGGCGAACGCAAAGCCGACAACGTCCGCATCATGGGCGCGCGGAAAGCGGCCCAAACGGCCGAGTGGGGCGAGCCGTTCTTGCTCGCCGACACCCCCGGACATCCCGATTGCAACCCCGTCCTGTGGATCGACAACGAGCAGCGATTGTGGCTGTTCTGGTCGGCCATCCTGTCGAACGAGTGGGAATCGTCGCTGGTGAAATATCGCATCTCGACGAACTATCTGGCGATGAATGGGCCGCCCCAATGGGATTGGCAGGATAACGTGCATCTCAAACCGGCCGACTTCCCGCAACACATGCTGTCTGGCTGGCGCCAATTGATCGGCACCGTGTTGTTCGCGCCGCGTGCCATTCGCGCCGAGTTGTCGGGAAGCTCATT